>DATGPR010000067.1:0-27377 GCA_035304725.1 Arenimonas sp.
TGGGCTTCGACGAGGTGGACGCGCTGACCGGTCCGCTGCTGGGCCGTCCCAAGTCCGCCACCTACCGCACCTCGGACGTGGTCGGCCTGGACACCATGGCGCACGTGGTCAAGACCATGGCCGACACCCTGCCGGACGACCCCTGGCACAAGTACTTCAAGACCCCGGCCTGGATGCAGGCCCTGATCGACAAGGGTGCCCTCGGCCAGAAGACCGGCGCCGGCATCTACATGAAGAAGGGCAAGGACATCCTGGTGCTCGACCTGGGCAAGCAGGACTACCGCCCCTCCTCCGGCCAGGCCGACCCGGGCGTGGTCGAGATCCTCAAGCTCAAGGACCCGGTGGAGAAATTCGCCAGGCTGCGCGCCAGCGAGCATCCGCAGGCCCGCTTCCTCTGGGCGCTGTTCCGCGACCTGTTCCACTACAGCGCCTACCACCTGGGCTCGATCGCCGACACCGCCCGCGACGTCGACCTGGCCATCCGCTGGGGCTACGGCTGGAGCCTGGGTCCGTTCGAGACCTGGCAGGCCGCCGGCTGGAAGCAGGTGGCCAACTGGATCGCCGAGGACATCGTCGCCGGCAAGGCCATGGCGCAGGTGCCGCTGCCGGACTGGGTGTTCGACGGCCGCGACGGCGTGCACGCCGCCCAGGGCAGCTTCAGCCCGACCCGCGGCGAGCTGCTGCCGCGCTCCAACCTGGCCGTCTACAACCGCCAGCGTTTCCCGGACCCGGTGCTGGGCGAGCGCGCCAACCCCGGCGAGACCGTGTTCGAGGACGACTCGGTACGCATGTGGCATGACGGCGACGGCATCGCCGTGCTGGGCTTCAAGACCAAGATGAACACCGTCTCCGACGGCGTCCTGGCCGGCATCCAGAAGGCGGTGGACATCGCCGAGCGCGACTTCCGCGGCCTGGTGCTGTGGCAGGCGAAGGAGCCCTTCTCCGCCGGCGCCGACCTCAGCGGTGCCCTGGCCTCGCTGCAGGCCGGCAAGCTGGCCGAGTTCGAGGCCATGGTGAAGACCTTCCAGGCCACCAGCCAGCGCATCAAGTACGCCCTGGTGCCGGTGGTGGCGGCCGTGCGCGGCATGGCCCTGGGTGGCGGCTGCGAGTTCCAGATGCACTCGGCCCGCACCGTCCTGGCCCTGGAGAGCTACATCGGCCTGGTCGAGGCTGGCGTCGGCCTGCTGCCGGCCGGCGGCGGCCTGAAGGAGATCGCCGTGCGCGCCTCGGCGGCGGCCGGCCCGGGCGGAGACGTGTTCGCCGCGCTCAAGCCCTACTTCGAGGCGGTGGCCATGGCCAAGGTCTCCGGCTCGGCCCTGGAGGCCAAGGAGCTGAAGCTGGCCCGCGAGGGCGACCTGGTGGTGTTCAACGCCTACGAGCTGCTGCACGTGGCCAAGGCCCAGGCCCGTGCCCTGGCCGAGTCGGGTTACCGCCCGCCCCTGCCCGCCCGCCGCATCCAGGTGGCCGGCGACGTCGGCATCGCCACCTTCCGGATGATGCTGGAGAACATGCTCGAGGGCCGCTTCATCTCCGAGCACGACTACGAGATCGGCAAGCGCATCGCCACCGTCCTCTGCGGCGGCGAGGTGGACCGCGGTTCCCTGGTGGACGAGGACTGGCTGCTGGCGCTGGAGCGTGAGCACTTCATCGCCCTGGCGCAGA
The DNA here is from genome assembly GCA_035304725.1 of Arenimonas sp. Classification (GTDB taxonomy): domain Bacteria; phylum Pseudomonadota; class Gammaproteobacteria; order Xanthomonadales; family Xanthomonadaceae; genus Arenimonas. Next base: position 1,663 of record DATGPR010000067.1, read on the forward strand.
TGCCCAAGACCCAGGAACGCATCATGCACACCCTCAAGACCGGCAAGCCGCTGAGGAACTAAGACAATGAGCAAGCAGATCCAGGACGCCTACATCGTCGCCGCCACCCGCACGCCGGTCGGCAAGGCCCCGCGCGGCGTCTTCCGCAACACCCGCCCCGACGAGATGCTGGCGCACGTGCTCAAGGCCGTGGTCGCCCAGGCCCCGGGCATCGACGTCAACCGCATCGAGGACGCCATCATCGGCTGCGCCATGCCCGAGGGCGAGCAAGGCATGAACGTGGCGCGCATCGGCGTGCTGCTGGCCGGCCTGCCCAACACGGTGGCGGCGCAGACCATCAACCGCTTCTGTTCCTCCGGCCTGCAGGCGGTGGCGCTGGCGGCCGACCAGATCCGTCTCGGCCAGGCCGACCTGGCCCTGGCCGGCGGCACCGAGTCCATGTCGATGGTGCCGATGATGGGCAACAAGGTGGCGCTCAGCCCCAGGGTTTTCCAGGACGACAACGTCGCCATCGCCTACGGCATGGGCATCACCGCCGAGAAGGTGGCCGAGGAATGGAAGGTCAGCCGCGAGGACCAGGACGCCTTCGCCCTGGCCTCGCACCAGAAGGCCCTGGCCGCCCAGGCCGCCGGCGAGTTCAAGGACGAGATCACGCCCTACCGGGTGATCTCGCGCCAGCCCGACCTGGCCGGCAACACCGTGCGCCTGCGCGAGCTGCTGGTCGAGCAGGACGAGGGCCCGCGCGCCGACACCAGCGCCGAGGGCCTGGCCAGGCTGCGGCCGGTGTTCCGCGCCGGCGGCAGCGTCACCGCCGGCAACAGCTCGCAGATGAGCGACGGCGCCGGCGCGGTGCTGCTGGCGTCCGAGCAGGCGATCAAGGACTACGGCCTGACCCCGCTGGCCCGCTTCGTCAGCTTCGCGGTCGCCGGCGTGCGTCCGGAAGTGATGGGCATCGGCCCGATCGCCGCCATCCCGAAGGCGCTCAGGCAGGCCGGCCTGAGCCAGGAGCAGCTGGACTGGATCGAGCTCAACGAGGCCTTCGCCGCCCAGGCCCTGGCGGTTATCCGCGACTGCGGCCTGGATCCGGCCAAGGTGAACCCGCTGGGCGGCGCCATCGCCCTGGGCCACCCGTTGGGTGCCACCGGCGCCATCCGCACCGCGACCATCGTGCACGGCCTGCGCCGGCGCAAGCAGAAGTACGGCATGGTCACCATGTGCATCGGCACCGGCATGGGCGCCGCCGGCATCATCGAAGCCCTCTGAACCTTCGCTGCCTCACCAGAACCCCCGGGCGACCGGGGGTTCTTGCTTCGACGCGGATCAACGCGGATAGAGCCCTTGATTCATTTCTGATTGGTCCTGTCCGCGCAACTCCGCATCAAGAGATCAGGCCAACCGGGTGCCGTTGGGGACGGGGCGTTCCAGGGCGGTGAGGACGACGCCGGCGTCGGTGGGGAAGCCGGTGAGCAGGAATTCGGAGCGGAAGGGGCCGACCTGCTTGGGCGGGAAATTGATCACCCCGACCACCTGCCGGCCGACCAGGTCTTCGGCCGAGTACAGACGGGTGACCTGGGCGCTGGTCTTCTTCACCCCGTGCGGGCCGAAGTCCACCCACAGCTTCCAGGCCGGCTTGCGCGCCTCCGGGAAGGGCTCGACCTTGAGCACGGTGCCGGCGCACAGCCAGACCTTCTCGAACTCCGCCCAGCTCAGCTCCGGCATTTCCGTGCTCATCGCTTCCTCCGTTCCGTCCAGTCCTTCCAGGCGTCCTTCGCCTGCAGCCACCAGTAGCCCAGCTGCGCGCCGAGCATGCCGAAGGGCTTGCAGGCGGAGACCAGGCCGTAACGCGAGAGCTCGCGCCAGCGGGTATCGCTCTCGGCGATCGCCGAGGCGAGCAGCTCGCCGGCGAAGGTAGTCGGCGCCACGCCGTGGCCGCCAAAGGCCTGGCCCAGCCAGAGGCCGGGCTCGACCTCTCCGATCTGCGGCATCTCGTGCCGGGCATAGCTCATCAGCCCGGACCAGGCGTGCTCGATGCGCACGCCCGCCAGCTGCGGGAACACCCGCGCCAGGTCGGCGCGCAGCAGGCGTTCCACCTCGGCCGGCGACCGGTCGCGGACGGAGATCCGCCCGCCCCAGAGCAGGCGTCCGTCCGGCGTCGGCCGGTAATAGTCGAAGGCGAAGCGGCTGTCGTAGATCGCGGCGCGGGTGCGCAGCACCTCGTCCATGCGCGCGCCCAGCGGCTCGGTGACCATCACATAGGTGGCGATCGGCAGCACCGAGGCATCCACGCGCCGGTGCAGGCCGGCCAGGTAACCGCCGCAGGCCAGCACCACCTTCTCCGCCCGCACCTCGCCCTGGGTTGTGCGCACCCGCCAGCCGGCGCCATCGCGCTCCAGGCCGATGACCGGGCTGTCCTCATGCACGCGCACGCCCTGCCCCGTCGCCGCCGCGGCCAGGCCGCGGGCATAGGCCAGCGGATTGAAATGCAGGGCATTGCGCTCGAACAGGGCATCGCCGTAGCGCTCGCTGCGCACCTGCTCGCGCAGCTGCCCGCGCGGCACCCATTCCCACTGCACGCCGTAGTGCTCGGCCAGCAGGCGCTGGCGCCGGCGCAGCACCTCCGGGTCACGGAACCAGTTCACCCACAGCACGCCGGCATCGGTGGCCTGGCAGTCGATGCCGTACTGGCCGATGCGGCGGCGGATGCGTTCGACGGCGTCCACCGTGCCCTGGTACAGGCGGCGGGCCCGCTCCGGGCCGAGATGCTCCAGCAGCGAGGCCTCGCCCAGCGAAAAGCCGCCGAAGACGAAACCGCCATTGCGGCCGGAGGCGCCGTGGCCCACTTCGTGGGCCTCGAGCAGGACGACATCGCGATGGCCGCGCTCGGCCAGGCCCAGGGCGGTGTTCAGGCCGGCGAAGCCGCCGCCGACGATGACCGTCCCTGCTTCACTCCTGCCCGTCAGCGCCGGGTAACGGGCGCCTGCCGGCGCCGTCGCCCGATAGTAGGCGGAGCCGGCGTCCATGGCCCTCAGCCGGAAGCCCCGGCTCCGACGTCGCCGCCGTGCGGCAGGTCGGGCTGCTGCTCCTGCGTGCCGCCCGGCACGTACTCCGGCACCGCCTCGCGCAGCAGCGAGAACAGGGCTTCGTCGCTTCCCGGCGTGGCCAGCAGCGTCTCCATGTGATCCAGCAGCGCCTGGATGCGTTCGAGGTCGGCGGTACGCGGCAGCGCCCGGAGGATGCGCGGGTGACGGGTGCGCTGGTAGCGCTCGGAGGGATCGAACAGGATCTCGTGCAGCTTCTCGCCCGGGCGCAGGCCGGTATAGGTCACGGCGATGTCGATGCCCGGGCGCTTGCCGCTGAGGCGGATCATCTGCTCGGCCAGCTCGCGGATCGCCACCGGCCGGCCCATGTCCAGGGCATAGACGGCGGTGGGCAGCTCGTCGAGGCTGACCGAGTGCAGGATCAGCTGGCAGGCCTCGGGAATGGTCATGAAATAGCGGGTGACCTCGGGATGGGTCACGGTGACCGGACCGCCGGCGGCGATCTGCTGCCGGAACAGCGGCACCACGCTGCCGGCCGAATCCAGCACGTTGCCGAAACGCACCACCGCCAGCTTGACGCCGTCGCCGGCGAAGACCGCCTGCGCCGCCAGCTCGGCGAAACGCTTGCTGGCGCCCAGCACGTTGACCGGGCAGATCGCCTTGTCGGTGGAGATCAGCACGAAGCTGCCCACGCCCAGCTCGCGGCAGGCGCGGGCGACGGTGGCGGTGGCGCCGACGTTGTTGCGCAGCGCCTCGCGCACCTGCGCCTCCAGCAGCGGCACCTGCTTGCAGGCGGCGGCATGGAAGACGAAATCGACGCCGCCCTGCAGGGCGATGCGGCAGGCGACCGGATCGCCGCAGTCGGCCAGGAAGGGCCGGACGTCCGCCTGCGGGTAGTCGCGGCGGAGTTTCTCGGCGATTTCCACCAGCGGCAGCTCGGCGCGTTCGAACAGCACCACCTGCGCCGCGCCGGCCGCCACGCATTGCCGCGCCAGTTCCGATCCGATCGAACCGCCGGCGCCGGTGACCACCACCCGCTTGCCGGCGATGGTCTCCGACACCGCCTCGAACTCGACCAGCTTGCGGCCGAGCAGGTCCTCGATCCTGACCTCGCTCAGCTCCAGCCGCCGACTCTTGCCTTCGAGCATATCGGCCAGGCGCGGCACGGTGCGGAACGGCAGGCCGGTCTCGTCACACAGGGCCACCACCCGCTGCATCTCCGGCGCCGTGGCCGAGGGCATGGCGATCACCAGCAGCTGCGGCGCGGTTTCCTGGGCGATGTAGGGCAGCTCGTCCAGGGTGCCCAGCACCGGCACGCCCTGCACCTTCGCCCCCTTGAGCGCGGCCTGGTCGTCGAGCAGGCCGACCGGCTGGTAGCGGCCGTCGGCGCGCAGCTCGCGCAGCAGGTTCTCGGCGGTACGGCCGGCGCCGAGGATCAGCACGCGGGTACCGCTGCCACGCTTGGCGTGCTGGTAGTCCTTCCACAGGCGATAGAGGAATCGCGGCGCGCCCAGCATGGCCACCAGCGCCACCGGATACGGGATCAGCACCCGTCGTGGCACTTCCGGCAGGCGGCCGAGCAGGAACAGCGCGGCGACGATCAGCAGCACGCCGATCAGCGCGCCGCGAACCAGGTTGGCCAGGTCGGGCAGGCTGGCGAAGCGCCACAGGCCCTGGTAGAGGCCGACCATCTGCAGGGTCACACCCTGCACCAGGATGGCCACCATCAGCTCGAACATCAGTGAGGGCGCCGGCGGCGCGCCGGCGACGCTGGCCAGCCAGCGCAGGCCCGCCCAGACGAAACCGACCATCAGCAGGTCGTGCACCACGATCAGCATGCGTGGCACGACCAGGGCCGCGGGGCCGGAGAAATACTTCATCACTGCAACTCCAGGGAACGGGGCGCCATCGGCCAGCGACGACGCAGGATCATGTACGCAAGCAGCACCGCCGCCAGCAAGCCCGCCGCCCCGGCCAGGCCGGTGGCCGGGGCGCTGCGCGCCAGCGCGACCGCCGCCAGGCCCAGCCCGGCGCTGACCAGGCCATAGCCCAGGCAGACCGGCGCATGGCCCAGGCCCGCGGCGATCGCCCGCTGGTAGAGGTGCTCGCGATGCGCCTCCCAGAATCGTTCACCGCGGCGCAGGCGTGCCAGCAGGGTCAGGCCGGCATCGACCAGAAAGACGCAGGCCGGCAGCAAGGCCAGCCAGAACGGCACACCGCCCTGCCCGGCCATCAGCACGCCGGCGGCCACCGCGAAGCCCAGGGCATGGCTGCCGACGTCACCGAGGAAAACCCGGGCGCGGGGGAAATTCAGCGGCAGGAATCCGGCGCAGGCCGCCGCCAGCACCAGGCCCAGCCAGCGCGCCGGACCCTCGGCCAGCGCGGCCAGGCTCAGCCCGAACAGCAGGGCCTGGCTGCCGGCCAAGCCGTTGCTGCCATCCATGAAGTTCCAGATGTTCACCAGGGCGACGATCAGCAGCCAGGCCACGGCGGCGCCGGCCAACGGACCCAGCCAGTCCGGCTCCAGCGGCAGCGCCCAGGCCAGCGGGGCGGCGCCCAGCGCCTGGCCCAGGGCCTTGGCCCAGGCCGGCAGCGGCCGCAGGTCGTCCACCAGGCCGATGCCCGCCACCAGCAGCAGGCCCGGCACGAAGGCCCAGGCCGGCACGCCCTGGGCGGGCACCACCAGCAGCAGCGCCAGGGCGATGCCGATGCCGCCACCACGCGGCGTGGCCTCGGCATGCAGGCGGCGCTCCTCCGGCTGGTCCAGCACGCCGCGGCGGCGGGCCCAGTGCTGCCAGGCCCAGGTGGCGGCGAAGCTGCCGGCCAGCGCCACCGCCAGCCAGGCCGGCCATTGTTCCGGAAGGGCCTCCGCGCTCATTCCGTCACCGCCCCGTGCACCGGCTTCACGCTGCCCCAGGATTTGCAGCCCGGGCACTGCCAGTGATGGGCGCGGGTGCCGAAGCCGCAGCGCTGGCAGCGGTAGCCGGGCGTGCGTACCAGCAACTGTTCGGTGATCTGCCGCAGCGTGCGCAGCGTCGCCGCGGGGTCGGCCTCCGGATCCTTGAGGCTGAGTTCGATGTAGGCCGCCTCGCCGCGCACCGAGGGGCGCTGGCGCAGCTGCGCGGCCAGGAACTCCAGCGAAGCCCGCGTGCCCTCGTCCCGCTGCAGGATGCGGGCCAGGGCCAGCACCGGCGAGATGCCCGGGTACTGTTCGATCATCTCCATCAGGAAACCGCGGGCGCGGGCCATCTCGCCACGGCGTTCATAGCAGGCAAGCAGCGGCTCGAGGATCTCCGGCAGGAATTCGATGTCGTGCCGGGCCACGCGCTCGTAGGCGCGGATGGCGGCGGCGTCATTGCCCAGCGACTGCTCCAGCGTGCCCTCGACCAGGCCGGCGCGGACGCAGTGGCTGTCGGCGGCATAGGCTTCGAAGATGTGCTCGCGGGCCTGCTCCGGCTGTCCGGCCAGGCGTGCCTTCTCGGCCAGCTCGCAGTGGAACTGGGCGATCAGCCGGCCCATCGGTTCGCCGCTTACCGACTCGTACTGGCGGGCGTGCTCGATGGCCTTGGTCCAGTCGCGTTCGGCCTGGTAGATCGAGATCAGGTGCTTGAGGGCCTGCGGTGCCTGCACCCCCACCCGGACCAGGTCGGTGAACAGGGTTTCGGCGCGGTCCAGCAGGCCGGCGCGCATGTAGTCCTCGCCCAGGGCCAGCACCGCCCGGGTCTTCTGCTCGTCGCTCAGGCCGGGACGGGCAACCAGGCTCTGGTGCAGGCGGATGGCACGGTCGACCTCGCCGCGGCGCCGGAACAGGTGGCCCAGGGCGAACTGCGTCTCCACCGTGTCCTTGTCCACGGCGGCGATCTGCAGGAAGACCTCGATGGCCTTGTCCTGCTGCTCGTTGAGCAGGTAGTTCAGGCCGCGGAAATAGGTATTGGACAGGCGCGACACCCGCGCGCCGCCCTTGCGCTCGCCGCCGCGGCGGCCGGCCAGCCAGCCGCTGGCCGCCGCGACCGGCAGCAGGAGCAGCAGCCAGAAATACTCAGTCATGGCCCGTCGGCGGTTCGGTCGGCGCCGCTTCCGCCGTCGCGGCATGGCGGCGGCGGCGCGGCCAGACCACTTCCACCATCAGCACCAGCCCGGCCAGCAGCGCGCCGGCCAGCAGCGCGAACAGCAGGGCTGCGCCCAGGTAGGTATCCAGCACGGTGAAGCCCAGGTCCACCCGCACGGGGTCACGATTGAGCGCGCTGAACAGCACGCCCGCCAGGACGAACAGCAGGGCCAGCAAGACTTTGATCAGGCGCATCCGCTCAGGGTCCTGTGAAGGGTCCCGCGAAGCTTATCGCAGCGGAGGCGGAAGCTCAGCCCTCGGCGGTGGACGGATCGCCCGCGTTGCCACCGGCATTGCCGGCGTTGACGCGGTCCCGCAGTTCCTTGCCGGGCTTGAAATGGGGAACGTACTTGCCGGGCAGCGCCACCGATTCCCCGGTCTTGGGGTTGCGGCCCATGCGCGGCGGACGGAAATGCAGGGAGAAGCTGCCGAAGCCACGGATCTCGATGCGCTCGCCCTGGGTCAGGGCACCGCTCATCATCTCGAGCAGGGTCTTGACCGCCAGGTCCACGTCGTCGGCCTTGAGGTGGGCCTGGCGACGCGCCAGCACTTCGATCAGCTCGGACTTGGTCATCTCCGGACTATCCCTCGTATCGCGGAAGAAGCGCGGCCCGGGCGAACCCGGGCCGCGTTAGCTGCGGCGATTACTCGCCCTTGTTCAGCTGTTCGCGCAGCAGGGCGCCCAGCTTGGTGGTACCGGCGGAGGCGTCGTAGGACTTGTTGACCTCGGCCAGGGTCTCGGCCAGCTCTTCCTCGTCCTTGGCGCGGATCGAGAGCTGCAGCATGCGGCCCTTGCGGTCCATGCCCATGAACTTGGCCTCGACCTTGTCGCCGACCTTCAGGTGCTGGCTGGCATCCTCGACCCGCTCCTTGGCGATGTCGCTGGCGCGGATGTAACCCTCGACACCGCCCTCGAGCTCGATGGTGGCGCCGCGGGCGTCGACTTCCTTGACCACGCCGGTGACGATGCTGCCCTTCTGGGTACCGGCCATGTACTGGCCGACCGGATCCTGCTCCAGCTGCTTGATGCCCAGGGAGATGCGCTCACGCTCCGGGTCGACCGCCAGCACCACGGCCTCGACGGTGTCGCCCTTCTTGAAGTTGCGGACCACGTCCTCGCCGGTGGTGTTCCAGCTGATGTCGGACAGGTGCACCAGGCCGTCGATGCCGCCGTCCAGGCCGATGAAGATGCCGAAGTCGGTGATCGACTTGATCTGGCCGGACACCTTGTCGCCCTTCTTGTGCAGGGCCGAGAAGGCCTCCCACGGGTTCGGGGTGCACTGCTTGATGCCCAGCGAGATGCGGCGGCGCTCGCCGTCGACGTCCAGGACCATGACCTCGACCTCGTCGCCGACCTGCACGACCTTGGACGGGTTGACGTTCTTGTTGGTCCAGTCCATCTCGGACACGTGCACCAGACCCTCGACGCCCGGCTCGATCTCGACGAAGGCGCCGTAATCGGTGACGTTGGAGACCTTGCCGAACAGGCGGGTGCCGGTCGGGTAACGGCGGGCGATGTTCTCCCACGGATCGTCGCCCAGCTGCTTCAGGCCCAGCGAGACGCGGTTGCGCTCGCGGTCGAACTTCAGCACGCGGACGTCCAGCTCGTCGCCGACGTTGACCACCTCGGACGGATGGCGCACGCGCTTCCAGGCCATGTCGGTGATGTGCAGCAGGCCGTCGATGCCGCCCAGGTCCACGAACGCGCCGTAGTCGGTGAGGTTCTTGACCACGCCCTTGACGATGGCGCCTTCCTGCAGGCGCTCGAGCAGCTGCTCGCGCTCGACGCTGTTCTCGCTCTCGACCACCGCACGGCGGGAGACGACGACGTTGTTGCGCTTGCGGTCCAGCTTGATGATCTTGAACTCGAGTTCCTTGCCCTCGAGGTAACCCGGGTCGCGCACCGGGCGCACATCCACCAGGGAGCCCGGCAGGAAGGCGCGCACGTCGCGGATGTCGACGGTGAAGCCGCCCTTGACCTTGCCGGAGATGCGGCCGGTGACGATCTCGCCAGCCTCCATCGAGGCCTCCAGTTCGTCCCAGACCATGGCGCGCTTGGCCTTCTCGCGCGACAGCACGGTCTCGCCGAAGCCGTTCTCGAGGTACTCGAGGGCGACCTTCACGGTGTCGCCGGGAGCCACTTCGATCTCGCCGGCCTCGTTACGGAACTGTTCGATCGGGATGATGCCCTCGGACTTCAGGCCGGCATTGATGACGACCACGTCGGAGCGCACCTCGACCACGGTGCCGCTCACGATGGCGCCCGGCTTGAGCTTGGCGAGCTCGGTCTGGCTCTGCTCGAACAGTTCAGCGAAAGATTCAGTCATTGTCAGGTTACTCGGGTTGGACACACGGGCAGCGGCTCCGCCGCGACCCACCTGTTGGCGCTTGCGCGCATGGGTTGGAAACAACGTTCCCCGCGCCGTCCTGGCGCGGGCATTCGGACCTGCCTGGGAATCGCCGCCGGTCGCGGCGTGCTGCGGTTCCAGCGCTCGGGCTACCGGTACTTTTCCGGAAGCACCGCCAGGACACGCTCGACCACCTCGTGGATGGGCGTGCCGGTGGAGTCCACGACGACCGCGTCCTCCGCGGGCTTCAGGGGCGCCACCGAACGGCTCGCATCGCGCTCGTCCCGAGCGGCGATTTCGTTCAGCAGGTCGGCAAGATTAACCGAAACCCCTTTTTCCTTCAACTGCTTATAGCGCCTCCTGGCCCGCTCCTCGGCGCTGGCGGTCAGGAAGACCTTCCAGGCGGCGTCCGGGAAGATCACCGTGCCCATGTCGCGGCCGTCCGCGACCAGGCCCGGCGGCTTGCGGAAGCTGTGCTGCAGCGCCACAAGAGCGGCCCGGACCGGGGGGTGGGCGGCGATGGCGGAGGCGGCCGCGCCGGCGGTTTCGGTGCGCAGCAGGCGGGTGGCGTCCTTGCCGTTCACGATCACCCGGGGCTCGCCCTCCCCGGCCGTCTCGAAGCGGATCTGGGTCCGGGCGGCGCACTGGGCCACCGCCTCCCCGTCGCTCAGGTCCAGGCCCTCCCAGGCCGCCGCCAGGCCGACCGCCCGGTACAGGGCGCCGGAATCCAGGTAATGCCAGCCCAGGCGCTCGGCCACGGCCCGGCTGATGGTGCCCTTGCCGGAACCGGAGGGACCATCGATGGTCAGCACGGGGATCTTCGACATGGCGCTCATTCTAGCCGCTCGACCCGCAGGCCGAGGCCGAGCGCCGCCGCCTGCCCGGCGAAACCCGGGAAGGACGTGGCGACATTCGCGCAGTCGCGGATGCGCACCTCGCCGTCCGCCAGCTGCGCGGCCACGGCCAGGCTCATGGCGACGCGGTGGTCGCCCAGGCTGTCCACCTCGCCGCCGTGCAGGCGGCCCCCCTCGATGACGGCGCCGTCCGGCCGTTCCTCGATCCGGGCACCCAGGGCGCGCAGGGCATGGGCCATGGCGGCGATGCGGTCGGATTCCTTCACCCGCAGTTCGGCGGCGCCGCGCACCACCGTGCGCCCCCGCGCCAGGGCGGCAGCGACGAACAGGGCCGGGAACTCGTCGATCATGTCCGGCACCAGGGCCTCGTCCAGCTCGATGCCGCGCAGGGGGGCGTGACGCACCCGCAGGTCGGCCACCGGCTCCCCGCCCTGCTCGCCCTCGGCCTCGACGCGGATGTCGGCGCCCATGGCGCGCAGCGCCGTCAGCAGGCCGGTGCGGCGCGGGTTCATGCCGACGCTCCGCAGCAGCAGATCACTGCCCGGCACCAGGCTGGCGGCCACCAGGAAGAAGGCCGCCGAGGAGAAGTCGGCCGGCACCCGCACCTCGGCGGCGCGCAGGCGGTGACCGCCTTCCAATGCCGCCTCGCCAACCCGGAAGCGCACCGGCCAGCCGAAGGCCGCCAGCATACGTTCGGTGTAGTCACGGCTGGGCCGGGGCTCGCGGACCCGGGTCTCGCCGCGGGCATACAGGCCGGCCAGAAGCACCGCCGACTTCACCTGTGCGCTAGCCAGTTCATTATGGAAATCAATTGCTTGTAGATCATTCTTGCCGAAGATTCTCAACGGCGGCAGGCCGCCATCCCCGGCGCCGATGCGGGCGCCCATGCGCCCCAGCGGATCCAGCACCCGCCGCATGGGCCGGCGCGAGAGCGAGGCATCGCCGACCAGCACGCTGTCGAAGGCCTGGCCGGCCAGCAGGCCGGCCAGCAGCCGCATCGCGGTGCCGGAATTGCCGCAGTCGAGTTCGCCCGCCGGCGCCCGAAGCCCATGCAGGCCTACGCCCTGCACCACCCGCTCGCCGGCCGAGGGCGCCTCGATGCGCACGCCCATGCCGCGGAAGATCGCCGCCGTGGCCAGGGTGTCCTCGCCTTCCAGGAAGCCTTCGATACGGCTTTCGCCCTCGGCCAGGGCGGCCAGCATGATGGCGCGATGCGAGACCGACTTGTCGCCGGGCACCCGCAGCTCGCCGCGCAGCGGCGCGCCCGGTCCGGCCAGCCAGTCCTGCCGCCCCGCCATGCCTCAGCCGTGCCGGCGGGCGAAGTCGGCCATGAAGTCCACCAGCGCCGCCACGCCCTCCTCCGGCATGGCGTTGTAGATGGACGCGCGCATGCCGCCGACGGCGCGGTGACCCTTGAGGCCCATCAGGCCGGCGGCCTCGGCCTCGGCCAGGAAGGTCTTGTCCAGGGCCGGATCCACCAGGGTGAAGGGCACGTTCATGCGCGAGCGCGCCGCCGGCTGCACCGGGTTGCGGTAGAAGCCGCCGGAGGCGTCGATGGCGGCGTACAGGCGCTCGGCCTTGCGCCGGTTGCGCTCGCCGAAGGCGGCCAGGCCGCCCTCGGCCTTCATCCACTTCAGCACCAGGCCCAGCACGTACCAGGCGAAGGTCGGCGGGGTGTTGAACATGGAGTCGTTCTTGACGTGGTTCTGCAGCTCGAAAATCGGCGGCAGGTTGCGGCCGTGCCGGCCGAGCAGGTCGCGGCGGATGATGGCCAGGGCCAGGCCGGAGGGTCCCAGGTTCTTCTGGGCGCCGCCGTAGAGCACGCCAAAGCGACGCACGTCAACGGGTTCGGCCAGGAAGTTCGAGGACGCGTCCACCACCAGCGGCACGCTGCCGGTGTCCGGGTAGTCGCGGAACTCGACGCCGTGGATGGTCTCGTTGCCGGTGACGTGCACATAGGCCGCGGACGGATCCAGGTCCCAGCCGGCCGCGTCCGGGATGCCGGTGTAGCCCTGTTCCCTGGCGCTGGCGGCCACCCGGGTCTTCAGCAGCGGCCGGGCGTTGTCCAGGGCCTTCTCGCCCCAGTGGCCGGTGAGCACATAGTCGGCGCCGGCGTCGGGACCGGCCAGGTTCATCGGCAGCAGGGCCGCCAGCACGGTGGCGCCGCCCTGCAGGAAGAGCACGGCGTAATCGTCGGGGATGCCGGCCAGCTCGCGCAGGTCGCGCTCGGCCTCGGCGGCGCACTCCACGAAGGCCTTGCCGCGGTGGCTGACCTCCATCACCGAAGCCCGTTCACCCCGCCATTCCAGCAGTTCGGCCTGGACCTGGCGCAAAACGGATTCCGGCAGCGCGGCAGGGCCGGCGCTGAAGTTGAAGGCACGCGACATGGGATCACCTCGGGGTTGGCATTGGCAGGCTAGCACGGCGTCGACACGCCGGGCATCGGGTCATCCGACGATGCGGGCATCCCCGAGGAGTAATTGCTCGAATTCGATCGCCGGCAGCGGTCGGGCGAACAGGTAACCCTGGCCGAACTGGCAGCCGAGCTCGGTGGCGACCCGGCGCTGGTCCGCCGTTTCGATGCCCTCGGCGGTCATGGCCAGGCCCAGTTCGCGGGCGAAGCCGGCGATGGTGCGGACGATGGCGCGGTGGCGGGCATTGCTGGCGATGTCGCGGATGAACACCTGGTCCATCTTCAGCGCATCGAAGGGCGAGGCGGCGAAGGATTCCAGCGAGGAATAGCCGGTGCCGAAATCGTCCACCACCAGGCCCACGCCCAGGGCCTTGAGCGCCAGCAGCCGTTGTTCGGCCTTGGCGCGGCCACTGCGGAAGGCGGTCTCGGTGACCTCCAGGCGCAGGCAGGCCGGCGGCAGGCCATTGCGCTGCAGCAGCGAGAAAACCTCCTCGACGATGCCGGCCGAGACCATCTGCTTCTCGTCGACGTTGACGTTGATGGCCAGCTCGCTCCACTCCGGGAAGCGGGAGCGCCAGGCCGCCAGCTGCCGGCAGGCCTCGCGCAGCACCCAGGCATCCATGTCGACGATCAGGCCGGTCTCCTCGGCCACCGCCAGGAAGTCGGCCGGCACCAGCAGGCCGCGCACCGGATGCGCCCAGCGCACCAGGGCCTCGGCCCCGACCAGGCGACCGCTGGCCAGGTCGACGATGGGCTGGTAGTGCAGGCGGAATTCGCCCCGTTCCAGGGCCAGGCGGATGTCCGTTTCCAGTTGCAGGCGGCTGAGCGCCTGCTGGTGCATGGCCTCGTCGAAGACCACGAAACCGGACTTGCCGGCGGCCTTGGCCCGGTACATGGCGGTGTCGGCGTCGCGCAGCACCTGGTCGGGCGATTCGTACTCGCGCCGGCCCAGGACAATGCCGACGCTGGCGGCCGAGAACACCTGCTGGCCGGCGATCTCGAAGGGCTGCTCGAACACCCGCAGCACCGTCCGGGCGATGTCCACCGCCCGGGTCAGGCTGCAGGGCCCGTCCGGCAGCAGGGTGAATTCGTCGCCACCGTAGCGGGCGATCAGCGCCTCGCGCAGCAGGTGGTCCTCGAGCCGGCGGGCAATCTGCACCAGCAGGCGGTCGCCGGCGCCATGGCCCAGGCTGTCGTTGACCCACTTGAAGCCGTCCAGGTCCAGGAACAGCACCGCGTAGCCGGCCGCACCGGCATCGCCGCCGACGGTGGTGGCCATGGCCTCGGCCAAGCGCTGGTTGAACAGCATGCGGTTGGGCAGGCCGGTCAGCGGATCGTGGGTGGCGTGGAAGCGCAGCCGGTCCTCGGCCTCGCGCTGGCGGGTGATGTCCAGCACCGTGCCGGTCAGGTGCTCGACCCCGTCCAGCGTCACCGGGCCGATGCTGACCCGGACATAGACCCGGTGCCCGTCCCTGTGCAGCAGGCAGGTCTCGAAATCACCGGACACCGCCTCCCCCGTCTGCCGCCTGCGGTCACGCTCCTCTGACAGCGGGATGCATTCCGGCGCCATGATCTCGCGGTAGTCGTGGCCCTCGAGCTCGTCCTCGCTGCGGCCGACCATCCGCGCGAAGGCGTGGTTGACATAGGTGTAGCGGTCGCCGCGCATGATGTAGACGCCGACCTGGCTGTGCTCGACCAGGGTGCGGTAGCGGGTTTCCGAACGCTGCAAGGCCTGCTGGATGGCGTGGCGCTCATCCACGTCCAGCAGCGAGCCGGTCAGGTGCAGGGGCTTGCCGTCCTCGTCGCGGATCAGGCGGACGCTGGCGCTGACCCACTTCTCGCGGCCGTCGCGCATGCGCGCCCGGGTCTCGTGGTTGCTGAAGCCGCCGTCACGCAGGGCGCGCTCCAGCAGGATCGGCCGCTCGCCGGGATCGACGTACAGGCCGGCCATGCTGCCGACGCCGGACTTGAGCTGCTCGGGATCGTCGTAGCCCAGCAGCGAGGCCATGACCTGGTTGACCTCCATGATCTGCCCGGCCAGGGTGCTGCGGAACAGGCCGGCCGGCGAGCTTTCGAACAGCTCGCGGTAGCGGCGCTCGGCGTCCTCCACCGCCCGCTGCCGGGCGCGCTCCTCGGTGACGTCGCGCAGGGTGCCGGTGGAGGCGATGTCGCCGCGGTACTCGACCGCGTCGGCGCGCACCTCGCAGAGGATGCGGCGGCCGTCCTTGCGGATCAGCCGCACCTCGTAGACCTGGAGCTGGCGCGAGCCCGCCTCGCGACTGGCCCGCCGCTCGGCCTGGGCGGCCAGGTCGTCCGGGTCGACCAGGCGCATGTAGTCCATGCCGGTCAGTTCCGCCACCGGATAGCCAAGGATGTTCGCCATCGCCTCGTTGGCGAACACCACCCTGCCGCGCTGGATCAGGAAGACGCCGTCGCGGCTGTTCTCCACCAGCACCTGGTACAGGGCCTGCGACTGCTTCAGCGCCTCCTCGGCCTCGACCCGGGCGGTGATGTCGATGATCGAGCCTTCGAAGAACAGCGCCTGGCCGTTCTCGTCGAAGACCGCGCGGGCGTTCTCGCTGATCCAGATGATGCTGCCGTCGCGGCGGCGGACCCGGGCCCGGGCCCGTTCCAGGCGGCCGCCGGCGCGCAGCACCGCGTGGGCCTGGGCGACATGCTCCTGGTCCACGTAAAGCAGGCTGGCCTTGCTGGCGACCTCGGCCAGCATCTGCTGCGGCGAGGCATAGCCGAAGATCCGCGCCATGGCCGGGTTCACGTCGAGGAAACCGCCGCCGGGCAGGCTGCGGTAAAGGCCTTCCGAGGCCGCCAGGTAGAGCGAACGGTAGAAGCGGTGGTCCGGCTCCTCCTCGGGCGCGTCCTCGCCTTCAGGCAGCAGGTAGAGCAGGCAGAACAGCACCGATTCGCCGCCCTCGCTGGCGAACTCGGCGCTCACCAGGCCGGCGCGGACACTGCCGTCGGCGCAGACGATGCGCGCCGGTATCGCCACCGCCCGATGGTCGGCTCGCAGCACGCTCCAGACCCTGGAACGGAAGTCGGGGTCCTGCCAGAGGCCGATGTCCACCGGCAGCCGGCCGATCACCTGCTCCCTGCGCCAGCCGGTGCTACGCTCGAAGGCGGGATTGACGTCGAGGAAGACACCGTCGCTGGCCCGCAAAACGGCGACGATGCTTTCCGACGACGCAAAAGCCTCGGTCAGGCGCATCCCCGGCCCCCCTTGGATACTCAGGGGGGAGTATAGCCAGCCGAATCGGCCGCGCAGGCCAGGAGCCGACCATGTCCCGCTTCCGATTGCCCCGTATCCACGCCTCGGAAATCACCCCCGAGCCGGTATGGAAGGCGCGCCGCCGCCTGCTGCTGGCGGCCACCGGCGCGCCCCTGGCCACCCTGGCGGGCTGCGCCGGCGCCGACGAGGAGCCGCTGGCCCTGGCCCCGCCCGATGACGGCCCGCAGGGGTTCCGCAGCAGCGAGGAACTGACCCGCTACGAGGACGCCTCCAGCTACAACAACTTCTACGAGTTCGGCACCGGCAAGGCCGACCCGCTCCGGCACGCCCATGCCCTGCGCACCGAGCCCTGGGTGCTGGTGGTCGGCGGTGAGGCCGAAGTCACCGGCACCTTCCCGCTGGAGGACATCCTGCGTCCGCACACGCCCGAGGAACGGGTGTACCGGCTGCGCTGCGTCGAGGGCTGGTCCATGGTCATCCCCTGGCTGGGCATTCCCCTGGCCGAGGTGATCAAGCGCTTCCGGCCGACCTCGCGTGCGCGCTACGTCGCCTTCACCAGCCTGGCCGACCCGGACACCATGCCCGGCCTGCGCCTGGGGGTACTGGACTGGCCCTACCGCGAGGGCCTGCGCATGGACGAGGCCATGCATCCGCTGGCCCTGCTGGCCACCGGCATGTACGGCCGCCCGCTGCCGAACCAGAACGGCGCGCCGCTGCGCCTGGTGGTGCCCTGGAAGTACGGCTTCAAGAGCATCAAGTCCATCGTCCGCATCGACTTCACCGAGGAGATGCCGCCGACGGCCTGGAACCTGGCGCAACCCGACGAATACGGCTTCTACTCCAACGTCAACCCGGACGTGCCGCATCCGCGCTGGAGCCAGCGCAGCGAACGCCGCATCGCCGGCGAGGGCGGCAACCTGTTCGCCCGCCGCATCCCCACCCTGCCCTTCAACGGCTACGGCGAGCAGGTGGCCTCGCTCTACGACGGGATGGACCTGCGCAAGTGGTTCTAGCGCGGATCGACTGGCGCTGGTTCTGGCTGAAGGCCATCGCGCACGGCCTGTTGCTGCTGCCGCTGGCGCTGCTGGTGCGGCGCGCCTTCAGCGGCGGCCTGGGGCCGGACCCGGTGGCCGAACTCACCCACGGCACCGGCGACTGGGCCCTGCGCCTGCTGCTGCTCAGCCTGGCGGTGACGCCCGCGCGCCGCCTGCTCGGCCAGGCCTGGCCGGTCCGCTTCCGCCGCCTGGTCGGGCTTTACGCCTTCTTCTATGCCTGCCTGCATCTGACGGTGTACCTGGTACTGGACCTGGGCGCGTACTGGCAGCAGATCCTCGAGGACATCGTCGAGCGGCCCTACATCACGGTCGGCTTCTCCGCCTGGCTGCTGCTGCTCCTGCTGGCCCTGACGTCGACCCGCGGCTGGATGCGCCGGCTCGGGCGGAACTGGGGCCGGCTGCACAAGGCCGTCTATGCCGCCGGCGTGCTGGCGGTGCTGCACTACCTCTGGCTGGTCAAGGCCGACCTGCGCGAGCCACTGCTGTACGCGGCCATCCTCGCCCTGCTGCTGGGCCTGCGCGCCTGGTGGCGCTGGCGGCGGGCGCCGGCCGCGGCCGCGGTTCAGCCGACCCGCGGCGCGTAGATCAGCAGCGCGGTCAGGGCTGCCGCCAGCACGGTGGCCGCGGCGATCAGCCACCACAGCGAACCGGGATCGCGGTCGCCGCCCTTGCCCGGCGCCGGGCTGTCCGGGCTGCGCGGCTCGGGGTCGCGCGCCACCGGCACCCTCACCGCCGGCATGGTCTGGGTATGCGGGTTGGCGGCCACCCGGCCGACGCCGGCCTGGCCGCGCAGGGGCAGGCCCGGGGCTTCCAGCACGAAGCGGTACTGGTCGATCTGCAGCTGGTCGCCGGGCGCCAGCACCGCGTCGAGCACGGGCACGCCGTTGAGCAAGGTCGGTTCCTGGCACTGGGCGCGCAGGATGATGCGGTCGCCGTGCAGCTCGACCACGGCATGCCGCTCGGCCACCGCCGGATCGTCCAGGCGGATGTCGGCCGAGGGCGAGCGGCCGATCAGGCGTGGTTCGTTGAGGGTATGGCTGCGGCCGAAATGGCTGCCGCTCTGCCCGCGCAGCACCACCCGCGCCGCTGCCACCCGCTGCGCCTCGGACATCGGCGAAGGCGCCGAGGCGGGGATGCGCCGCTCGATCGGCGGCGTGTCGTCGTCCTTGACCACGACGCGCAGCCGCTCCAGGCAGACCAGGTCGCCGGGACGCAGCTGCGCCAGCCGGCGGACCGGACGGGCGTTCACGTGCACCGGCGGCACGCCGGCCGGCACCCGCAGCCAGAGTCCGCGCCGGTCGATCTGGAAGCTGGCGTGCAACGGCGCCAGCCCGAGCCCCTGCAACTGCACGCGGCTGCCGCGGCTGCCGAGGGTGAC
This sequence comes from Arenimonas sp., assembly GCA_035304725.1. Taxonomy (GTDB): domain Bacteria; phylum Pseudomonadota; class Gammaproteobacteria; order Xanthomonadales; family Xanthomonadaceae; genus Arenimonas. The sequence goes on from DATGPR010000067.1 coordinate 20,101, forward strand.
CTCGCCCTGCAGGGGCACGTCGGGGTGTTCGCCGTTGGGAAAGCTCAGCTGCATCCATTCTCCTCCGCCGCGCAATCTAGCACGGGGCCAGCGGCCGCATGCTTGGTGGATACGCCGTTTCCGCGCAGAATGGGCCGCCTTCCGAGAGCACAGCCGCCATGCCCGACATCGACATCCGCCGCAAGCATTCCCTGCCCGCCGCCCAGGCCAAGGCCGCCATCCAGAAGGTGGCCGATCACCTCTCCGAGCGCTTCGACGTCGAATGCCAGTGGCAGGGCAATACCCTGAACTTCTCCCGCAGCGGCGTCGACGGCCAGATCGAGGTCGGTGCCGACGAGGTGCGGGTCGCGGCCGACCTGGGTTTCCTGCTGCTGGCGCTCAAGCCGACGGTCGAGAACGAGATCCACCGTTACCTGGACGAGGCTTTCGGCTGAGGCCGAACGGGTCCGGGTCGCCGGCGAACAGGCGCCGGCTGGCGGCGTACTCGCGCTCGGCGATCGCGTCCAGGAACGGCCCGGCATCGTCCAGGGCCGCGAAGGCGGCGAAGCCCCGCTCCAGGAATCCCTGCAGGTCGGAAACGCCGGCCAGCCGCGCCGGCAGGCGCGAGGCCCGGAGCAGGCGCCCCACCCCGGGCATGTGCACGGCCGCCTCCAGGGTCCGGCCCAGGGCCAGGATCAGACCGATCTGGTGTCGCCGCAGGCGCGGACACCCGGCTTTGCGGTAGGCCTGGCCGTAGTCTTCCGGGGTGATCGCCGCGGTCGGCTCCGGCCGTTCGGCCAGGGCCTGCGCCATCCGCAGATCGAAGGCGTGGCTCAACACCGCCAGCTCGATCGCCTGCACCGCCGCTTCCAGCAAGGCCGCCGGCAGCAGCTTGGCCATGGCCGGCAACACCCGGGCGGCGTCGCGGTCACGGCCGGAGAAGTCGCGGTCACCGTACAGGTCGTCCAGGAAGAATTCCGCCGCCGGCCGGGTCCGCGGCTGCTCGAGGAAGTCGCGGAAGCTCTCGCGCAGCCGTGCCGCCTGCCAGGCCCGCAGCAGCGGCAGGGTCGGCAGCCGGTTGCGCGGATCGGTGGCCGGGTCGTTCAGGCGGCGCTGCCAGGCCAGGCGCCTGGCCAGCCGCTGGCGCTGGCGGGTCTGGCTCACGGGAGGGAATTCATGGGCGGGAAAGGTTTGTGGTGCCGGTCACTTGTGGGGGGCAGGCCAGGGGCTACAATCCGGACGCCCTTGCCCGCAGGAACTTGCAAAGCATGCTGGTAATACAACCCGCCAGGAAGCGTCCAGGCAACCGCCACGGGCGGATCGGCCTGGCCGTGGCCGGTGGCGGCCCCATCGGCGGCATGTACGAGCTGGGCGCGCTGCGGGCCCTGGACGTTGCCATCGAAGGCCTGGACCTGACCCGGCTGGACGCCTACGTCGGCGTCAGCTCCGGCGCCTTCCTCGCCGCCGGCCTGGCCAACCGGCTCGACACCGCCGACATGTGCCGGATCTTCATCACCGGCGACTGCCCGGACGTGCGCTTCCGCCCCGGGATGTTCCTGCGCCCGGCGTTCGGCGAGTACCTGCGCCGCGCCGTCGCCCTGCCCGGCCTGGCGGCCGGCTGGTGCAAGGGCGTGCTGCGCGACCCGGCCGGCCCGCACCTGGCCGACCTGATCGGCCGCCTCGGCAGCGCCGTGCCGACCGGCCTGTTCGACAACTCCGGCATCGAGCGCTTCCTGCAGCAGGTATTCACCCTGCACGGGCGCAGCAACGACTTCCGCGACCTGGCCGCCAGGCTCTACGTGGTGGCCGTTGACCTCGACAGCGGCGAAGCCGTGCGCTTCGGCGGCCCCGGCTGGGACGACGTGCCGATCTCGCTGGCGGTGCAGGCCAGCTCGGCCCTGCCCGGCCTGTACCCGCCAGTGGACATCCGCGGCCACCATTTCGTCGATGGCGCCCTGCGCCGGACCATGCACGCCTCGGCGGTGCTCGACCAGGGCATCGACCTGATGATCGGCGTCAACCCCTTCGTGCCCTACAACGCCCGCAGCGCCAGCGATTCTCCACAACGCGGCGGCGACAAGCTGGCCAAGGGCGGCCTGCCGATGGTGCTCTCGCAGACGGTGCGTACCATGCTGCAGTCGCGCATGCGGGTCGGCCTGGAGAAGTACGCCGAACGCTACCCGCAGGTCGACCAGTTGGTGTTCGAGCCGAACGAGGACGACGGCGAGATGTTCTACACCAATGTCTTCGGCTACTCGGCCCGGCACCGGGTCTGCGAGCACGCCTTCCGCTCGACCCTGGCGGACCTGCGTCGCAAGCGCGAACGGATCGAACCGCTGCTGGCCCGACATGGCCTGCGCCTGCGGACGGAGCTGCTGGAGGATCCCTCCGCCACCCTGCTGGCCGGGCTGGGACCGGCCCGCCGCCGCACCGCCGCCACCGCTCGCCTGGACCGGGCCCTGGACGATGTCGAACGCCTGGTCGGCAAGGGCCACCCGCTCGCCGGCCGCGGCTGAACCCGCGCCCGCCCTTGGTGTGAAAGCTCTAGACGGCACGCGCAAGGTGCGCCACACAGGGTGCTTGCCCGACCGAACCGACCACAGGAGTCATCCGATCCATGGCCAAGCTCAAGAAGACCGCGCGCGCCAAGGCCGCCGCCAAGCCCAGCGCCGCCGACCTCCAGGCCCGTGCCGAGCAGCTGTCCCGTTCGATCATGGGGTCCGCCCAGCAGATTTGGGCCGCCGGCATCGGCGCCTTCCACCGCGCCCAGGGCGAGGGTTCCAAGCTGTTCGAGGCGCTGGTCAAGGAAGGCATGAGCCTTGAGAAGTCCACTCGTCAGCTGGCCACCGGCCGGGTCGATGCCGTGCGTGACGCGGTCGAGGACCGGGTGGGCGTGGTGCGCGAGCGCGCCGTTGATACCTGGGACCGTCTGGAAAAGGTGTTCGAGGACCGCGTGCAGCGCGCCCTGAACCGCCTGGGCGTGCCCGGCAAGGACGACCTGGACGGCCTGAATGCCCGCGTCGAGGCACTGACCGCAGAACTGCGCCGCCTCGGCGGCAAGGTGCCGGCGCGCAAGGCGGCTGGCAAGAAGGTGCCGGCGAAGAAGGCGCCGGCGAAGAAGGCTCCCGCCCGCAAGACCCGCGCGAAGAAGCGCCCGGCCGGCAAGGCCGCGGCGAAGAAGGCCTCGGCCGGGGCCGGCAAGCGCGGCCTTCCGAAGGCGCCGCGCCCGCTGCCGCCGCAGGGCGCCTGAGCCCCCTTTCCGGCGTCCGCCAGCCGAAACGGAGTCGTTCGCTCCCTCCCCTTTCGGCTTCGGGCTGGCGGACTCCTTTTCCTGCCCCTGCCACGGGCCCGGCCTAGCCGGGCCCGTGCTGTTTTGGCGTTATGCTTTGCAGCCCCGTTGCCACCCTGGAGTCCGGCTGGATGTCCGCCCTGCCCCCCCTGATCCTGGCGATCGCCGCCACCCTGGCCGCCCTGGCCGGCAGTTTCTGGTGGTTCGGCGTGCATCGTCGACGCAAGGCCGAAACCCAGGCGGGCATCCAGGCGCTGGCCGGCATGAAGTGGCGCGAGTGCGCCGGCCTGGTGTTGCAGGCGCTCGGCGAAAAGGGCTACCGGGAAGCGCCCTCCAGTGGCCAGCCCGGCGACGGCGGCACCGAATTCGTGCTGCTCAAGGACGGCCAGCGCTGCCTGGTCGGCTACAAGCACGGCACCGCCTATCGCCTCGGCGAAGCCAATGTCCGCGACTTCGCAAACGCCGTGCAGTTGCAGGGCGCCAGCAGCGGCATCCTGGTCACCCTGGGCAGCGCCGAGGGCTTTGCCCGCGACCTGGCGCGCCGCTACGAGGTCGAGCTGATCGACGGCCCCAGCCTATGGCCGCAGGTTGAACCCTTCGCCCCGGCGGCCATGGTCGAATCGGTACGCGAACACGCCAGCTCGGAAACCCGGCGCGGCAAGCAGGTCGGCATCGCCGGCAGCCTGGGCCTGGGCCTGCTGGTCTATCTCGGCGCCTGGCTGGGCCAGCCGGAAAGCCCGCTCGCCAGCCCGTCGGCGCCAGTGGCCGCCGGCCCGGCCACGCCGGCCGCGCAACCGACGCCGGCCGAGGCCGATACCTCGGCGCCGGAACAGCTGCCCGCGCCGGCCGAGGCCGAACCGGTCGACGAGGCCAGCCGCCAGGTGGCCGAAGCGCGCCGCATCCTGGAGGAAGTCGAGAACCTCAGCGAGGAACAGCGCGGCCAGCGCCGCGCCACCGCCGCCGCCCGGGTGGCGATCCTGGACGAGGTCAAGGCGGCGATGTGGACCACCCAGTCGACCCTGGTCGTCAGCATGGCCCGGCCCGACAGCATGGACCGCGGCCTGGTCAACAACGCCTGCGCCATCCTGGTCGAGTACGAGGAACTGCGTTACTCGCGCCTGCAGTTGGAGCCGCCGCCCGGCAGCACCGTGCCGGTGCGCTGGCGTCAGTGCCAGTAGCGCCTTCCGGCCGGCCGCAATGAAGACGGGCGCCGCGTTGCCGCGGCGCCCGCTTCGTTTCAGCCCCGGCGCTTACCAGTGCACGCCGCGCATCAGGGCGGCGAAGGCGACCTGTTCGTTGGTCGGCCGCTCGTCCTTGAGTGCCTTGCGGTCGCCCTTGGCCGCCGCCGAATCCGGGAACATCTCGAAGGCGGTGTTCATGATCACCTCGTAGGCCTTGGGCGCCACCGCATTCAGGGTGGCGGCGAAGATGCCCATGCGGGTGGCGACCCGGCTCGGCCGCTCGATGATGGCCTTGACCACGAGGTCGGCGGCCTCGTCCGGGGTCAGGGTCGGCACCGACTCGTACATCCTGGTCGGGGCGATCATCGGCGTCTTCACCAGGGGCATGTTGATCGTCGTGAAGGCGATGTTCTTGCCGCTGAACTCGGCCTGGGCGCAGCGGCTGAAGGCATCCAGGGCCGCCTTCGATGCGACATAGGCCGAGAACCGCGGCGAGCTGGCCAGCACGCCGATCGAGCTGATGTTGATGATGTGGCCGCGCCGGCGCCGGGTCATGGTCGGCAGCAGGCCCATGATCAGGCGCAGGCTGCCGAAGTAGTTCAGCTGCATGGTCCGCTCGAAGTCGTGGAAGCGGTCGTAGCTGAGCTCGATCGAACGGCGTATCGAACGGCCGGCGTTGTTGACCAGGACATCCACCGCCTTGTGTTCGGCCAGCACGGTCGCGACCAGCTGGTCGCAGGCATCCATGTCGGCGAGATCGCAGGGATAGGCCCAGCACTTGCCGCCGGCGGCGATGATCTCGTCGCGGGTGGCGAACAGCTCCTCCTTGCCGCGGGCAACGATGATGACCTTGGCCCCGGCCGCCGCCACCTTTTCGGCGGTGGCCTTGCCGATGCCGGAGGAGCCGCCGGTGATCATCACTACCCGGCCCTCGACATTGCCGCGCAGCGAGCGGTCGACGAACAAATCCGGATCCAGGTGGCGTTCCCAGTAGTCCCAGAGCCGCCAGGCGTAATCCTCGATGTCCGGCAGGCGGACCTTGCTGCCCTTGAGCACCCGCTCGGCATTGCGGGTATCGAAACGGGTCGGGTAGGTGATGAAGCCCAGGGCCGACTGCGGAATCTTCAGGTCCTTGAGCAGCATGCCGGTAAAGCGCTTGACCGGCGGCAGGTTGACCAGGGCGCCGCGCACCGGCGCCGGCACCACCGCGAACATGCGCGCATCCAGGCGCATGGTCATCTCCGGGGCGTGCGCCGCCCGGCAGAACACGTTCATCAGCTCGCCAAAACGCATCGGCCTGGGGTCGACCAGGTGGAAACACTGGCCATCCAGGCCGCGCTTGTGGGCGATGTGGTCCATGGCGTCGGCGACGAAGTCCACCGGCACCACGTTCAGGCGGCCGCCTTCCACGCCCAGGGTCGGCATCCACTGCGGCAGGGCCTGACGCAGCTTCTTGATCAGGGTGAACAGGTAGTAGATGCCGTCCATCTTGTCGATCTCGCCGGTACGCGAGTGGCCGACGACGATGCCCGGACGGTAGACCCGGAACGGCAGCTTGCATTCCCGGCGCACCACCGCCTCGGCTTCGTGCTTGGTGCGCAGGTAGGGATCACGCAGGCCCTCGGCCTCCTCGAACATGTCCTCGCGGAACACGCCCGGGTACAGGCCGGCGGCGGCGATCGAACTGGCGTGGTGGAAGCAACCGGCCTTGAGCGCCGTCGCCAGCCCGACCGCATGCCGGGTGCCCTCGACATTGGCCACGCGCTGGCTCTCGGCGTCGGCGGTCAGGTCATAGATGGCGGCCAGGTGGAAGAAGTGGGTGACCTTGCCGGCCAGGGCGCGGATCCGGGCCGGGGCCACGCCCAGCTTCGGCTTGGCCAGGTCGCCGGTGACCGCGACCACCCGCTTGCGGTCCCAGCCCATGCGTTCGGCGATGGCGTCGAGCTTCTTCTCCGAGCCCTTGCGCACCAGCACGTAGACCGTGCCCTTGCGCTTGAGCAGGTTGCTGACCAGGAAGCGCCCGATGAAGCCGGTGCCGCCGGTGACGAAATAACTCATGTACCCCTCCCCTGCCCTGATCCATGCCGTGCCGGAACGGCCGGCCGATGTGCTTACGTTGCCAGAGGGCCGTGGCAGCGGCAAACCCCGCGTTGACCGCCCCCCGGGTGCATGCTATTCACCGGCACAGGCATGGGGGGAAGAAACGCGATGTCCGACCTTAAGAAGCAGTTCCAGCAGGCCGCCAGGGACGTGATGGACCTGGCCGAACGGCCCGACAACGACACCATGCTCAGGCTGTACGCCCTGTACAAGCAGGGCGCCGAGGGCGACGTCAGCGGTTCCCGCCCGGGCTTCTTCGACTTCGTCGGCACCGCCAAGTACGAGGCCTGGGAGAAGCTGGCCGGGATGTCGGCCGAGGACGCCATGAAGAAATACGTGGCCCTGGTCAAGCAGTTGCGCGGCTGAGCCGGCATGGCCCGGCAATCCCGCCAGACGCGCCAGCGCATCCTCGATGCCGCCCTCGCCATGTTCAACGAACAGGGCGAGCCGAACGTCACCACCAACCACATCGCCGACGAGCTGGAGATCAGCCCGGGGAACCTGTACTACCACTTCCGCAACAAGGACGACATCATCGAGCAGCTGTTCCAGCGCTACGAGGAGCGCATGGACGCCGCCCTGGCCTCGCCCGACGGCAGCGGCCAGCTGCGCGACCTGGAGGACATCTGGCTGCAGTTGCACCTGGTGTTCGAGTGCATCTGGGAATACCGGTTCCTGTACCGGGACATCGTCGAGATCCTCAGCCGCAACCGCCGCCTGCGCCTGCG
>DATGPR010000068.1:0-5608 GCA_035304725.1 Arenimonas sp.
CCCAGCTCGAAGCTGGTGCGGGTGCGCAGGGACGGGTTGAAGAAGACCAGGGCGATGGTCTTGCCTTTGAGCTGGTCGCCCAGGGGCCGACGCTTGAACTCGGCGGCAGTGGCCAGCAGCGCGTCCAGTTCGGCGCGGCTCCAGTCCTGGGTGTTGAGGAAATGCTTCATCGGCGGGTTCCTGGCGGAGAGGCGGGAGAAAAACGAAAAAGCCCAGCACGAGGCTGGGCTTTCAGGACGGACGAACGACTGCGACCGGCTTACCCAGCGGCTATGTGGGCTTCCGGTCGGCGCGCGCGCGAGGTCATGCCCGCGGCCATGCGGGCGGAGGTGAGGACGGCGGCGGCGCGTTCGGGCGACATGGGCGGGCAGTATGCCGGGCGGCCCCGGGGGCCGCAAGCGCCGGCTCAGTAGGCCGCGCCTTCCAGGTCCGGGGTCACTGAGACCCGCACCCGCAGGCGGTTGCCCGGGTCGTAGGGCAGCCGGGACATGTACTTCTCGCCCTTGTACATGTACTCGACGTCGTAGCCGACCAGCCGGCGCTCCTGGCGCTCGACCTCGACCATCTGGCAGGCCCGCTCGTGGGCCTCGGCGATTTCCTTCTGCTTGCCGATGTTGTGGCCGATGGCGCCGCCGGCGGCCGCGCCGGCCACGGTGGCGACCTTGCGGCCATCGCCCTTGCCCACCTGGTTGCCCAGCGCGGCGCCGACCAGGGCGCCGACCACGGCACCGGTGGTGGCCTTGCCGGACTGGCGGTACTCGACCTCGTCGCAGCGCTCCTCGGGGATGCGGGTGATCACGGTCTCGTAGACGCCGTCGGCGCGCAGGACCTGGGCATAGCCGTAGGTGACGTTCTCCACCCCCTGGCCGTAGCCGGGCTCGCCGTAGGGGCTCCGGTAATCGTCTTCGTACTGGGCCAGGGCCGGGGTCGCGAAGGCGATCAGCAGGAGGGGCATCAGACGGGTACGACGCATGCAACTTCTCCGAGGGGACGGCGGCGCGGGAGCTGGCGCGATTCAAGCACCGGGCGGCTGAACCCGAGCCTAAGATTTTCGTTAACCGGGGCGGCCGGCTTGCTAGACTTCAGCTTTCCCAACGCGCCCGTGCGCCGGCCCATGGAACTGCGACTTTTCAACAGCCTCACCCGTGAGTTCGAGGTCTTCACGCCCCAGGATCCGAACCGGGTCACGATGTACGTCTGCGGACCGACCGTCTACAACTACGTACATATAGGCAATGCCAGGCCATACGTGGTGTTCGGCCTGCTCGCCGAGCTGCTGCGCCGGCGTTATCCGAAGGTGGTCTACGCCCGCAACATCACCGACGTCGACGACAAGATCAACCAGGCCGCGGCCGAACAGGGCGTCGACATCAGCGAGATCACCGGCAAGTACGCCCGGGCCTTCCACGAGGACATGGCCCGGCTGGGCATCAAGCCGCCGGACGTCAGCCCGCACGCCACCGCCCACATCCCGCACATCATCGCCATGATCGAGCGGCTGATCGAATCCGGGCACGCCTACGCGGCCGAGGGGCACGTGCTGTTCTCGGTGGCCAGCTTCCCCGGGTACGGCCGGCTGTCCCGCCGCGATCCGGAAGAAATGCTGGCCGGCGCCCGCGTCGAGGTGGCGCCCTACAAGCGCGACCCGGGCGACTTCGTGCTCTGGAAGCCCTCCACCGGCAACCTGCCGGGCTGGGATTCGCCCTGGGGCCGGGGCCGGCCGGGCTGGCACATCGAGTGCTCGGCCATGGCCGAGGCCCACCTGGGCACCACCATCGACATCCACGCCGGCGGCGTCGACCTGCAGTTCCCGCACCACGAGAACGAGATCGCCCAGAGCACCTGCGCCCACGGCGGCCAGGTCTTCGCCCGCTACTGGCTGCACAACGGCCTGCTCAATTTCGACGGCGCCAAGATGTCCAAGTCCATCGGCAACGTCGCCCGCGTGCACGAGCTGCTGGAAAAGCATCCGCCGGAGGCCCTGCGCTATGCCCTGCTCTCGGCCCAGTACCGGCAGCCGCTGGAATGGTCGGACGGGCTGATCGAGCAGTCGGTGCGCACCCTGGACCGCCTCTACGGCACCCTGCGCGACCTGGCCGACGTGCCGGTGATCGAGCCGATGGTGCCCCTGGCCATCGAGGCCGCCCTCTGCGACGACCTGAACACCCCGGCCGCCCTGGCCGAGCTCTCGCGCATTGCCGGCGAGGCGCGCAAGGCCGAGGGCCCGATCGCCCGCGCCAACCTCAAGGCCGAACTGGTCGGCGGCGGCGCCCTGCTGGGCCTGCTGCAGCAGGATCCGGCCGACTGGTTCCGCCGCGGCGGCGGCAGTGACGACGACGCCCGCATCCAGGCCCTGGTGGACGAGCGCAATGCCGCCAAGGCCGCCCGTGACTTCGCCCGCGCCGACGCCATCCGCAACCAGCTGGCGGCGGAAGGCATCCTGCTGGAGGACACCCCGCAGGGCGTGCGCTGGAGGCGGGCCTGATGCGTCCGATCGAAGCCAGCGCCGCCGAGGCCCAGGCCGCCATCGCCGACGAATTCTCCCTGTTCGGTGACTGGTCCGAGCGTTACCAGTACCTGATCGACCTCGGCCGCAAGCTGCCGCCCTTCCCCGAGGAATGGAAGACCGAGGCCAACCGCCTGCACGGCTGCCAGTCCATGGTCTGGATCGTCGCCGAGGGTGACGCCAACGACCTGGAGTTCCACGCCATCAGCGACTCCAGCATCGTCTCCGGCCTGATCTACCTGGCCCTGCGGGTGTACTCCGGCCGACCCGCCGCCGAGATCCTGGCGACCAGACCCGACTACATCGCCAACATCGGCCTGGCCAAGCACCTTTCGCCGACCCGCAGCAATGGCCTGGCCGCGCTGCTGGCCTTCATCCAGGAAACCGCCCGCCGGCACGCCCCGGCCCAGGAGGACACGCAATGAGCCTGACCCGACACCTGCTCGCCGCCGGCATCGCCCTGGCCCTGGTCGCCACGCCCCTGCCCTCGCCGGCCGCCGGGCTGGTGCCCGCCCTGGCCGAGATGCCGGCCGACAGCCAGGTGCTGGCGCCGGTGGTAGCGCGTTTCCGCGCCGACCTCTACAGCGTGGAGCACGTCCAGGACGTCACCGCCGGCCCGCGCCGCGAGGCCGCCCTGCGCGCCCTCTACACCGGCTGGCTGGAGCGCCTGAAGGAGTTCGACGCCCAGGCCCTGGGCCAGGAAGACCGCCTGGACCTGGCCCTGTTTCGCCGCGAGCTCGCCTACCGCCTGCAGCAGCTGGACTTCGAGCGCGAGCGCTGGCGCCAGGCCGAGCCGCTGCTGCCGGGCGTTTCGAAGCTGATCGCCCTGGCCGAGGCGCGCCGCAACCTCGAATACCCCGACGCCCGCACCGCCGCCGCCACCCTGGACCAGGTGCGGCGCGAGCTGGAAGCGCTGGGCGCGCGCCTGGACAGGGATCCGAAGGCGGTGCCGCACACCCCCATCCTGGCCCACCGCGCCTCCCGCCTGCTGGGCGGCGTTCGCAACGACCTCAGGCAGTGGTACGACTTCCACGCCGGCTACGACCCGCAGTTCACCTGGTGGGCCAGGCAGCCCTACGAGGCTCTGGACGCGGTGCTGGAGGCTCACGGCAAGCGCCTGTCGGAGAAGCTGGCCGGTGCCGCCGACCCGGAAACCATCATCGGCGACCCGATCGGCCGCGAGGCCCTGCTGGCCGGCCTGCGCCACGAGCTGATTCCCTACACGCCCGAGCAACTGATGCGCCTGGCCGAGCGCGAGCTGGCCTGGTGCCAGGCGGAGCTGGCCAAGGCCGCGAAGGAAATGGGCCATGACGACTGGCGCGATGCCCTGGAAGCGGTGAAGAACCGGCACCCGGCCCCGGGCGAGCAGCCGAAGCTGGTGGTGGAGCTGGCCGACGAGGCCATCGCCTTCATCGAGCAGCGCGACCTGGTCACCGTTCCCGAGCTGGCCAAGCGCGACTGGCGCATGACCATGCTCAGCCCCGAGTACCAGCTGCAGGCGCCGTTCTTCCTCGGTGGCCAGGATGTCTGGGTGTCCTACCCGACCGACACCATGCCGCACGAGAAGAAGCTGATGTCCCTGCGCGGCAACAACCGCCACTTCAGCCGCGCCGTGGTCCACCACGAGCTGATCCCGGGCCACCACCTGCAGTTCTTCTACAACAGCCGCTACCAGACCCACCGCGAGCTGTTCGACACGCCGTTCTGGACAGAGGGCTGGGCCCTGTACTGGGAATTCCGCCTCTGGGACATGGGCTTCCCGCAGACGCCCGAGGACAGGATCGGCATGCTGTTCTGGCGCAGCCACCGGGCCGCGCGCATCCAGTTCTCGCTGGGCTTCCACCTCGGCCAGATGACGCCGGACGAGGCGGTGGACCTGCTGGTGGAGAAGGTCGGGCACGAGCGCGAGAACGCCCGCGCCGAGGTCCGCCGCAGCTTCGCCGGCGATTACGGCCCGCTCTACCAGGTGGCCTACATGCTCGGCGGCCTGCAGTTCCAGGCCCTGCAGCGGGAGATGGTGGAATCCGGCCGCATGAGCGAGCGCGAGTTCCACGACGCCATCCTCAAGGGCGGCCCGATGCCGGTAGCCGCCGTGCGCGCCCGCCTGCGCGGCGAAGTCCCCGCCGGCGACCTCAAGGCCGACTGGCAGTTCTACGACTTCGGGAAGTAGGGGTTATTGACGCGGATTGACGCGGACAACGCCTGTTGGGTCCTGCTTTCGCCTTGTCCGTGCAAATCCGCGTCAATAGACAAGGCCCCGGAGAACCGGGGCCTTGTGGCTTGCGGATGAGGCCGGGGTTTATTCGCCCATCTGGCGCTGGCGGTGTTCCCAGCGCTCCTGGGCGTCGAGGGTGCGCTCGGCGGTCAGGCGCGCCTCCAGGCGCTCCAGGCCGATTTCCTCGCCGGTGTCCACGCAGTAACCGTAGGTACCGTCCTCGATGCGCTTGAGGGTGCTGTCGATCTTGTTGATCAGCTTGCGGTAACGGTCACGGGTGCGCAGCTCCAGGCTGTTCTCCGACTCGCGGCTGGCACGCTCGGCCTCGTCGCCGACGTCGCGCACCTCTTCCTTGAGGTTCTCGATCGTCTGCTTGGACTCCTCGACCAGCTCTTCCTTCCACTGCAACAGGCGGCGGCGGAAGTACTCCAGCTGCATCGGGTTCATGTACTCCTCGTCCGGGCTGGGCTTGTAGCCCGGCGGCAGATCCACCGGCGCCCGCAGCGGGACGGCCTTGATGCGGTCCTGGCGCGGCTCGGCCGGCTTGACGTAGCCGGCGCGCACGCCATCGGCGCGGCGCGGCGCGGGCTTGGCCGGGGCCGGCTTGGCGGCCGGAGCCGGACGGGAAGCGGCCGGGGCCGGCTTGGCAGCCTGCGCCGGGGCCTTGGCCGGGGCCTTGGCCGGGGCCTTGGCCGGAGCCTTGGCCGGAGCCTTGGCCGGGGCCTTGGCAGGCGCCTTGGCGGGAACCGGCTTGGCAGCCTTGGCCGGCGCCGGCTTGACGACCTTCGCGACCTTGGCCGGCTTGGCCACCTTCTTGGCGGCCGGCTTGGCCGGCTTGGCAGCCTTGACGACCTTCTTGGCCGGCTTGGCGGCCTTGGCGACCTTCT
>DATGPR010000069.1:0-2843 GCA_035304725.1 Arenimonas sp.
CGGTCGCGCGGGTCGTGCAGGCCGTGGCCGCAGCACTGCATGCTCAGCAGGCCGCCGGGACGCAGGGCCTGGCTGATGCGGCCGATGATGCCGGTGATGAAGGCGGCGCGGCTCTGGCCTTCGCGCACCGGGTCCATGGTCAGGTCGTAGATCACCGCGTCCAGGTTGCGGGCCTCGGCGATCCAGGCGAAGGCATCGCCGGTGATGACGCGGGCATGCGGGCTGTCGAAGGCATTGCCGCAGACGCCGGGCAGGTGTTCGTGGCTCAGGCGCATCACCTGTTCGTCGATCTCGACCAGGTACAGCTCGCGCGGCAGCTTGCCCAGCGGCTCCAGGCTGCGCAGCAGCTCCTGCAGCACGCCGCCGTCGCCGCCGCCAAGGATGGCCACCCGGTCCAGGCGCGACAGGCCCAGCAGCGGGCTTGCCATGGCCACCCCGTAGGCGGTGTCGGATTCGGAGATCTGCAGGTCGCCGTCCAGCCAGAGCTGGCCGCCGAAGGTCGGGTGGCGGACGACGCGGATCTGCTGCAGGCCGGAGTGGAGTTCGGCCAGGACGGGGAGATCGGCCGGGCCGCGCCCGCCAGGGGCGTCCGGCGCGTGCGGAAGGCCAGCGTGATCACCGTGGATGGCGTGCATCTCGGCTCCTCTGACTAGCGAGCGGACGCCCATCCTCGGAAATATGCCGGCCGTGTGCAAGTTCAGTGCCAGCGATTTCCCGGGATTTTCCCCGGGAAATCGGCCTTTTCCCCTCAGCCCCAGGTGCGGGCGAAGGCCGGGCGCTGGGCGAACCGGGCCAGCCAGTCGGCCACGCGCGGGTGCCGCTGGGCCGAGGCGCCGCAGTAGGTGCCGTAGGTCAGCACGCTGCCGACGATCAGGTCGAGCAGGCTGTAGCGCTCGCCCAGCAGCCAGGGCTGGGTGGCCAGGCGGGCCTCCAGGGTGTCCATGGCGCGGGCCAGGCGGCGGCGGGCCTCCTCGGCCAGGGGCGCGTGATGCAGTGCCGCATCCACGTTCGGGCTCTGGGCGAAATTCAGCACGTTGAGCAGGGCGCCGTAGCTGACATAGGCCCAGGTGCTCCAGGACAGGGCCTCCAGGCGCTCGGGCGTGCCGGCGGCCGGCCACAGGCCGCGCTGCACGCCGTACTGCTCGCCCAGCCACTGCAGGATGGCCACCGACTCGAACAGCGGCGTGCCATCCACCACCAGGGTGGGCACGACGCCGTGCGGGTTGATGGCCAGGTACTCCGGCCGCTTCTGCTCGCCGGCCTTGAGGTCGAGAATGACGATCTCGCAGTCCACGTCGAGTTCGGCCAGGGCGTGCACCACCGGCGTGGCGCTGGACATGGGGGAGGCGTAGAGGGTCAGGTTCATGGCGTGCTCCGGGGCTTGGAATCCGGAGCGCAGGCTAGCCGCCATCGAGGACAGTTTCCGTCCGCGATTTCCGGCATCATGCCGGCATGGCCGCTTCCTCACGCTTGCTGCGCCTGCTGTCCCTGCTCCAGTCGCGCCGGCACTGGTCCGGCCCGGAGCTGGCGGAACGGCTGGAGGTGACGCCGCGCACGGTGCGGCGCGACGTCGATCGGCTGCGCCAGCTCGGTTACCCGGTGCGTTCCGACGGTGGCCCCGGCGGCGGCTACGAACTGGCCGCCGGCAGTGCGTTGCCGCCGCTGCTGCTGGACGAGGACGAGTTCCTGGCGGTGGCGGTCGGCCTGCGCCAGGCGGCGGCGGGCCCGGTCGGCGGCGCCGGCGAGGCGACGCTGCGGGCGCTGGCCAAGCTTGAACAGGTGATCCCGCCGCGGCTGCGCAGCCGGCTGCGCGGCCTGTACCAGGCCTTCCAGCCGATCACGCCCAGCGATCCGCAGGTGACGCACGAGCGCCTGATGATCCTGGCCACGGCCTGCCGCGACCTGGTGCGCCTGAGCTTCGATTACCGCGACCGCGCCGACCGGCAGGAGCGTCGTGAGGTCGAGCCGCATGCGGTCGTCTGCACGCATGCGCGCTGGTACCTGCTGGCCTGGGACCGCGGCCGCGGCGACTGGCGTACCTTCCGCGTCGACCGCATCGCCAGCGAGCCGGAAGCGGGCGCGCGCTTCCTGCCCCGGCGCATTCCCGGCGGCAAGGCGGCCGACTACGTCGCCCGTTCGGTGGCGGTGGACGGTTACCGCCTGAAGGCGCGGGTGCTGTTGCACGCCCCGCGGGCGCGGGCGGCCGGGCTGATCCCACCGGCGGCGGGCCGGCTGCAGGCCGAAGGCGAGGACCGTTGCCTCCTGGAGACCGGCGCCAACCACCCCGAAGGCCTGGCCGCGCACCTGGCGATGCTGGGCGTGGAATTCGAGGTGCTGGAACCGCCGGAACTGGTCGAGGCGGTGAAGGAACTGGCCGCGCGCCTGCGACGCGCGGCCGGCCGTTCTCAGGCTTCGGCGGCTTCCCGGTAGGCGTCCACCGGGATGCAGGCGCAGAAGACGTTCTTGTCGCCGTAGACGTTGTCCACGCGCGCCACCGGCGGCCAGTACTTCTGCTGGCGCAGGCTGGCCAGCGGGAACACCGCCAGCTCGCGCGGGTAGGCGTGCGTCCACTCGCTGGTGCTGACCGCCTGGGCGGTGTGCGGGGCGTTCTTCAGCGGATTGTCCTCGCGGTCGAGCTTGCCTTCCTCGATGGCGCGGATTTCCTCGCGGATCTGGATCATCGCGTCGATGAAGCGGTCCAGCTCGTGCAGCGACTCCGACTCGGTCGGCTCGACCATCAGCGTGCCGGCGACCGGGAAGCTCAGGGTCGGGGCGTGGAAGCCGAAGTCGATCAGGCGCTTGGCCACGTCCTCGGCGGACACGCCGGTGGCGTCCTTGAGCGG
>DATGPR010000070.1:0-3055 GCA_035304725.1 Arenimonas sp.
GGCCTCCAAGCGTGCCCGCATCCACGGCACCGATTCAGGCCGCGACGGCGAAATCGTCATCCGCGCCCAGGTGCCGCTGGCCGAGCTGAGCGATTACGCCGCCGAGCTCAAGGGCGCCACCGGCGGCCGCGGCCGCTACGAACTGGAGTTCAGCCACTACGAGCCGGTGCCGCCACAGGTGCAGAAGCAGCTGATGGAGACCTGGAAGCCCAGGCAGGAAGAGGACTGAGGCCGCTCAGGCGCGCACGCTGTTGGAATCGACGATCCTGCAGGCGATGTCGATGCTGTTGCGCAGCTTGCCGACATCGCCGACATAGCTGGCCAGTGCCTCTTCGGCGCGACGGCGTAGCGCCCGTGCGTCGATCAGGCCCGCCCGCGCCAGGGTCGCGATGTCCTCCCTGTCCTGGCTGCCGAATCTCGCCAGCTTGGACACGGCAAGGTCCAAGGGCGACAACACCCGCACGTCCAGCACCGCCCTGTCCACGCCTGGCAGCTCCAGCGGCAGGGCGTCGTCATGCGCCTGCTCGTGCATCAGGGCAAAACTGTCGTTGTAGTTGTGGTCGAAGTAGACCAGGCGCGCCGCCCCGTCCTCGCCGGGGAAGCTGACCTCCAGGTCCTCCGGCAGGGCGAAGCGATGCGAGAAGCTGGCATCCACGTCCATGGAGATCCTGGCACCGGTGTGGAAATGCAGGGCCGCGCCGCCGGCGATGTACATGCGTACCGGCAGCCGCTCGCGCGGCGCGCCGGCCAGGGACCCGGCTATGCGGCGGACCATTTCGGCCACGGCTTCGCGCCAGGCGGCATCGATGGGCGGCAGGCGATCAGGCGGCACGGCGCTGCTCCTGGTCGAGCATGGCCAGGAAACGTGAGGGTCGCAGCGGGCTTTCCCTCAGCCAGCGGGAGAACACCTCGGGCCTGGAAGCCCCCGGATGCAACTGCTCGGCCAGCGCCAGCAGGCGGGGCCGGTCGGCGCCGGGACGGGCCGCCAGCAGCACCGCCAGCCCAGCCATGAAGAAGGCCGGCCCCTGCCGGTGCCAGGTCGCCGCATCGATGTCGCCTGAAGCCGCCAGACGCAGGAGGCGAGCCTCGAACTCCCGGTCGACCCCCGGCGGCATGTCCGCCGATTCCGCATCCTGCACGGCCAGCCGCGCGCCGACCGTAGCGGCCAGCTGCAGCAGCGTGGCCAGATCGCAATTGCCGCGTCGACGCAGCCTCGACAGCGTTTCCTTGCGGACGCCGGCCCGCTCTGCCCAGCGCGCGTCGCTCAGGCCCGCCGCCCGGGCACGGGCGGTCAGGTCGGAAAGCAGCTCAGGAAGAGGCGTTGACTTATCCATCAACGCATAAAAGCACAATGTTGACTTTCGTGTCAACGGTGCGTCTGCCGGCCGCGCTCAGCGGAAATCCTTCACCAGCATCCAGCTGTCGGGGCCGCCGCCGGCCACCTTGGCCTCGGCGATCACCTCGAAGCCGCGGGCGCGGTAGAAGCGGAGGTTGGCCGGGTCCTCGGTGGTCAGGTCCAGGCCGCGGCAGTCCGGGTCTTCCGCCGCCAGGGCGGGGGCCGCGTCGAGCAGGCGCACCGCGTAGCCGCGACCGCGGCAGTCCTGGCGCACACCCAGCATGTTCACGTGCCAGCGCGTGCCCGGATCCGGCATCCTCTCCCAGGCTTGGACCATGCAGTCGTAGCGCTGCTTCGTCTCCGCGCCCAGCCACTGCCAGCTCTCGCCGGTGAAGGCCTTCAGCGATTCCGGCGCCGGGTGCTCGCCTCGCGGGGTCATGGTGATCGCCGCCAGCAGCTCGCCGGCTTCGTCGCGCAGGCCCAGCATCGGGTGCCGGCGATGGACACGGCCGGCGACGAAGATGCCGATCAGCCGCCGCAGCCGCTCCCCGTAGGGTTCCTGCGGGCCGGCGACGAAGCGCATCACCGGGTAATCGCGGAAGGCGTCGGCGAGCACGGCCACGACCTCGTCGCCATGCGCCGGCCCCAGCCGCTGCAATGACACCTGTTCCTGCATGCTGCCTCCCGCTGCCGGGGTCCGTCGCCATTGTCCGGCAGCCCGGGAATGAACGCAGGCCGGCTGCCTGCCCGGCCTCAGTTGGCGAAACGGTAGCTCAGCTTGATCAGGATCTGTTCGGCATCGCGCAGCGAGGTGGCATCGCCCAGCAGCTCGGGCAGCGACCGGCTGCCGTCCTCCATCGCCAGGCCGCCACGGCCGTAGACCACGTAGAGGTCCGACAGCGGCGCCAGCTCGTAACGCCAGCGCACCTGGAAGCCGAGGTTGGCCAGGTTGAAGTCGGGAATCGGGTCGTTGCTGCGCACCGGCTCGCCACTCGGCGCCACCCGCCAGGCCTGGCGCAGGCGGGCGTCCATGACGATGGTTTCCAGCTTCACGCGCAGCTCCTGGCGCTGGCCCAGCTGCCACTGCAGGCTGGTGGAGAAGCGGGCGTCGTCGGCACGGAAGCTGCCCAGCCGGTTCTCGCCGCGCCAGAGCAGCAGGTCAGGCTGGTGCTGCAGGCCAAGCCCGAACTCGATGGCCAGGTCGTCGCCCAGGTGCAGCGTGGGCTCGAAGTACAGGTCCAGGCCGGCGCCGCCGGCGCCTTCCAGACCCTCGCCCGCCACCCGCGCCGAACCGTACAGCGACCAGGCACCGCGCCGCGGCCGGAAGCGTTCCCAGAACAGGTAGAGCTTCTCCGGCACGCGCACCACGCCGTTGCCGCGGGTCAGGCGGTCGTCATGGCCGGCGCTCCACATCGCCACTTCCCAGAACTCGTTGCCGCCGTCGCGCAGTTCGCCGGCACGCTGGAGGGCGGCGGCCTCGGCGATGCGCAGGCCGCCGGTGTTGCGCCGGGTCGAGGCGGCCCAGCGGGTTTCCCAGGAGGCGTAGCGCGAATCCTCCGGCGGCGCGTCCTCGCGCCGGGCCAGCTCGTAGCGCAGGTAGTTGAAGTCGTTGCGCTCGAGGTAGCCGATGTCGTTGAGCTCCAGCCCGTCGCCCAGGTGCAGCAGGTAGAGCTGCTGGCGCCAGCCCTTGCCCATCAGCCAGTCCAGCCGCGACTGGAA
>DATGPR010000071.1:0-4424 GCA_035304725.1 Arenimonas sp.
GGCTGGGTACGCGACCGGGAGTTCTTCCACTACGAATGGACGACCGGTGTTGCACCGTAGATAGCCTCGCCGATACGGCCTGGTGTATAGACGGCACCGACACCGATTCGTCGCCCGCAGCCAGGAGGAATGCGTGAAGCAGTCGCCCGACCCGGTCTTCGAGAACGAGTATCCGCTGCCCGCGCCCTGGGAGTTCGAGGGTTTCACCGAGCCGGCGGATGCGCTGGCGATGCTGCGCGCGTCGCTGGAGCTGCCTGATGCGCAAACGGCCACGGCGCTGGCGGTGATCCGCGAGGGCGAGAACGCGCACGGCCTCTGGGGCTATCTGTTCGTCCGCGAGGAAGGCGACTGGGTGCATCGCGGCTATACCCTGGAGCCGCGCACCAGCAGCGGCAAGGGGCCGATCCCGCTGGGCGATTACCGCTTCAGCCGCTGGACCTCGGCCCGCCTTGGCAAGTGCCTGCGCCTGCACAACGTGCCCGGCTTCACCGACATCCTCGTGCATGTCGGCAACGCCCAGGGCGAAACCCGCGGCTGCATCCTCGCCGCCCGCCGCGTGGATCGCCTGCAGGAGCCGACGCGGCTGCTGGAAAGCCGCCTGCTGACCGACTGGCTGCATGAGCACCATGCCGAGGGCCTGGTGCTGATCCGCGCCCGCTGAACGCATCGTCGAACGTCAGGGTCGCCCGCAGCGGCACTGGCAAAGGAGCACACCATGGTTACCCCGAGCCTCATCGCCCTGCTGGGCTTCATCGGCTGGGCCCTGTTCCTGCTGGTGCTGATGGAGGTCATCCGTGCCTGGCTGACCCTGAGCGGCCAGGTGGCGGCCAATGCCTTCACGCCGGACAACGCCGGGCTTTCGCCCTTCATGCAGCGGCTGGCCCGTGCCCATGCCAACTGCGTCGAGGGCCTGCCGATCTTCGGCGGCCTGCTGCTGGTGGCCATCCTCACCGGCCGTTCGGACGTCACCGATCCGCTGGCCTGCGTGTTCCTGGCGGCACGGATGTTCCAGTCGCTGGTGCACCTGGTTTCGGTCTCATCGGCAATGGTGACGGTGCGCTTCCTGGCTTTCAGTGTGCAGATGGGCATCGCCGCATACTGGCTCTGGCGCCTGCTGGTGCCCGTGCTGGTGGCTGGCACGACGGGCTGAGCCGGCCTCGAGGCTGTAGCGGGCCACGGCGGCGGCAAGGCTACAATCCGGGCATCTTCCTGCCGAAAGCCGACCATGCCCGTCTCCACCATCATCGTCGACGACTTCCTGGACAACGCGATGGAGTTCCGCGAGGCGGCGCTGCGCCTCACCTACCCGGAGCAGCACGCCAAGTACCCGGGCCGAAATTCCGTTGAGCGCATCGCCCTGCAGGGCCTGGAGCAGGAGGTCTCGCGCCTGGTCGGCGAGCCGCTGGTGCCGATGCCGCCGCCGCAGGCGCACGGCAAGTTCCGCATCGCCACCGCCGGCGATACCGGCAGCGCCAAGGTGCACGTCGATACCGCGCACTGGTCGGGCGTGCTCTACCTGACCCTGCCGGAGCACTGCCGCGGCGGCACCGAGTTCTTCCGGCACAAGGCCACCGGTACCGACCGTGGCCCGATCAACGACGAGGAGGCGCGGGCGCATGGCTATCCCAGTGCCAGGCAGATGATCGCCGACATCCTCGACCACGATTCGGCCGACGACAGCAAGTGGGAGCTGACCATGCGCATCCCGATGCGCTTCAACCGGCTGATCCTGCTGCGGCCCTGGTTCTGGCACACCGCCGGCGAGTCCTTCGGCAGCAGCCTGCAGGACGGGCGGCTGATCTACCTGATGTTCTTCGCCTCGGCGCGGCACGCGCCCGCCTACAACAGCTGAGCGCGGCCGCTCAGCGCGAGACCTGGGCGATCCAGTCCTCGAGGTTGTAGTAGTTGGTGACGCGGGCGATCTTGCCGTCGCGCACGTCGAAGAAGGCGCCGCCGGGCAGCACATAGGTCTGGCCATGCGCCGGCGGCAGGCCGCTGTCGTCGGCCAGGTACTCGCCGTGCACCACGTATTCGGCGGCGACGCGGTCGCCGCTGCCGTTGGCCATCACCACGATGTCCTTGAGCTGCTCGCGGTAACAGCGGTCCATGCGCTTGAGGAAGGCAGTGAAGGCCGCCTTGCCGGTTTCCCGGCCACCCTGGTTGATGTCGTGCACGACGTCGTCGCTGAGCAGGGCCAGCATGGCCTCCCGGTCGCCGCGGTTGAAGGCGGCGTAGTAGTCCAGCACCAGCTCGATGGCGCGATCCGAGCTGCGGGTTCCGTCGACGATCATGTTGCGTTCTGCTCCTGCCAGGGCAAGGCGGCCAAGTCCACGTTGCCGCCGGAGAGGATAAGCCCGACGCGGCGGCCGGCGAAATGGTCGCGATGCCGGAACACCGCCGCCAGCACGGTGGCGGAGGAGGGTTCGATCACCAGCTTCAGCCGCTCCCAGGCCAGGCGCATGGCCGCCACGACCTCGGCGTCCGATACCGGCAACAGCTGCACCCGGTGCCTTTGGATCAGGGCCAGGTTGGGTTCGCCGAGGGTGCCGCGCAGGCCGTCGCAGATCGTCTCCGGCACGATGTCGGTGACCACGTGGCCCGCCGCCAGCGAGGCGATGCCGTCGGCGGCGCCCTCGGGTTCGGCGCCGAACACCGCGATGTCGCCGGCCCGGGCCCGGGCGGTGATGGCGGTACCGCCCAGCAGGCCGCCGCCACCCAGCGGGGTCATCAGCGCGTCCAGGTGGCCGGCTTCGGCCAGCAGTTCCAGGGCGGCGGTGCCCTGGCCGGCGATCACCTGCCGGTCCTTGTAGGGATGCACCAGGGTGGCGCCGGTCTCGGCCCGCAGCCGGGCCGTGGCCGCCTCGCGCGCCGGAGTGCCGGGCGGGCAGCGGTGCAGCACCGCGCCATAGGCCTGGATGGCGGCCAGCTTGCTGGCCACCGCCCCTTCGGGCACCACCACGTGGCAGGGAATGCCGCGCAGGCGCGCGGCCAGGGCCACGGCAGCGCCGTGGTTGCCGGAACTGTGGGTGACCACGCCGCGGGCGGCGCTCGCCTCGTCCAGGGCCATCACCGCATTGCAGGCGCCGCGGAACTTGAAGGCGCCGATGCGCTGCAGGTTCTCGCACTTGAACACCAGCTCGGCGCCGGCCAGGGCATCCAGCGAGCGCGATCGGTGCACGGGCGTGCGGTGGGCGAACGGGGCGATGCGTGCGGCGGCGGCCAGCACGTCCTCGAAATCGGGCAGGATCGGGTCCATGGCGGGGCGTTCAGAGAGCGCGTGCTAGCCTAGCAAAGCCTGCAGCAACCCCAATATTTCCTTACGAATCATGACCGTCCGCCGCGACGACGGCCACGTGCATCTGGCCGACTACCTGCCGCCCGCCTGGCGCATCCCCCGTGCCGAACTGTGTTTCGACCTGGATCCGGAGGCGACCGAGGTCGAAGCCTGCCTGCACCTGGAGCCGGGCCGCCCCGGCCAGCCCCTGGAACTGGACGGCGAGGAGCTCGAGCTGCTGGCCATCGCCCTGGACGGCGAGCCGCTGCCGCCCGGGCGCTACGACTACGACGGCCAGCGCCTGCGCGTGCACGGCGTCAGCGCCGCCTGCGAACTGCGCACCCGCGTGCGCATCCATCCGGCGACCAACACCCGCCTGGAAGGCCTGTACCGCAGCGGCCGCCTGCTGCTGACGCAGTGCGAGGCCGAGGGTTTCCGCCGCATCACCTTCATGGCCGATCGCCCGGACGTGATGCCGACCTGGCGCATCACCCTGCGGGCCGACCGCGCCGCCTATCCGGTGCTGCTGGCCAACGGCAATCCGGCCGGCAGCCGCGAACTCGACCGGGGCCGGCACGAAGCGGTGTGGGAAAACCCGCATCCGACTCCCGCCTACCTGTTCGCCATCGCCGCCGGTCCGCTGCAGCGCGTGTCCAAAAAGCTGGTGACGGCCGAGGGCCGTGAGGTCGAACTGAATGTCTGGGCCGAGGCCGGCGACGTCGGGCGCTGCCGCTATGCCCTGGGCGCGGTCGAGCGCGCCCTGCGCTGGGACGAGCAGCGCTTCGGCCGCTGCTACGACCTGGACGTGTTCAACGTCGTCGCCGCCCAGGACTTCACCATGGGCGCGATGGAAAACAAGGGCCTGAACATCTTCAACGCCCGCTACATCCTCGCCGACGAGGCCACCGCCACCGACGCCGACTTCCTGGCCATCGAATCGGTGGTGGCGCACGAGTACCTGCACAACTGGTCGGGCAACCGCGTCACCCTGCGCGACTGGTTCCAGCTGTCGCTCAAGGAAGGCCTGACCGTCTACCGCGACACCGAGTTCAGCGCCGACCTGCATTCGCGCGCGCTCAAGCGCATCGAGGTGGTGCGGCTGCTGCGCGGCCGCCAGTTCGCCGAGGACGCCGGCCCGCTGGCGCATCCG
>DATGPR010000072.1:0-5878 GCA_035304725.1 Arenimonas sp.
CGCACGTTCGCCGGCAGCGTCGCCTCGTCGATGGCGAAGCCGTGGTTCTGGCTGGTGATCATCACCCGCTTGCTGTCCAGGTCCTGGACCGGGTGGTTGGCGCCGTGGTGGCCGAACTTCATCTTGTGGGTGCGGGCGCCGGCGGCCAGGCCGAGCAACTGGTGGCCCAGGCAGATGCCGAACACCGGCAGCTTCGCCGCCAGGATCTCGCGGATGGCGGCGATGGCGTAGTCGCAGGGTTCCGGGTCGCCGGGGCCGTTGGACAGGAAGACGCCGTCGGGCTTCTCGGCCAGCACCTGCGCGGCCGGGGTCTGCGCCGGCACCACCGTCACCCGGCAGCCACGCTCGGCCAGCATGCGCAGGATGTTGCGCTTGACGCCGAAGTCGTAGGCGACCACATGGAAGCGCGGTTCGGCGCGGACGCACTCGCCGCGGTCCAGGTCCAGCTGGCCCTCGGTCCAGGCATAGCGCTCGCGGGTGCTGACTTCCCTGGCCAGGTCCATGCCCTTGAGGCCGGGGAACTTGCGCGCCGCCTCGATGGCGTGGTCGCGATCGATGTCGTCGCCGGCCACCAGGCAGCCGTTCTGGGCGCCGCGGTCGCGCAGCAGGCGGGTCAGGCGGCGGGTGTCGAGGCCGGCGATGGCCACCACCCCGCGCGCCGCCAGCCAGTCCGGCAGGCTCACCTGGCTGCGCCAGCTGCTGGGCCGGCGCGGCACGTCGCGGACGATCAGGCCCGAGGCCCAGACCTGCCCGGCCTCGTCGTCCTCGGCGGTGCAGCCGGTGTTGCCGATGTGCGGATAGGTCAGGGTGACCAGCTGCCGGGCGTAGGAGGGGTCGGTGAGGATTTCCTGGTAGCCGGTCATGGCGGTGTTGAACACCACCTCGCCGACGCGGGATCCGGGCGCGCCGACGGATACGCCCTCGAACACGGTGCCGTCTTCGAGCGCGAGGATTGCGGGTTGGTTCACGGGCGGTCGCCTTGCTTGGGGGAACCCGGTTCGCCGGGTGTGCGGCCGCCCGCGGGCCTGCCTTGCGGCGGTCCGTGCGGGCGGGGGTTCAGGCGAGCGGGAATTTTAGCGGCAATCGTCCCCGATGGGAAACCGCAATCCCATTCAGGAAGCGGCACCCAGCAGCAGTTCCGCAAAGCCGTAGCGGCCGGCCGGCCGGCCAGCCAGGCGCCGCGCCGCCTCCAGCGCGCCGCGGGCGAAGATGTCGCGGTTGCCGGCGCGATGCAGCAGTTCCAGGCGCTCGCCCGGGCCGGTGAACTGGACCAGGTGCTCGCCGACGATGTCGCCGGCACGCAGGCTGGCATAGGCCGGCGGCCGGCCCCTGCCCTGCTCCACCGCCGCGCCCAGGGCCAGGGCCGTGCCGGAGGGCGCGTCCTTCTTGTGCACGTGGTGGGACTCGACGATGTCCACGTCCCAGCCCGGCAGCGCCGCCGCGGCCTGGCGCACCAGTTCCGACAGCACCGCCACGCCGGCGCTGAAATTGGCCGACCACAGCACCGGCGCCTGCCGCGCCAATGCGTCCAGGGCCTGCTTCTGCGCCTCCGACAGGCCGGTGGTGCCGCTGACCAGGCCGGCGCCGCGCTCGCGGCACAGGGCCAGGGCGGCGTCGAAGGCCTCGGCCAGGCTGAAGTCCAGCATCAGGTCGAAGTCCGGCGCCCGGACCATGTCGGCGGCGGCCAGCACCGGCAGGCCGGGTGCTTCCGCCAGGGCTTCGCCACGGCGGCTGACACCGGCGACCACCCGCAGGCCGTCGAAGTCGCCGGCCAGGCGCAACAGGGCCCGGCCCATGCGGCCGCTGGCACCGTGGATCAGGAGTCGGAGGGGCGGATTCGCCATGGCGGCACGCTATCGGAATCCGCCGGCCACTGGCAAACCGCTACACTCCGGGCACCTTCCGCCGCGCGACCACGCATGCCCCGAGCCAAGAAGCACGCGCCCATCCGCCTGCCCCTGCTGGTCCTCGCCGTGCTGACCCTGGTCCTGCAGCTGGCCGGCTGGCTGGACCGTCTGGACGACCGCCTGGGCGACCTGCAGCTGCAGCGGCACGCGGCCGGCCGCGAACCGCCCGCCGACATCGTCCTGGTCGCCATCGACCAGAAGAGCCTGGAAGACCTCAACGACATCGCCGGCGCCTGGCCCTGGCCCCGCGCCATCCACGGCGAGCTGCTGGACGGCCTGGCCCGCTGGCAGCCGAAGGCGGTGGCCTTCGACATCCTCTTCAACGAGGCCGATGCCTTCCGCCCCGACAGCGATGCCGTGCTGCGCGAGATCGCCGCCGGCATGGACAACCTGTACTTCGCCTCGATGCGCCTCTCGGGCGGCCAGGCGGCGCCGCTGTCGGCGCTGCCGCCTTCCTTCGGCGCCGAGACCCTGCCGGGCGCAGATCCTGCGGCCAGCGCCACCCTGCTGGTGCCGCTGGTGCTTGAACCGGAGAGCTGGCGCGGCGGCCTGATCAACTTCGAGGCCGATGCCGACGGCACCGGCCGGCACGTCCGCCTCCACCACGAGATCGACGGCTGGCGCCTGCCCGGCCTGGCCGCCAGCGTCGCCCGCGGCAGTGGCGCCACCCTGCCCGAGCGCGAGCGGCTGCGGCTGAACTGGTACGGCCGGGCACCGCGCACGATCTCCTACGCCGACCTCCTCAACGACCTGGGCGCGGACGAACCGGAGATCGCCCCCAGCCTGCGCGACAGCATCATCCTGGTCGGCGCCACCGCCTCCGGCCTGCACGACATGCGGCCGACGCCGCTGGGCCAGCTGACGCCGGGCGTGCACGTGCTCACCACCGCGATCGCCAACCTGCGCGCCGGCGACTGGCTGCGCGACCTGCCGGTGCGCTGGCCGCTGCTGCTGGTCCTGGTGCTGGGCCTGGCCCTGGCCTTCCACCGGCGCTGGAGCCCGGTGCGCAGCGGCCTGCTGCTGGCCCTGGCCAGCCTGGTGGCGCTGGCGGGCTCGCAGCTGGCCCTGGGCGAGCTGCTTTACGCGCCGGTCGGCGCGGCGCTGGGCCTGGCCTGGCTGGGTTTCGGCCTGCTGACCATCGAGGCGCAGTGGCTGGAGCGGCGCGAGCGCGAGGCCACGGTCGGCCTGTTCGGCCGCTTCCTCGACCCGCGGGTGGTGGACAGCCTGGTGCGCAGCGGCGAACTCGACCGCGAGCGCAAGCCGGAGACGCGCGAGATCACCGTGCTGTTCTCCGACATCCGCGGCTTCACCACCCTGTCGGAGACGCGCAGCCCGGAAGCGGTGGTGCAGCTGCTCAACCGATATTTCAGCCGCCAGGTCGAAGTGGTGTTCCGGCACGGCGGCACGCTCGACAAGTTCATCGGCGACGCCATCATGGCCTTCTGGAACGCCCCGACCGAGGTGCCGGGCCACGCCCGCCAGGCGGTCGCGGCGGCGCTGGAAATGACCCGGGTGCTGGACGAGTTCCGCCAGGAGCTGCAATCCCTGGACCCGGACCTGGGCGAGTTCGACATCGGCATCGGCCTGCACACCGGCCCGGCCGTGGTCGGCTTCCTTGGCAGCGAGGCGCGGATGGAGTACACCGCCATCGGGGACACGGTGAACCTGGCCAGCCGCATCGAGGGCACCACCAAGGGCGTCGCCCGGGTGCTGGTATCGGAAGCGACCCGGGTGGCCTGCGAGGCCGCCGGTGCACGTTACTTGTTCATCCACCGCGGACAATTCCGGGTGAAGGGCCGGGAACAGCCGGTGGACCTGTACGAGCCGCAGCGCGAGTCCGCCGCCGGCTGAACGAGCCATCCAAAGCATTCGCAAGCAAGACGGGGAGGAACCGACATGGCGAAGCGACCAAATGCCGCGCCGGCACGTTCCGGCCTGGCGCTGGGCCTGGTCCTGGCCGGGCTGGCCAGCCTGGCCGGCGCCGAGAGCGGCACCGTGCTCAAGGCCACCGAACTGAGGGCCGAGCCGCAGGCCAGCGCCGACGTGCTGGCCAAGCTGGCCGCCAAGGAATCGGTCGAGATCACCGCCCGCCAGGGCGCCTGGGCCGGCGTCACCACCGGCAGCGGCCAGTCCGGCTGGGTGCGCATCCTGAACCTGCGCACCGGCTCGGGCGAGGCCAGCCAGGGCGGCGGCCAGGCCCTGGCCTCGGTCTTCCGCACCGGTTCCACCAGCGCCGACGCCAGCACCGGCGTGAAGGGCCTGGGCGCCGAGGACCTGCGTCGGGCCTATCCGAACACGAGCGAGGCCGCCCGCCTGACCGAGTTCGCCGCCCGCCCGGACGACGCCCGCAGCCATGCCAGCCAGATGGGCCTGCAGGCCCGGCAGGTGTCCTACCTCGAATCGCGCAAGTCCTCGCGCAACAGGAGGAGCCGATGAACGCCCTCAAGCTCCTGCCCGCCGCCCTGCTGGCGCTGGTCCTGGCCAGCCCGGCGGCCGCCTTCGGCCGGCTCGGCGGCGACGCCAGCAAGATCCTCGATTTCGGCAAGCGCGCCGCCGAGGCCAGCGAGGAGATCACCGAGGCCGAGGAGATCGAGCTCGGCGAAGGCATCGCCGCGCAGCTGCTCGGCGCCGCCCCGCTGGTGAATGACCCGGGCCTGCAGCGCTACGTCAACCGGGTCGGCCTGTGGCTGGCCCTGCAGTCGGAGCGCCCCAACCTGCCCTGGCGCTTCGGCGTGATGGACAGCGACGACGTCAACGCCTTCGCCCTGCCCGGTGGCATCGTCCTGATCACCCGCGGCCTGTACGAGCGCCTGCGTGACGAGTCGGAACTGGCCGGCGTGCTCGGCCACGAGATCTCGCACGTGGTGGCCAAGGACCAGGTCAAGGCGATCAAGAAGGCCATGGGCCGCGAGTGGACGGTGTCGGTGGCCGGCGAGCTGACCCAGCGCAGCGACAACGAGCTGACCCGCCGCTTCGGCGAGAAGGCCTTCAAGGTCGGCACCGAGGTGCTGGTCAAGGGCCTGGACAAGCAGGACGAGTACGACGCCGACCTGGCCGGCATGGTGCTGGCGGCGCGCGGTGGCTACAACCCCTTCGGCCTGGTCGGCGTGCTGCAGACCCTGGATGCCACCCGGCCCGAGGACCGCAACGTCGCCCTGCTGTTCTCCACCCACCCGACCGCCGCCAGCCGCCTGGAGCGCCTGGACGCGAGCGTGGGCACGCAGCTGGACGCCTACGCCGACAGCGGCCGCAGCGGGAAGCTGTACGGACGCCCCTGAGGCAGCAGGGGCCAGGAAAGCGAAACGCCCGGCTCATCGCCGGGCGTTTTCGCATCAGGAGGTCATCCGGTCCCAGAAGGCCTTCACCCCGTCCAGGAAACTGCTGGAACGCGGTGAATGCCGGGCGGCCTTGTCGCCCTCGAAGGTGGCCTCGAACTCCTCCAGCAGCTGCCGCTGCTTCGCCGTCAGGTTGACCGGCGTCTCCACCACCACCCGGCACAGCAGGTCGCCCGGGGCATGGCTGCGCACCGAGCGCACGCCCTTGCCGCGCAGGCGGAACAGCTTGCCGGTCTGGGTTTCCTTGGGAACCTTGATCAGCACCTCGCCGTCCAGGGTCGGCACGACGATATCGGCGCCCAGGGCGGCCTGGGAGAAGCGCACCGGCACCTCACAGTAGAGGTCGTCGCCATCGCGCTGGAAGATCGGGTGCTCGCGCACCGCGATCTCGACGTAGAGGTCGCCCGGCGGAGCGCCGGCCATGCCGGCCTCGCCCTCGCCGGCCAGGCGGATGCGGTCGCCGTTGTCGACGCCGGCCGGGATCTTCACCTGCAGCACCTTCTCCTCGCGGACGCGACCGTTGCCGGCGCAGTCGCCGCAGGGGCTGGTAACCACCTGGCCACGGCCGCCGCAGGCCGGACAGGTCTGCTGCACGGCGAAGATGCCGCGCTGCATGCGCACCTGGCCGCGGCCGCC
>DATGPR010000073.1:0-11388 GCA_035304725.1 Arenimonas sp.
TCGAGCCGGTAGTCGGCCTGGGACACCGCCGTGCTGTTGAAGGTATTGGTCTCGATGATGTCGGCGCCGGCCTCGAGGTAGGCGCGGTGGATGCCGGTGATCAGCTCCGGCCGGGTGAGGCTGAGCAGGTCGTTGTTGCCCTTGAGGTCGCGCGCCTCGCAGCCACAGCCGGGGCCATGCGTGTGGCCTTCGGAGAAGCGCAGGTCGTCGTAACCGGCGGCGAAACGGTGGCCGCGGTATCCCGCTTCGTCCAGGCCATGCCGCTGGATCATCGTGCCCATGGCGCCGTCCAGCACCAGGATGCGCTCGGACAGGGCCCGAAGCAGGGCTTCGGCCCGGGCCGGATCCTTCCAGGGCAGGGCGCTCACGGCTTGCGTGCCAGCAGGCTGACCAGTTCGAAGTGGGGCGGGCGCTTTTCCCGGGTCACCGGCTCGCAGACCAGCACCTCCAGGCCGGCCTTCTCGGCGAAGCGGCGCAGCTCGCGCGGCGTGAAGCCGAGGTTGACGTGCCCATAGGGCGTCACGGCGCCGCGGTGCTCGTGCTTGTTCAGGCAGGCGGCGACCAGACGGCCGCCACGGCGCAGCACCCGCGCGGCTTCGGCGACGGCGGTCGCCGGGCGTTCGGCATAGGTGAGGGCGTGCATCAGCAGCACCAGGTCGAAGCGGTTGTCCGGCTGCTCCAGCGCGTGCATGTCGCCTTCCAGCACCTCGACCTGGGGCAGGTGGCTCAGGCGTTCCCGCGCGGCCGTCACCACCCGGGCACTCGCGTCCACGCAGACGTAGCGGCGTGCATGCGGTGCCAGCAGTTCGGCCAGGACGCCGTCGCCGGAGGCGATGTCCAGCACCTCGCCGGGGTCCAGCAGCGGCAGCGTGCAGCGGGCCAGTGCTTCCCAGGTGCGGCCGGGCGAGTAGTGCCGCTCCATGTCGCCGGCAACGGAGTCGGCCCAGTTCTGGTCGGCGGCACGCATGGCCAGCACCGCCGGCAGGCGTTCGGCGTCCTGGCGCAGCAGCGGGTCGTCGGTGCTGTCGCGCAGCGCCTCCCACAGGCGGGCCTCGGCAGGGTCCAGGTGTTCGGCGTTGAAGCGGTAGTAGGCCGAGACGCCGGCGCGGCGGTCGCGCACCAGGTCGGCCTCCTTGAGCCGGGCCAGATGGGTGGAAACCCGGGGCTGCGCCAGGCGGGTGATCGCCGACAGCTCGGCGACGGTCAGCTCCTCGCGCTCGAGCAGAGCCAGCAGCCGGACCCGGGTGGGATCGGCCAGCACCTTCAGGCAGGCCGACCAGGCGTCCAGATCCATGATTTATCCCTTTATCCGGATTCAAAGATATGTGAAGCCTAGGCGCGGGTGCGGCCAGCGTCAAGGCGGCGACCGTACCGGCGCGCGGTCCCGCGTACGGCGGTCGCGCCGCCGCAGCCGCTACAATGCCGCCCTTGCCCTGAGCAACGAGGACAGCACGTGGACTTCCGATTCACCGAAGAGCAGCTGATGATCCAGGACGTGGCGCGCCGGATCGCCCAGGAGAAGATCGCGCCCAGCGCCGAGCACTTCGACCGCACCGGCGAATTCCCGCTGGAGAACATCCGCACCCTGGGCGAGAACGGCCTGATGGGCATCGAGGTGCCGGCCGAGTACGGCGGCGCCGGCATGGACCCGATCAGCTACGTGCTGGCCATGATCGAGATCGCCGCCGCCGACGCCGCCCACTCGACCATCATGTCGGTGAACAACTCGCTGTTCTGCAACGGCATCCTCACCAACGGCAACGAGGAGCAGAAGCAGAAGTACGTGCGCGCCATCGCCGAGGGCCGCGAGATCGGCGCCTTCGCCCTGACCGAGCCGCAGTCCGGTTCCGACGCCACCGCCATGCGCTGCCGCGCCGTCCGCCAGGCCGACGGCAGCTACGTGGTCAACGGCAAGAAGAGCTGGATCACCTCCGGCCCGGTCGCCAAGTACATCGTCCTGTTCGCCCAGACCGATCCGGAGAAGGGCAGCCGCGGCATCACCGCCTTCCTGATCGATACCGCCAAGCCCGGCTTCCACCGCGGCAAGACCGAGCCCAAGCTCGGCATCCGCGCCTCCGCCACCTGCGAGATCGAGTTCCAGGACTACATGGTCGCGCCGGAGGAGGTGCTGGGCGAAGAAGGGCAGGGCTTCAAGATCGCCATGAGCGTGCTCGACGCCGGCCGCATCGGCATCGCCAGCCAGGCCATCGGCATCGCCCGCGCCGCCTACGAGGCCACCCTGGCCTACGTGAAGGAGCGCAAGGCCTTCGGCCAGCCTATCGGTGCCTTCCAGATGACCCAGGCCAAGATCGCCGACATGAAGTGCAAGCTGGACGCGGCCACGCTGCTGACCCTGCGTGCCGCCTGGCTCAAGGGCCAGGGCCAGCGCTTCACCACCGAGGCCTCGGTGGCCAAGCTGACCGCCTCGGAGGCGGCGATGTGGATCGCCCACCAGGCCGTGCAGATCCATGCCGGCATGGGCTATTCCAAGGAAATGCCGATCGAGCGCTATTTCCGCGACGCCAAGATCACCGAGATCTACGAGGGCACCAGCGAGATCCAGCGGCTGGTGATCGCCCGCAACGAAACCGGCCTGCGCTGAGGCCGGACTGGCGCCCGGGACCGTACCCGGGCGTACTCCGAAGCCCCGCTGAACCGGGGCTTCGGAAACCCGTCCATGGCTGGCCGGGGCGAGGGGGCAGGGCTACAATTCATGCCTTTATCCACGCCCTGCGAGTACGCGGTCCATGAACGCCCCTGCCTTGGCAACCGACGATTCCATTGATGCCGTAGTTTCCGCCCTGCCGAAGAACCTGCCCGCTGCCGAGCGCAGCCGGCTGGAGCGCTTCGCCAGGGCCTTCTACCGTCGATTGCCCCAGGATGAAATGGCCGCCCGCCCGGCGACGGAGTGGGCGGCGGTGGTGGCGTCCTTCCTGGACTTTGCCGGCCAGCGTGAACCCGGCCGCCCCAGCATCTCCGTGCTCAACCCCAGCCTCGCCAGCGATGGCTTCGAGAGCACCCACACCGTGGTGCGCATCGCCAACGAGGACATGCCCTTCCTGGTCGACTCGGTGCGCATGGCCCTGGCCCAGTTCGGCCTGAGCCTGCACCAGATCGTCCACCCGGTGATCCAGCTGCGGCGCGATGACGCCGGTCGCCTGGTCGAGGTGGGCGAGGGCGAGCCCGAGTCCTGCATGCACCTGGAAGTGGACCGCCTGGCCGACGCCGGCCAGATGCAGGCCCTGAAGGACGCCATCCTCGTCGCCCTCGCCGATGTGCGCGCCGCCGTCGCCGACTGGCAGCCGATGCGCGAGCGCATGCTGGAGATCGCTGAGGCCCTGCAGGGCAGCGGCATGCCGGTGGATCCGGCGGCGCGGGCCGAGGCCAGGGATTTCCTGCTCTGGTGCGCCGACAACCACTTCACCTTCCTCGGCTACCGCGAGTACGAGGTGCGCGACCGGCAGCTGTGTCCGGTCGTCGGCAGCGGCCTCGGCCTGCTGCGCGGCAAGGACGAGTCGGCCAAGCCGCGTCCGGTCGCCGGCCTGGCCGCCGCCGACCTGCCGCCGGGCACCCGCCAGGAAGTGCTGATCCTGACCAAGACCAATGCCCGCGCCACCGTGCACCGGCCGGGCTACATGGACTACATCGGCGTGCTGGAGTTCGACGCCGAGGGCAGGGCGGTGCGCGAGCGCCGTTTCCTCGGCCTGTACACCTCCAGCGCCTACAGCCGCCGTCCCTGGGACATCCCGGTGGTGCGGCAGCGCTACGAATACGTGATGTCGGAGTCGGGCCTGCCGCTGAACAGCCACAGCGGCAAGGCGCTGCGGCACATCCTCGAGACGCTGCCGCGCGACGAGCTGTTCCAGTCCAGTGCCGAGGAACTCAAGGCCACCGCCCTGGGCATCCTCGGCCTGCAGGAACGGGCGCGGACCCGGCTGTTCCTGCGCCGTGACCGCCACGGTCGCTTCTTCTCCGCCCTGGTCTACATCCCGCGCGACCGCTTCAACACCGGCGTGCGCAACCGCATCGAGGCGGTGCTGATGCGCGAGCTGCAGGGCGAGCGCCTCGATCATGCCGTGCAGATCGGCGAATCGCCGCTGGCGCAGCTGCACCTGGTGATCCGGCCGGCAGCCGGCGCAAAGGTCGAGCCCGATCACGCCCGCCTGGAAGCCGAGGTCACCCGCATCGTCCGCGACTGGCACGATGAGCTGCGCGAAGTGTTGGTGAACGAGCTGGGCGAGGTCGAGGGTCTGCGCCTGGCGCAGCACTACGGCAAGGCCCTGCCGGCCGGCTATATCGAGGCGGTGTCGCCGGAAGCGGCGGCCGTCGACGTCATCCAGCTGTCGCGACTGAACGAGTCCGACGACCAGCGCGTGTCCTTTTTCCGCCACGGCGAGCAGCTGCGCCTGAAGCTGTTCCGCCGCGCCGGCGACCTGGCGCTGTCGGACGTGCTGCCGGTGCTGGAGAACCTCGGCCTGCGTGTGCTCACCGAGCATCCCTACGAGCTGGCCCTGCCCGAGGGCAGCGTGCACATCCAGGACTTCGAGGTGCAGCCGCTGGCCGGCGACGTCGACGTCGAGGCGGCGCACGTGCCCTTCGAGCAGGCCTTCGAGGCGGTCTGGCGCGGCGAGGCGGAGAACGACGCCTTCAACCGCCTGCTGCTGAGCGCCCGCCTGGAGTGGCGCGACATCGCCATGCTGCGCGCCTACACCCGCTACGCGCAGCAGACCGGCGTGCCGTTCTCGCAGCAGTACATGGAGGAAGCGCTGAACCGCTATCCGGCCATCGCCCGCCTGCTGTACGAACTGTTCGAGGCGCGCTTCCAGCCGGGCCGCGAGCAGCCGCTGGACGAGGCCGGCCGCAAGGCCCTGCACGACCAGATCGCCTGGGTACTGCCCAGCGAGCAGCGTCAGGCCCTGGACACCATCCCGCAGGAAGTGGCGGCTGCCCGGGCCCTGGATCGGCAGGCGCAGATCGACGCCATCACAGATGCCCTGGAGATCCTGCTCGACCGCCTGGTCGGCAGCATCGACGATGACCGCATCCTGCGCCGCTACATGGCGCTGATCGGCGCCACCCTGCGCACCAATTTCTTCCAGAAGCGCAACGGCGCCTGGCGCGATTACATCTCCTTCAAGTTCGATCCGTCGAAGGTGCCGGAGATTCCCAAGCCGGTGCCGTACCGCGAGATCTTCGTCTACTCGCCGTATGTCGAGGGCGTGCACCTGCGCTTCGGCCCGGTCGCCCGCGGCGGCCTGCGCTGGTCCGACCGCCGCGAGGACTTCCGCACCGAGGTCCTGGGTCTGGTCAAGGCGCAGATGGTGAAGAACACGGTGATCGTGCCGGTCGGTTCCAAGGGCGGCTTCGTGGTCAAGCGGCCGCCGGCCGGCGGCGACCGCGATGCCGTGCTGGCCGAGGGCATCGCCTGCTACCGCCGCTTCATCAGCGGCATGCTCGACATCACCGACAACCTGGTGGACGGCAAGGTCGTGCACCCGCAGGACGTGGTGCGGCACGACGGCGACGACCCCTACCTGGTGGTCGCGGCCGACAAGGGCACGGCGACCTTCTCCGACATCGCCAACTCGATCTCCGCCGAGTACGGCTTCTGGCTGGGCGACGCCTTTGCCTCCGGCGGCTCGGTCGGCTACGACCACAAGGGCATGGGCATCACCGCCCGCGGCGCCTGGGAGTCGGTCAAGCGGCACTTCCGCGCCCTCGGCATCGACAGCCAGAGCCAGGACTTCACCTGCGTCGGCATCGGCGACATGTCCGGCGACGTGTTCGGCAACGGCATGCTGCTGAGCCGGCACATCCGCCTGGTGGCCGCCTTCGACCACCGGCACATCTTCCTGGACCCGAGCCCGGATGCCGCCCGCAGCTACGCCGAGCGCGAGCGCCTGTTCCGGCTGCCGCGCTCGAGCTGGGAAGACTACGACCGCAGCCTGATCTCCGAGGGCGGCGGCGTCCATCCGCGTTCGGCCAAGACCATCGCCATCACCCCGCAGGTGCGCGAGGCCCTGGGCATCGACGCCTCGGTCGAGCAGATGACGCCGACCGAGCTGATGAACGCCATCCTCAAGGCGCCGGTGGACCTGCTCTGGAACGGCGGCATCGGCACCTACGTCAAGGCCAGCAGCGAGAGCCACGCCGAGGTCGGCGACCGCGCCAACAATGGCCTGCGCGTCAATGGCAACGAGCTGCGCTGCCGTGTGGTCGGCGAGGGCGGCAACCTTGGCCTGACCCAGCGTGGCCGCATCGAGGCGGCGATGAACGGCGTGCTGCTCAACACCGACTTCATCGACAACTCTGCCGGTGTCGACACCTCCGACCACGAGGTCAACATCAAGATCCTGCTGTCGGCGCCGGTGGCCCGCGGCGAGCTCAGCCAGGAGCAGCGCAACAGGCTGCTGGCCGACATGACCGACGAGGTCGCCGAGCTGGTGCTGGTGGACAACTACCGGCAGAACCAGACCATCAGCCTGATGGAGCGGATGAGTGCCTCGCGCCTGGGTTCCTTCGGCCACTTCATGCGCACCCTGGAGGCGCAGGGCCTGCTCGACCGCAGCATCGAGTTCCTGCCCAGCGACGCCGAGCTGGCCGAGCGCAAGGCCCGCGGCCTGGGCCTGACCCGGCCGGAGCTGAGCGTGCTGCTGAGCTACGACAAGATCGTCGTGTTCAACCAGATGCTGGACTCGGACGTGCCCGAGGACCCGTACCTGGGCAAGGAGCTGCTGCGCTACTTCCCGAAGGCGCTGCAGGACCGCTACGCCAAGGACATGGAGAACCACCGCCTGCGCCGCGAGATCATCGCCACGGCGGTGACCAACTCGACGATCAACCGCATGGGCGCCACCTTCCTGCTGCGCATGCAGGAGGACACCGGCCAGTCCGCCGGCCAGATCGCCAAGGCCTTCACCGTCAGCCGCGAGGTGCTGCAGGCCCGCGACCTGTGGGCGGCCATCGATGCCCTCGACCTGAAGGTGCCGGAGTCGGCCCAGCTCGACGCGCTGATGGAGATCTGGCACCTGCAGCGGAACATCACCCGCTGGCTGCTCAACCGCCCGGACGGCGGCCGCCTGGAGATCGCCGAGAAGGTCGAGCGCTACGCCGGTGGCGTGGCGGCCCTGCGCGCCGCCCTGGACCGGGTGCTGCCGGAGGAGTCGGCCCAGTCCCTGGCCGCCGACCGCGCCCGCTGGCAGGAGCTGGGCTTCCCGGCCGACCTGGCCAATGCCTTCGCCAGCCTGCCGTACCTGGCCTACGCCCTGGACATCGTCGAGATCTCGATCGAGCGCGGCATGCCGGTGGACAAGGTCGCCGCCGCCTACTTCGGCCTCGGCGACGCCCTGCACACCAAGTGGCTGCTGGAAGCGGTCGAGAGCCTGCCGGTGGAAGGCCGCTGGCATGCCCAGGCCCGCGGTGTCCTGCGCGACGAGCTGCAGGCGCAGCAGCGCGCCCTGGTCGGCCAGGTGCTGGCCTCGGGCGAGGGTGAGCCGCTGCAGCGTGCCCAGGCCTGGCTGTCGCGCGACGACGCCAACCTGCGCTACACGCTGGCCATGTTCGCCGACATGCGCAACCTGCGCGGGATGGACTATCCGACCCTGTCGGTGGCGGTGCGCCGCCTGGCCCAGCTGGCCCAGTCCTGAGGGCAGGGTGGGGCGCGGCCGCCCGGTCGCGCCCCCGCCCGGACCTGAAGTAACCTGCGCGCATGAGCCTGCCCGCCGTCCCGCGCATCGCCTTCCTCGCCAGTTCCGCCCCCGAAGCCCAGGCTGCCCTGGCCAAGCTGGTGGCGCGCCATGGCCAGTGCGAACCGGCCGAGGCCGACGTGATCTGCGCCCTCGGCGGCGACGGCTTCATGCTGCACACCCTGCATCGCTACGGCGCCCTCGGCCGGCCGGTCTACGGCATGAAGCTGGGTTCGGTCGGCTTCCTGATGAACCAGCACCGGCCCGACGACCTGATCGAGCGCCTGCACGCCGCCGAACCCTCGGTGCTGCACCCGCTGGAGATGATCGCCACCTCGGACTCGGGCACCACCACCCACGCCCTGGCCTACAACGAGGTCTCGCTGCTGCGGCAGACCCGCCAGGCGGCGCACCTGCGCATCCACCTCAACGGCCAGCAGCGGCTGGAGGAGCTGGTCTGCGACGGCATCATCGTCTCGACCCCGGCCGGCAGCACCGCCTACAACTTTTCGGCGCACGGGCCGATCCTGCCGCTGGGCTCGCAGGTCATCGCCCTGACCCCGATCGCCGCGTTCCGGCCGCGGCGCTGGCGCGGCGCCATCCTGCGCGCCGACACCGAGGTGCGGCTGGAAGTGCTGGACCGCTACAAGCGGCCGGTCAGCGCCACCGCCGACTCGCACGAGGTCCGCGACGTCGCCGAAGTGCTGGTGCGGCAATCGCGCGACCGCACCGTGACCTTGCTGTTCGACCGCGAGCACAACCTCGAGGAGCGTATCCTCAACGAGCAGTTCCAGGCCTGAGGCCGTCTCGGCCGCTGAGACAGCCCTCCCGCAAGCTCACCCCATGGCCCCGCATTCGCTTCCGCCCTCGCAATCGCCCAACCGCCTGGTGGTGGCCATCACCGCCCGGGCGCTGTTCGACCTTGAGGAAAGCCATGCGGTCTTCCAGAAGGCCGGCCTGGAGGCCTATGCCGACTACCAGCGCCAGCGCGAGCACGAAGTGCTGGCCGCCGGCATCGCCTTTCCGCTGGTGCGCAAGCTGCTGGCCCTGAACGAGGGCGCGCCGGCGGACAACCCGCGGGTCGAGGTGGTGCTGCTGTCGCGCAACTCCTCGGACACCGGCCTGCGCATCTTCAATTCGATCCGCCACCACGGCCTGGGCATCATCCGGGCCGTGTTCACCAGCGGCAACGAGGTCTGGCCCTACATCAAGCCCTTCGGCGCCCAGCTCTTCCTCTCGGCCAACCCGGCCTCGGTGCGGGCGGCGCTGGAGCATGGCATCGCCGCCGCCACCATCCTGCCGTCCAAGGCACCGGAGCGCTCGCATCCGCAGCTGCGCATCGCCTTCGACGGCGACTCGGTGATCTTCGACGACGAGGCCGAGCGCATCTCCCGGCTTTCCGGCCTGGCGGCCTTCCACGACAACGAGACCAGCCGCGCCCGCGAGCCGCTGTCGGGTGGCCCCTTCCGCGGCTTCCTGGCGGCCCTGCACGAACTGCAGGCGGCCTTTCCGCCCGGCGAGGACTCGCCCATCCGCACCGCCCTGGTGACGGCGCGCTCGGCGCCGGCGCACGAGCGCGTCATTCTGACCCTGCGTGAATGGGGCGTGCGCCTGGACGAGGCCATGTTCCTCGGCGGCCGCGACAAGGGCCCCTTCCTGGAAGCCTTCGGCGCCGACATTTTCTTCGACGACAGCAGCCACAACGTCGAGAACGCCCGCCGCCACGTCGCCACCGGCCACGTGCCCTTCGGCGTTACCAACGAGGACCAGTGATCCGGGCTACGGCGATCAGCTCCCTGGCTGGCGCCGCGCCAGCCAGATCAGCCAGGCCAAGGCCGTCACCACCGCGCCCAGACTGAAGGCCAGCACGCCGCCGCCGGCATTTTCCCAGGCCACCGCTGCCATCGCCGCACCCAGCACGCCGCCCACACCCTGGCTGAAGCCGAAGAACAGGCTCTGCCCGGCACCGGCGCGCCGGCCCGGAAAAAAGCCGGCCATCAGCTGCATGCAGCAGGCATAGAAGGTGGCGAAGCTCAGCGCATGGCTGGCCTGGGCCAGGGCCATCAGCGCCAGCGAATCGGCGAAGAAGGCGGTGAGCAGCCAGCGCAGCACCGTCACCACCAGGCACAGGCCCAGCAGCGGCCCGGCGCCGAAGCGGGCGATCAGCCGCGGTGCCTGCCAGAACATGGCGATCTCGATCAGCACGCCCAGCGCCCAGAGCGCGCCGATGGCCGCGCCGGAATGCCCCTGCGCCTGCAGGTGCAGGGTGTAGAACACGTAGAAGGGCCCGAAACCCGCCTGCATCAGCAGCGCCACCAGCAGGAAACGGCGCACGCCCGGCCGCTTCCACAGATGCCCGTCCGTCCCGACGGCGGGCGAGGGCGGCGGCGGCGTGTCGTCGCGATGCCACCAGGCCGCCACCGCTGTCGCCACGAACAGCGGCAGCGCCAGCCAGGGGAAGTTGGTGGCGCCGAAACGGTCCATCAGCGCGCCATAGCTGCCGGCCACCAGCAGGAAACCGATCGAGCCCCAGACCCGCAGCCGCCCGTACAGGTCCGGCCGCGGCCCCAGCGCCGTCAGCGTCATCGCCTCGAACTGCGGCATCACTGCGTTGTAGAACACGCCGAATACCGCCATCACCGCCAGCACGGCCCAGGCGTTGCGGGTGAACAGGAAGCCGGCGAAGGTCAGCAGGGTGAGCAGGCAGCCGGCCAGGAACCAGCGGCCGGGCCTGGCGCTGCGGCCGGTGAGGGCGGCCCAGGCGGGCGGGGCGAAGATGCGGGTGCCATACCAGAGGCCCAGCATGCCGCCGACCACGTAGCCGCCGTGCCCGAGGCTGTCCACCCATCTGCCGATGTAGGGGGTGTAGGCGCCGAGGGCGGCGTAGTAGCAGAAGTAGAAGACCGAGAATCGGCGCAGGTGGGCGACCATGTCGGATCCATACACAAACGGCCGGCGCCCACGCGGGCCCGGCCGGCGCCATTATCACCGGACGGGGTGCCCGGCCGGTTGTCTCCCGTTGCGGGTTCGCTGGCGCTTGGTGTGGCGCGTTTCCTGGTGGCCTGTTGGCTAGGCGGGTGGCGCCGCTGGCTTTCCTGGCCGTGCGCTGGCGCCTGCGGTTATGGGTTGTCTGCGCTGCGGGCGAGAACCTCGGTGTCGGTGGAGTGCCAGGCCCTCGGCCTTTGCGGGGGGCTGCCTCGGTGGAGGCGGTGTGGGGGGCCCTCGTCCGGGACGCCGTGAACCCGTCCATGGGGGCTTTTCGGCGACATCCGTGTCGCCGAAACCCGGCCGACGGCCCCCCACACCACCTCCTCGAACCATGGCCGGCGCGGCGGCCGAGGGCCAGGCACGCCACCTTCCGGGACCGTCGCCCGCGCTTGTCGCGGCTGCGCAGCAGACGCGCCCTGGCGGCCCCAGCGACCGCCGGTGCGACGACGCGTCATGAGGGGGAGGTCCGAAGCGGAGGGCAGGAGGCCCGGAGCGGGCCGGCGTTCGCCGCCACGGATGGCGCTTGGCGAGACCGCCGGCCGGCGCCTCCCCCTCATGACGCGGCGGCGCCACCCACCAAGCCAACAGGCCACCAGGAAACGCGCCACACCAAGCGCCAGCGAACCCGCAACGGGAGACAACCGGCCGGGCACCCCGTCCGGTGATAATGGCGCCGGCCGGGCCCGCGTGGGCGCCGGCCGTTTGTGTATGGATC
>DATGPR010000074.1:0-3450 GCA_035304725.1 Arenimonas sp.
GCGCATCGGCACCGGCTTGCCGGCCAGCCAGACCTGCTGGGCCAGGCTGGTGACCTCCAGCGGATCGCCGCTCCACAGCACCAGGTCGGCCACCTGGCCGACCGCGATGCGGCCGCGGTCGCGGATGCCGAAGATGCGCGCTGGCGCCGAGGTCAGGCCGGCCAGGCCGGCTTCCCAGGGCAGGCCGGCGGCGACGGCATTGCCGGCCAGCTGGCGCACCTTGCGGGCGTTGTGGGTGGCGTCGCCGGTCTGGCTGAAGGCCACCGTCACGCCGGCCCGGTGCAGCAGGGCGGCGTTGTCCATGCGGGCGCCGATGCGGTCGAAGTCGTAGGGCAGGTTGAGCAGCGGGTCGAGCAGCACCGGCACGTCAGCCGCACGAAGCTCGTCGGCGACCTGCCAGGCCTCGGCGCCGCCGGCGATCACCGCGCGGAGGCCATGCCGGCGGGCGAAGGCCAGGGCCTGGCGGATGTCGGCGGCGCGGTCCACATGGAAGACCACCCGGCCGCCATTGAGGTAGCGCGCCAGGGCGGCGCGGCCGGCCCGGGTCAGCAGTTCGTCGCTGCCGTTGCGGGCGTCGGACACGGCCTGCTCCAGCAGCATCCACTGGCCGGCGCGGCTGCCGCCGGACAGCGGCGAGGCATCGCCGCCGAGGTTGACGAACAGGCTGCGGGTACCGGCCAGCGGCGCCGGGCTGCCGTCCAGCACGAAGGCGCTGCCCTGGCCGGCCAGCAGGCTGCCGCCGGTGGTGGAGCCGGGCGCCAGCACGGTGAAAGTCAGGCCCTCGACGCGGGCCACCGGAATCACCATGGAGCGCGGATTGAAGGCCAGGTCCAGGTCGAACTCCGGCCGCCAGGTGGCCTCATGCGGCGGCACCAGGGTGCCGAGGGCGAGGTTGGCGTCGACGGTGGCGCTCTCGCCGGACACTTCCTCCACGCCCAGGCCGCTGAGGCCGGTGAACAGGCCGGGCGTCAGCGGCCGGCCCTGGGCCTCGACCACGATGATGCCGGCCGGCGCCTGCAGGCCGGGGCCGATGGCGCGGATCACGCCGCCCTGCACCAGCACGTCGTGGTCCTTCAGGGTGCCGGCGGCATCGGCGGTGTGCACGGTGGCGCCGCGGATCAGCAGGTCCTGGGCCGCGGCCGGCAGGGCCAGGGCACAGGCGAAGGCAATGGCGAACAGGCGCTTCACGGCGACACCTCCTGGCCGAGCATGAAATCACTGACCGGCTGGCGGGCCGGGTCGTCGCGGTCGTACAGCAGCGCGCCGTCGATCCAGACCTTCTCGGCCTTGGCGTAGACGCTGAAGGGATTGCCGTTCCAGAGCACCACGTCGGCCATTTTGCCCGGCTCAAGCGTGCCGACCTGGTCGGCGATGCCGAGGGCGCGGGCGGCGTTCGATGTCAGCCAGCGGATCACGTGT
The DNA here is from genome assembly GCA_035304725.1 of Arenimonas sp. Lineage (GTDB taxonomy): Bacteria > Pseudomonadota > Gammaproteobacteria > Xanthomonadales > Xanthomonadaceae > Arenimonas. Next base: position 1,420 of record DATGPR010000074.1, read on the forward strand.
TCCGGCGGCAGCTTCAGGCCCACGGCCTCGCCGCGCGCCATCACCTTGGCGGCTTCCTGGTTGAGGCGCTGGATGCCCTCGGGCGAATCGGAATGGACGATGGCGCAGCCGTTGGCCGGCCGGTCCACCAGGGCAATGTTTTCCTGGATGCCGTCCAACGCTTCCATCTTGAAGCCCCACCAGTCGGCCCAGAGCGCGCCGCAGATGCCGCGTTCGGCCAGGGTGTCGGCCAGCTTGTAGGCCTCCACGCCGTGGTGGAAGGCGGCGATGCGGAAGCCGAACTCGTCGGCCAGGTCCATCATGTTCGCCATCTCGTCGGCGCGGTAGCAGTGGATGTGCACGGTGATGTCGCCGCGCAGGACGCCGGCCAAGGTTTCCAGGCGCAGGTCACGCTGCGGCGGCTCGCCGTTGCCGGACTTGCCGCGGCGGCCTTCCTGGGCCTCGTTGTAGCGATCCCAGGCCTCGCGGTACTTCTGCGCCTCGATGAAGGCGGCGCGGTAGCCGGCGATGTTGCCCATGCGCGTCATCGGCGCCTGGCCGCGGCTGCCGTAGACCCGCTTCGGGTTCTCGCCGCAGGCCATCTTCAGGCCGTGCGGGGCATCGGGGAACTTCATCGCCTGCACGGTGGTGGCAGGCACGTTCTTCAGCACCACGCCGCGGCCGCCGATAAGGTTGGCCGAGCCGGGCAGCACCATCATGGTGGTGATGCCGCCGGCCAGGGCGGCGCCGAAGCCGGGATCCTGCGGCCAGACGCCGTGCTCGGCCCAGACGTGGGCGGTCACGGCATTGGTCATCTCGTTGCCGTCGTTGTGCGCGTTCACGCCCGGGGCGGGATACACGCCCAGGTGCGAGTGCACGTCGATCAGGCCGGGCGTCACCCACTTGCCGCTGCCGTCGACGATGGTGGCATCGCCGGCGTTCAGGCCACGGCCTACCGCGGCGATGCGGCCGTCGCGCATCAGCACGTCGGCGTTCTCGAGGCGCTGGCCGTCACCGGTCAGCACGGTGGCGCCACGCACCAGCACCGGGCCGGAGGGGACGGCTTCGTAGGTGCTGGGGTAGACAGGCGTAAGCGTCCTGGCATCGGCGGCCGGTGCCAACAGGGGCGTCGCCGCCAGGGCCAGGGCGAGAAGGCGGGTCTTCAGTGTCGGTGTCATGTCGGGCTCCCCCGGAGGTCCGGCCACCCTAGCCACAGCCGGGGGCCGCTGCCAAGCCCGGTCGGTCATGGTTCGGGTGGGCCGTGCGAGAATGGCGGGGCTGTAGACAGAAGAACAAGAAAAAAGAAGGAGAAGACATGAAGGACAAGCAGGAAATCGTCAGCAACTGGCTGCCCCGCTACACCGGCGTGCCGCTGGAGGAATTCGGGGACTACGTGCTGCTGACCAACTTCGGGGGTTACCTGGACACCTTCGCCCGCCTGACCGGTGGCGTGATCCGCGGCCAGGACCGGCCCATGCCCAGCGCCACCGCCGACGGCATCACCATGATCAACTTCGGCATGGGCAGCGCCAACGCCGCCACGGTGATGGACCTGCTCAGCGCCACCTCGCCCAGGGCGGTGCTGTTCCTGGGCAAGTGCGGCGGCCTCAAGCGCAAGAACCAGCTGGGTGACCTGATCCTGCCCATCGCCGCCATCCGCGGCGAGGGCACCAGCAACGACTACCTGCCGGCGGAAGTGCCGGCGCTGCCGGCCTTCGCCCTGCAGCGCGCGGTCTCGACCATGATCCGCGACCTCGGCCACGACTACTGGACCGGCACGGTGTTCACCACCAACCGCCGGGTCTGGGAGCACGACGAGGAGTTCAAGGCCTACCTGCGCAAGCTGCGCTGCATGGCCATCGACATGGAGACGGCAACCATCTTCGCCGCCGGCTTCGCCAACAGCATTCCCTCCGGCGCGCTGCTGCTGGTCTCCGACCAGCCGATGGTGCCCGAGGGCGTGAAGACCGAGGCCTCGGACCGCAAGGTCACCGAGCACTTCGTCGACACCCACATCCAGATCGGCATCGAGGCGCTGCGGCTGATCCGCCG
>DATGPR010000075.1:0-12373 GCA_035304725.1 Arenimonas sp.
TTGAATGCTGGCACTCCGCGCCCCGGCGCGGACTCCCCTGCTGCCAATACGGAAGTCCCATGTCCTTCGTAAAGTCCCGCAAGCACACTGCGCCGGCCTATCCGGCCGCCTGTCCCCTCGCCGCCGCCCTGTTCACCAGCCTGGTGATGGCCAGCCCCGCCGCCTTCGCGGATGAGGGTGTCACCACGCCCGACGGCAGCCGCGCCACGACCACCCTCGATGAGGTCGAGGTCCACGGCGAGAAGGTGATGTCCTATACCGGCGAGCGGACCTCCCCCAAGTTCGACAAGCCGCTGGTGGACACCACCCGCACGGTGCAGGTGATCGGCGAGGACCTGTTCGACGAGCAGGCCGCTACCACCCTGTCCGAGGCGCTGCGCAACGCCGCCGGCGTCGGCACCTTCTATGCCGGCGAGAACGGCAACACCACCACCGGTGACGCCGTCTTCATGCGCGGCTTCGACGCCTCTTCGAGCATCTTCGTGGATGGCGTGCGCGACCTCGGCTCGATCTCGCGCGACGTGTTCAACCTGCAGCAGGTGGAAGTGGTCAAGGGCGCCGCCGGCGCCGACTACGGCCGCAGCACCCCCTCCGGCGCCATCAACCTGGTCAGCAAGCAGGCGCATGACCGCGACGAGCTGAGCGGCAGCCTCACCCTCGGCGATTTCTCGCGCCGCCGCGCCACCCTGGACTGGAACGAGGCCCTGGACGAGAGCCGCGCCTTCCGCCTCAACCTGATGGTGCAGGACAGCGACGTGCCCGGCCGCGACTACGTCGAGCAGGACCGCTGGGGCGTGGCGCCCTCCTTCACCTTCGGCCTCGGCTCGCCGACCGTGGTGAACCTGAACCTGCTGCATGTCGAGCAGAACAACGTGCCCGACGGCGGCGTGCCCACCATCGGCCTGCCCGGCTACGCCAGCCCCGATCCGGCCCGGCCGGAGATCGGCCAGGCGCCGCGGGTGGATTCGTCCAACTTCTACGGCACGCGCGCCGACCACGACGACGTCGAGAGCGACATGTTCACGGTGCGCGTCTCGCACGCCTTCAGCGGCGGCGCCTCGCTGGTCAATACCAGCCGCTGGGGCCGCACCCGGCAGGACTACTTGCTGACCGCCTTCATGCTGTCGTCCGACCCGGCCCGTTTCATCACGCCGGACATCGATGACCCGTCCACCTGGGAGGTGGCGCGCAGCCTGCCGACCTTCAAGGACCAGCGCAACGAGATCCTCGCCAACCAGACCAACCTGTCGCTGCAGGTCGACACCGCCGGCGGCATCCGCCACGACCTCGACCTCGGCCTCGAGCTTACCCGCGAGGAGCTGCGCACCCGCGGCCAGGCGGCGGTCGGCGGCAGCGCCTGGCCCTATGCCAACCTCTACCAGCCGAACCCGGACGTGACCGGGCTGGTATGGGCGCATGACGGCACCGGCGGTGAGGGCCGTACCGACACCATCGCCCTCTATGCCTTCGACACCATCCACCTGAACGAGCAGTGGCAGCTCAACGGCGGCCTGCGCGTGGACCGCTACAGCACCGATTTCAGCAACCTGGTGGCCTGCGGCAGCCGCAACGCGCCGGCCTGCGGCGACCTGCCCGCCGGCACCCCCGTGCCGGGCGTGGACGCCAGCCTCTCCGACACCCTGCTGAGCTGGAACGTCGGCGCCCTGTACAAGCCGACCGCGAACAGCAGCCTGTACGCCAACTACGCCATCGCCTACCAGCCGCCGGGCGGCGGCCAGCTCGAGCTGAGCGATCGCCCGAACAACGCCAACAACCCGGCCTTCGACCCGCAGGAATCGCGCACCGCCGAACTCGGCGGCAAGTGGGAGCTGGGCGAGGGCCGCCTGCTGCTCACCGCCGCCCTGTACGAGACCCGGGTGCTGAACGAGATCGTCCAGGATCCGATCGACCAGCAGTACTACCAGACCGGCGAGAAGCGTGTGCGCGGCATCGAGCTGGGCGCGGTCGGCAGCATTACCGAGCGCTGGTCGGTCTCGGCCGGCTACACGCTGATGGACACCGAGGTGGTGGAAGGCTCGAGCGTCACCGCCGACGGCTCCTCGGTGCTCGCCTACACCCCGCGCCACGCCTTCACCGGCTGGACCACCTACAGCTTCGGCAACGGCCTGGTCATCGGCGGCGGCGCCCGCCACACCGGCAAGCTGACCCGCGGCAGCGACGGCGCCATCGGTACGCCGACCCACGTCGACGGCTACTGGGTCGCCGACCTGGTGGCCAGCTACGAGTTCCAGAACGGCGTCGAGCTGCAGCTCAACCTCAACAACATCTTCGACGAGGACTACGTGGCGGCGATCAACAAGAGCGGTTACCGTTACGTCCCGGGCGCGCCGCGCAATGTCCTGCTGACGGTGGGCTACCGCTTCTGAGGCCACGGCCATGCTTATTCACATCCCCGGCGTTCTCGACCGCGAGCAGGTCGCCGCGATGCGGCGGGCCCTGGACGCGGCCGAGTGGGTCGACGGTCGCGAGACCGTCGGCCCGCAGGGCGCGCAGGTCAAGCGCAACCTGCAATTGGCCGAGGATTCGCCCCTGCGGCGCGAGCTGGGCGCGCAGGTGCTGGCGGCGCTGGCGCGCAACCCGCTGTATTTCGCCGCGGTGCTGCCGCTGCGCACGCTGCCGCCGCGCTTCAACCGCTACGAGGGCGGCGGCGAGTACGGCTTCCACGTCGACGGTTCGGTGATGACGATGGCGGCGGCGCCCGGCCAGGCGGCCAGCCTGCGCAGCGATGTCTCCTGCACGCTGTTCCTGGCCGAGCCGGACGAGTACGACGGCGGCGAGCTGGTGATCGACGACACCTACGGCCAGCACGAGGTGAAGCTGCCGGCCGGCGACCTCATCGTCTATCCCTCCAGCAGCCTGCACCGGGTCGCACCGGTCACCCGCGGCGCGCGCCTGGCCGCCTTCTTCTGGGTGCAGAGCCTGGTCCGCGACCAGCAGAAGCGGCAGATGCTGCTGGAACTCGATACCAGCATCCAGCAGCTCACGCGGGATGGGGCTGACCGGGGGGCGCTGCTGCGGCTCACTGGCGTGTACCACAACCTGTTGAGGCGGTGGAGTGAGACGTGACTGCGTGTTGTCCTTGGGCGGGGTGAACACCGGGGCCTGACCCCTGAAGGGGTCAGACCCCATGCCGGGCCGCTTGTTCAGGCGGCGTGGCGGGGGACGCGGTAGTCGGCGGGGCCGAGCAGGTCGGCGCCGCAGTCGAGTTCCGACAGCCAGTCCAGGAAATCGCCGATGGCAGCGCCGGCCAGGGGCAGGCCGTGCTGCGGCACGATCATCGTCGGGTTGAGCTCGCGCACCATGTCGCACCAGAGCCGGGCGACGCGACGCGAGGCCATGTAGCGGCGATGGAAGCGCTCCATGGTGCGGACGTGGCGGCTGAACTCCTGCACCGGCACGTAAGGCACTTCCTGCGGCACCAGCGAGGAACCGACGTCGCCGGACAGCAGGATGCGGCTGATCGGATCGTAGAAGCTGAAATTGCCCACCGAGTGCAGGAAGTGCGCCGGCAGCGCCAGCAGGTCGGCGTCATCGCCCATCGGGATCAGGCCGCCGCTGTCTTCCAGCAGCAGGTAGCGGTCGGAGCCGGCGTTCTTCTGGTAGTGCGGCACGCTGTGCGGCACGAAGCGGCCCCAGAGCTTGGAGCAGACCACGGTGGCGCCGGTGTACATCAGCCAGCGGTCCACCGCGCCGATGATGTCCGGGTCCTGGTGCGAGGCCAGGATCCAGGTCAGGTCCTTGACCTGCATGTAGCGGCTCAGCGCCAGGGTCAGCGGCGTGTACAGCAGCGCGCCGCCAGGATCGATGAGGGCAGTCCGGTCGCCGTGCTGGACCAGGAACTGGTTGGCCTGCACGCCGTCCTCACCACGAACGAGATCGTTGAACACCACCACGCGATGGTCATCGCGCTCGAACAGCACCGTAGGCATCGGGCACCGTGAATGTCTTTGGGGAGAGGCCCGCAGACTACCGCTGCCCCTGCCGCAAGCATTTGACCCGGCTCAAATCGCCGGCGGGCCCATTCGGGAAAGCAACAGCTCGCCGCCGCCGCTGAGGATCAACCGTGACGGACCGCCCGGATCGGGCTGCAGCAGCACGCTGTCGCCGGCGGCCAGGTGCAGGGGCCGCGGCAGGTCGCGGAAGGCGGCCTGGCCGGACAGGAGATGTACCAGCCATCGCACGCCCGGTTCTTCGAAGAAGACCATGGGCCCGACCAGCGGCCGGTGCAGCAGGGTCGCCGAGACGCGGTCGCGGCGCCAGATCAGGTTGAAGTCGTGGGTGGCGCCGGCCACCAGCTCGGCGTGCAGCTCGCGCTCGCCGGCGAAGCGGTGGCCCTGGTGCGGCGGCCGCAGCGGCACGCGCTCGCCATCGGCGAACACCAGGTCCATGCCCTCGCCCGCCAGCAGCACCAGCTCGCGGTCGCAGCCGGGGAAGGCGGAGAACGGCGCGTCCTGGTCCACCTCGGCGATCGAGACGCGCCACTCCCAGTCGCCGCTGCCCTCGGGGTGGCGGTAGATCTCGCGCGTCCAGCCGCGCTCGTTGCGCCAGCGCTCGCGACGGTACTCGTTGGCGGGCAGCGACAGCAGGCGCATCGGCCGGGCGGGGGCAGCGGGACGGAGGCCCGCAGTCTAACCCGGCGCCGGCAGCCATCGGCTGTTCCACCAGGGCCAGTCGCCCGGACGCGCCGCCAGACCCTGCTCGCAGGGCAGGCGCAGCAGGCGCGCGGCCTCCTCCTCCAGCACGGCCGAGGCCGGCAGCAGGCGGTCGCGGAAGCCGCGGCCCCAGAGCCAGCCATTGATCCGGTGCCGGTCCTCGACCGCGCGCGAACTCAGCGCCTTGAAGCGACCCATCAGCCCGGCGAGGGTGTCGCGCTCGCCCAGCAGCAGCAGCGCCTGCCAGCCCGCCGGCAGCAGCACCCAGGCCAGCAGGCGGCTGTCCCGCCAGACACCGGCCGTGCCGATGACCCGGCAGACACCCTGGGCCGCCTCGGCATCCGCGAAGACCGGGCGCCGGTACAGCGTGCACAGCTCCAGCCGGTAGGCGCGGCCCGGTACGGAGCGCTGGGCCAGCCGTTGCCGGCGCAGTTCGGCCAGCGGGGCATGCAGGCGCAGGGGTCGGTTCATGGGTGATCTCCGCGGCCGGCCCGACCGGGGGACGGACGGACCGGCCGACGGTCCTCACTGCTCCGGCGGCTGCGCCGGCGGGGCCTTGGGCGCGGCGGCCGCGGCGCCGACCGAGATGCGGTCGCGGTTCTGCTCGATCAGGGCCAGGCCGATGCCCTTGACCTCGGCCAGTTCCTCGGCGCTCTGGAAGGGGCCGTGCTTCTCGCGGTGGGCGATGATGGCCGCGGCCTTGGCCGGACCGACGCCATCGAGCACCCGGTCCAGGGTGGCGGCATCGGCGGTGTTGATGTCCACCTTCTCCTGGGCATGCGCGCCGGCGGCCAGGAAGGCCGACAGCAGGAGGGCGGACAGGACGGATGCAAGCGGTTTCATGACGGTTTCCTCCTGGGGATCGCCGCGCTCTCGCGGCGCCGCCAGTCTCCGGCCCGGCCCGCGCCCGCCCTATCGCCGGACCGCCCGCACGGGGCTCGGAAGCCGGCGCGCACCCGGGTCGGCGCCTTCCTACCCGCCCGCCCGGCCCGGCCGAAGGGAGTAGAATCGAAGGCCGTTTTCCGCAGGATTTGCCATGGACGCCGCCAAGACCGACCGATTCATCGCCGACGCCTGGGACGGGGACATCGTCCCGCAGCTGGTCGAGTACATCCGCATCCCCAACAAGTCGCCGATGTTCGACCCGCAGTGGAAGCAGAACGGCTACATGGACGCGGCAACGAAGCAGCTGGCCGACTGGGCCCGCTCGCAGCCGATCGAGGGCATGACCGTCGAGGTGGTGGAGCTGGAAGGCCGCACGCCGCTGATCTACGTCGAGGTGCCGGCCTCGGGCGCTTCCGCCAATGACGGCACCGCCGAGGACACCGTGCTGCTCTACGGCCACCTGGACAAGCAGCCGGAGATGACCGGCTGGGCCGAGGGCCTGGGCCCCTGGACCCCGGTGATCAAGGGCGACCGCCTGTACGGCCGCGGCGGCGCCGACGACGGCTATGCCCTGTTCGGCTCGCTGACCGCCATCCGCGCCCTGCGCGAGCAGGGCCTGGCGCATTGCCGTTGCGTGATCCTGATCGAGGCCTGCGAGGAGTCCGGCAGCTACGACCTGCCGCACTATGTCGACCACCTCGCCGAGCGCATCGGCAAGCCCTCGCTGGTGGTCTGCCTGGACTCGGGCTGCGCCAACTACGACCAGCTCTGGTGCACGACCTCGCTGCGCGGCCTGGCCGGCGGCAACCTCAAGGTCAGCGTGCTGGAGGAAGGCGTGCACAGCGGTGACGCCTCCGGCGTCGTCGCCTCCAGCTTCCGCATCCTGCGCCAGCTGCTCTCGCGCCTGGAGGACGAGGCCACCGGCCGCATCGTCGTCGAGGACCTGCACGTGGAAATCCCGGCCGAGCGCCTGCAGCAGGCCAAGCGCGCCGCCGAGGTGCTGGGCACCGCGGTCTGGGACAAGTTCCCCTTCCTGCCCGGCATGAAGCCCATGCACGAGGACCTGGCCGAGCTGGTGCTCAACCGCACCTGGCGTCCGGCCCTGTCGGTGACCGGCGTCGACGGCATGCCGCCGCTGACCAGCGCCGGCAACGTCCTGCGCCCCCACACCGCCGTCAAGCTGAGCCTGCGCCTGCCGCCGACCCTGGACCCGAAGAAGGCCAGCGAGGTGCTGCGCAAGGTGCTGCTGGACAACCCGCCCTACGGCGCCAGGGTCGAGCTGGAACTGGAGAAGGCCAGCACCGGCTGGAACGCGCCGGCGATGGCGCCCTGGCTGGAGCAGGCCATCGACCAGGCCAGCCGCGAGACCTTCGGCGCCCCGGCCATGTACATGGGCGAAGGTGGCTCGATTCCGTTCATGGGCATGCTCGGCGACAAGTTCCCGGGTGCGCAGTTCATGATCACCGGCGTGCTCGGCCCGCACTCGAACGCGCACGGTCCGAACGAGTTCCTGCACATCCCGACCGGCAAGCGCGTCACCGGCGCCGTCGCCCGGGTCATCCATGCCCACTTCCATGCCAGCGGCAAGGGCCTGACCCGTGGCGTCGCCGCCCAGGCCGGGCAGGCGCAGTTCGGCGACCACGGCTGCTGCTGACACCACGAGGACACCGCTCCACATGAACGCGACCGCCCGGGACAACGAAATCGCCGCACTGGTCGCCGAAGCGGAGCGGCTGGGCCGCAGCGGCCAGCGTGATGCCGCCGCTGCGGTCTGGGAGCGGGTGCTGGCCCTCGACCCGGGCCATCCGCGCGCGCTGACCTTCCACGGCCTGCGCGCCTTCCAGCGCGGCGACGTCGCCGGCGCCCGCCGCTTCCTCGAGCCGGCGCTGCGGCGGTCGCCGGTGCCCGCCCTCACCCACGCTGCCTGGGGCCGGGTGCTGGAGGCCGAGGACAGGCTCGACGACGCCCTCGCCGCCTTCGACAAGGCGCTGACCCTGGATCCTTCCGCCTATCCGGTGCACCTGGACAAGGCGCGCATCTATGGCCGCCTCGGCCGCATGCGCGAGCAGGCGCTGTGCTACGAGCACGCCCTGCAGGTGGCGCCGCCGCAGGCGCTGGTGGCGCCGGAGATGGCGCCGGTGTTCCGGCAGGCGCGCGAGGCGGTCCAGCGCAACAAGGCCGAGCTGGGCGAGTTCCTGCAGCAGCGCCTGGCCGATGCCCGCAGCGGCGTGTCGCCGCGGCTGCTGGCCCGCTTTGACGAAAGCCTGGACATCGCCCTGGGCAAGCAGCCGGTGTACGTGTCGCGCTCCAGTGTCTTCCACGTGGCCGGCCTGCCCTCGATCGCCTTCTTCGACCGCGAGGACTTCCCCTGGGCGCCGGCGGCGGAAGCCTGCACCGATGCCATCCGCGCCGAGCTGGAGCAGGTGCTGGCCGGCGACGACGCGGGTTTCATTCCCTACGTGCGCACCCGCGACGGCGAGCCCATGGGCCAGTTCGCGCCGCTGGACCGCAATCCGGACTGGAGCGCCTATTTCCTCTGGCAGCACGGCCGCCGCATCGAGGAGCACATGGCGCGCTGCCCGGCCACCGTGGCCATGCTCGAGCAGGTGCCGCAGGTGGAAGTGTCCAACCGGGCGCCCGCCGCCTTCTTCTCGGCGCTCAAGCCGGGCACGCACATCCCGCCGCACAACGGCTCCACCAATGCCCGGCTGACCGTGCACCTGCCGCTGGTGATTCCGCCGGACTGCGCCATCCGCGTCGGCGCCCATACCCGCACCTGGAAGATGGGCGAGCTGCTGCTGTTCGACGACACCATCGAACACGAGGCCTGGAACCGCAGCTCGCAGCTGCGCGTGGTGCTGATCTTCGACGTCTGGAACCCGCTGCTGAGCGAGGCCGAGCGGGTGCTGGTGCGCGAGGCCCTGGAAGGCATCATGGCCTACTACGGCTACGACGCCCCGCTGGGAGATCTCTGAGGAATTCCGGGCGGCCGTGCCGGCAGGCAGCGGCCGGGCATCAGGCGCCGGCGCTGGCCGGCGCCTCCGGCATCAGCCCTGCTGGCCGGCCATGTCCGGCGGCGTCGCATGCCACCAGCCGGTGATGGCCAGGCGCGGTTCCTGCGCCCAGGGCGCGACCACGCCGACGTAGTGCCGGGCCGGCACCTTGAACAGGTTGAGCGTGTTGTAGCTGGGCATGAAGGCGTCCAGCTGCCTGCCGTTCTCGTCGACGAAGTGCAGCAGGCCGCCCCAGTCCGGCTCCCAGCGCCGCGACAGGTTCAGCACGTAGGCGTAGCGGCGCGCCTCGTCGTTGAAGCCGTCGTCGTGGACGTTGAGGAACTGGCCCGGCAGGTAGCGGGTGGCCTGGCCGCCCACCGCCACCAGTTCCTGGTCGCCGGTCAGGGCGCGGATGAACTGCAGGTAGGGCAGGTCGTTGAAGAACTCCAGCACCGCGTGCAGCAGATGGCCCTTGTCGCGGCCCTCGCGCATCGCCTCGACGATCAGGTAGCGGTCGTAGACGAAATGGAATCCGGTGGCGGCGCGCCGGTACGCCGCCGGCATTCGCTCGCGCGCCACTTCCGGCGGCCAGGGCTTGCTGTCGGGCTGGCCGCGCTCGGCGGTCACCCAGGGCACTTCCCGGCGCAGGCATTCGGCCAGGCGGGCGGCGGCATCGGGCTGCAGGAAGTCGGGAATCTGCACCCGGCCCGCTTCGGCCAGGCGCTTGCGGTAGGACGCGATGTCGAGATCGTTGTTGATCATGGCGACCGGGCGGATGACGAAACCGGCATTCTACGCCGGCCGGCCAGTCCGGGCGGGTAAACTGCCCCGGTTTTCGCCAGGTCCAGGCCCATGTCCAGCTCATTGCCGCCCGCCGTCGACCCGCTGCGCCGCCAGGCCCACGCCGCGCTGCGCGCCGGCCAGCTCGGGCAGGCGCTGGAAGCGCTGCGAGCGGCCTGCGCGATGGCGCCGGCCTCGGCGGAACTGCGCTGCGAACTCGGTCGCGTATTGGCCGTCGCCGGCCAGGCGGCAGCGGCGCGGGACGCCTTCGAGACCGCCACCCGCCTGGACCCGCAACTGGCCGAGGCCTGGCATTTCCTCGGCCTGAACCTGGGCCAGTCCGGGCAACTGGAAGCGGCGATCGCGCCGCTGCGCCGTGCCCGCGCGCTGGCGCCGGACAACCTGCGCACGCTCGAGCTGCTGGCCCAGGCCGAATTCGAGGCCGGCGATCCGGCCGATGCCCTGCCCCTGTGGCAGGCCCTGCACGCGCAGCGTCCCGATGACGAGGCGACGGTGCTGCGCCTGGGTGAAACCCTGAACCGCCTGGACCGCGCCGCCGAGGCCCGCGAGCTGTACGCGCGTGCCCTGGCGGCACGGCCGGAATCGCCGGGCCTGTGCGTGGCCCTGGCCCAGACCGAGGAAATCCTCGGTGAGCGCGACGCCGCCGAAGCCGCCTATCGACGCGCGCTGGCGCTGAAGCCCGGCTGGGCCTATCCGTTGGCCGGCCTGCTGGGCCTGCGCCGCGGCCAGGCCGCGCAGGCCGACCTGGACCAGGCCGAACAGCTGCTGACCGGCACGCGCCTGGACGATGCCGACCGCGCCCTGCTCGGCTACGAGCTGGGCAAGGTGCACGATGCCCGCGGCGAGTACCGCCGCGCCATGGCCGCCTGGGACACCGCCAACGCCGCCCGCCGCCGCCAGGTCGGCGAACCGGACGTGGCCGCGCTGGAGCGTCGCGTCGATGCCAGCCTGGCCTTCTTCGACCGCGCGCTGCTGGCCCGCGCCGGCGAACTGGGCGATGCCGACACAAGACCGGTGTTCGTGGTCGGCATGCCGCGCAGCGGCACCACCCTGCTCGAACGCATCGTCGGCGCGCATCCGCGCGCCTTCGCCGCCGGCGAGCTGCCGGACCTGTCGATCATCGCCCGGCATCTGCCGCATGGCCGCGGCCAGCCCGAGCGCTGGCCGCATATCCCGGAGGACGTGGCGCCGGCGGACATTGCGCCGGCTGCGCGCCGCTACCTGGCGGCGCTGACCCGGCACGCGCCGGCCGATGCCCTGCGGGTGCTGGACAAGTACCCGATGAACTACTACCTGCTCGGCCTGGCCGGGCTGATGTTCCCCAACGCCCGCATCATCTGGTGCCGGCGCGATCCGCGTGACGTGGCCATCTCCATCTACGGCGAGAACTTCGCCCTGGCCGAACGCCTGGCCACGCGCATGGACGGCATCGGCCACCTGATCCGGCTGCAGGAAAGGATGATGGCGCACTGGCGGCAGGTGCTGCCGCAGCCGATGCTGGAACTGCACTACGAGGATCTGGCCCGCGATCCGGAAGGCCAGGCCAGGCGCGTGTTGGAGTTCCTCGGGCTGGACTGGGATCCGGCCTGCCTGCGCTTCCACGAGGACGCCGGCGGCGTGCAGACGCCGAGCCGCTGGCAGGTGCGCCAGCCGGTGCACACCCGCTCGGTCGGACGCTGGAAGCACTACGAATTCGCGCTGGCGCCGCTGCTCGAGGCGCTGGGCCGGGATCCGGACGCGCCGCTCAGTCCGGCCTGAGCCACAGGCCCCAGGCCAGCAGGCCCTCGGCCTGCACCAGAGGCTGGCAGTCGATGCGGGCGGACGGACGCGCCTGGCGCAGCATGTCCACCAGCGCGTCCAGCTGCGCCTCGTCCAGGGCGTGGGCGACCAGCTCGGCCGTGCGCAGGCGCGCCGCTTCCAGCGCCTGCCGGTACTGCCGCAGAGCCGCCAGGGCGGGCGCGGCATCGGCGCCGGTACCGGCCAGCAGGCGGCCGATCTGGTCGCGCGCCTGCAGCAGCAGGTCGGGCGCCGGCGAGGCGGCGATGGCGCGGTCGAGCGCCTGGGCGGCCGCGTTGTACTGGTTGCGCGCGGCCAGGGCAGCAGGAACGCGGCCGGGATCCTCGCCGCGGCGGGCCATGGCGATCCAGGGCAGGGCCGCCTCGGCGCAGGCCAGCAGGCCCTCCGGCGCCGCCAGCAGCGCCTGGTTGCCCAGTTCCGCCTTCGCGACCTGCACGAGCACCGAACCGGCGTGGTGCATCACCAGCGCCAGCCGGCCGTCCGGCCGCAGCACCCGCAGTGCCTCGGCCAGGGCCGGTTCGCGCCGTGCGTATTCGAAGCCGAACTGGCTGCAGACCAGGTCGAAGGCCTCCGCCTCGAAGGGCAGGCTCGTTTCCATGTCCACGCCGGGGTGGAAACGGATACCGGCGTGCTGTGTCGGGTCATGCCAGGTCGGCCGCAGTTCGGCCAGGTCGACCGCGTCGATCTCCACGCCCTGCCCCTGCCGCTGCAGCCAGAGCATGCGCGGAATGGCGCCGTTGCCCGTGGCGAGGTCGAGCGCCCGCACGGGCGCGTCCGGCAAGGCTTCGAATACCCGCTGCCAGAAGGCGCCGATGGCGCCGGAGTAGCGCTCGTCCAGGCTGCCGACGCAGGAATGGATGCCGCCCGTGGCCCAGTAGGCGGACCAGGCGGCACGGCGGGCATCGTCTCGGGAAGTCGGCATGGCGGGCATTGTCCCGGCTGCCGCCACAAAAAAGAAGGGTATCCGGAATCTGATGTGGGAACTCGTTTGAATCGCCCCGGCTTCTCCGGAGGCCATTTCGTCTGAGTCACGCCGCCATGGCGTGACCCGTGTTGCCGGCGTGGTACGCCGCCTCGGCTTCCGCCGGGGGTATGTTGCCGATCGACCCCAGCAGTCGGCGATTGTTATACCAGTCGACCCAACCCAGGGTCTCCCATTCCACCTCCTCGCGGCTGCGCCAAGAGCGCCGATGGGTAACCTCGGCCTTGAACAGCCCGATCACG
>DATGPR010000076.1:0-6899 GCA_035304725.1 Arenimonas sp.
CGCCACCGCGCCGGTCCCGAAGGCCGGGGCCAGCCGGCCGACGTCCTCCAGGGCCATCTTGCCGGCGAACAGCCGTCGCGCCCGCGCCAGTTCGCGATGACGCAGGCACCAGCGGAAGAACGTGTGCACCGCCAGCAGGCCGTGCAGGTAAACCGTGTCCTTGGTGAAGGCGGCGCCACCGCCCAGGGGCACGCCGCGGAACACCCGCTGCGCCGAGGCGAAGCTTTCGCCCGGCGGCTGGCCGGCGTCGAGGAAGAAGCGGAACACCTCGACGAAATCGGCGCCGTGGATGGCCATGTCGATGGCGAGGATGCGCAGGCTGATCCGCTTCATCCGCTCGATGTCCATGGCGCCGGAAATCAGCTCGGCAAAGGTGGCCAGGCCTTCCTGGGTGGCGGTGGTGCGCGGCGAGCCGCGGGCCATGGACTTCAGGTAGGGCTGCTCGCGGCCATTGAGGCCGGTCAGCGAATGCACGAAGGCTTCGTGCACCAGCAACTGGTTGCGGTCGTACTCGGAGAAGCCGGTGTGGCTGCGCAGGCGGATGCGGGTCGGGCCGGCGGCGGCCTTGGCGATCAGGTCGGGGTCGAGCTCGATGCGCACCTTGTGGCCGGTGAACAGGCCGTTCACCGCCGCCTGCAGTTCATCGCGCACGGTGTCGGCCGGCAGCACGTAGTCGGGTTCGACGTCGCGCAGTTCCTGGTCCAGCTCGTCGGCGATGGCGACGAAGTGGCGGGCCGCTTCGACATTGGTCGGGCCGCCGCCCGGCAGCGCTTCCACCGGCCGGCCGAACAGCCGCGCCGACCAGGCGGTGACGCGGTGGCTGCCGACGGCATCGAGCAGGCGGGTGGCCAGGTGCCAGCTTTCGGCGGTGTCGCGCAGGTAGCGGCCGATCGGGTCGTCGGGATCGGCGGCGGCGCGCACCGCGTCCAGTTCGGCGCGGACGGCGCTCCAGTCCTCGCGCTCGTATTCCGGCCGCGGCAGGCGCACGCGGCCCTGCTGCCAACCGGCCAGGAACTCGTCCTGCAATCGCGCCGGCCAGCTCACCGCCTGCAGCAGGCGAATGCCGCGCACCGCCGCCACCAGTCGCGCGTCGAGGGCGGCGTGGTGCTGCAGCGAGCGGTCCGGGCTGTCCATCAGCGGCGCCCGTACTTGTCCTTGAGCCGCCTGTTCAATGCCTTGTTCATCACCCGTTCCTCGGCGCGGCGCTGGGCCAGGGTGGTGGCGGCGGCATCGCGCTCGTCGCGCAGCTTGGCGTAGCTGGCGAAGCGGCCGGCATCCAGCCGGCCCTCGGCGATCGCCGCCTGCACGGCGCAGCCGGGTTCGTTGCCGTGGCTGCAGTCGCGGAAGCGGCATTCGGCGGCGATCTGCTCGACGTCCTCGAAGCTGTCGGCCACGTCCTCGTCGCCGGAGAGCTTCAGCTCGCGCATGCCGGGCGTGTCGATGATGCAGCCGCCCTGCGGCAGCGGCGTCAGCACCCGGAAGGTGGTGGTGTGGCGGCCACGGGAATCGCGCTCGCGCACCGCGCCGGTCTTCATCTTCTCGATGCCGAGCAGGGTGTTGGTGAGGGTGGACTTGCCGGCACCG
The DNA here is from genome assembly GCA_035304725.1 of Arenimonas sp. Classification (GTDB taxonomy): domain Bacteria; phylum Pseudomonadota; class Gammaproteobacteria; order Xanthomonadales; family Xanthomonadaceae; genus Arenimonas. The sequence continues at coordinate 1,585 of DATGPR010000076.1, forward strand.
GAGCTGCCCACCAGCACCACGGTGCGGCCGGGCGCCAGGTAGGGATGCAGCACGCGCAGCGATCCGGCGTCCTTGGCGTTGACGGCGTGGATGGGCACGCCGCTGTCGCGCACTTCCTCCAGCACGGCCAGGCAGTCCTCGACGATGGGGCACTGGTCGGCCTTGGTCAGCACCAGCACCGGCTCGGCGCCGCTGGCGCGCACCACCACCAGGTAGCGCTCGATGCGGCGCGGGTTGAAGTCCTGGTCCAGGCCGACCACCACCAGCACGTGGTCGACGTTGGCGGCGATCGGCTGCTGCCGGTAGTGCTCGCCGGCGGCGGCACGCTTGAGCAGGGCGCGGCGCGGCAGCAGCGAGAGGATCTGCTTGCCGGCGGCATCGAGGGTGACCCAGTCGCCGACCACCGCCCGCTGCTCGGGCGGGAAGCGCGGCCGCGTCCAGGGCGCCGGCGGCTGCACCCGCAGCACCGGCTCGCCCGGACCGGGCAGCACGTCGTAACCGGTGCGGTGCTGGCCGACCACCCGGGCCAGGCGCTCGCCTTCGGCCTCGGCCAGGGCCTGCCGGGCCGCGTCGTCGTCGGGCCAGCCGATGGCGCGCAGTCGGGTCAGGACGTCGTCGTGGGCATGCATCGGCCGGGATGATACGCCGGGCCGGACCGGCTGAAAGCCCGGCGCGCTTCCGTTACTCTCGCCGCCAGTCCCAGCCGAGCCCGAGGCAATGCCCCACCCGACCCTGGCGACCCGCGCGAGCCTGCGCGAGGTGCGCTACGACATCCGCGGCGAGCTGTCCCGCCGCGCCCGCGAACTCGAGGCACAGGGCCGCCAGCTGGTCCGCCTCAACATCGGCAATCCCGGCGCCTTCGGCTTCCGCGCTCCGCCGCACCTGCAGGAGGCGGTGGCGGCGCACGTGCCGCAGTCCGATCCCTACACGCACCAGCAGGGCCTGCCCCTGGCCCGCGAGGCCGTGGCCGAACGCCACCGCGGCCGCGGCACGCCCAATGCCAGCGCCGAGCGCGTGTTCATCGGCAATGGCGTCAGCGAGCTGATCGACATCGCCCTGCGCGCGCTGCTCAACCCCGGCGAGGAAGTGCTGCTGCCCAGCCCGGACTATCCGCTCTGGAGCGCCGCCACCATCCTCAACGGCGGCCGGCCGGTGTACTACGCCTGCCGGCCGGAGAACGGCTTCCTGCCGGACCCGGCCGAGATCGAGGCGCTGGTGACGCCGCGCACCCGCGCCCTGGTGGTGATCAACCCGAACAACCCCACCGGCGCCAACTACCCGCCGGAACTGCTGCGGGCCCTGGCCGACATCGCCGCCCGGCACGGCCTGCTGCTGATGGCCGACGAGATCTACGACGGCATCCTCTACGACGGCGCGCAGTTCACGGCGCTGGCGCCGCTGGCCGGCGATGCGCCCTGCCTGAGCTTCGGCGGCCTGTCCAAGGTCTGGCGCGCCTGCGGCTGGCGCGTGGGCTGGGCGGTGCTGTCGGGCGATCCGCTGCGGGTGGGCGATTTCCACCACGCCATGGACCTGCTCTCGGCCATGCGCCTGTGCGCCAACGTGCCGGCGCAGTTCGCGGTGCCGGCGGCGCTGTCCGGTCCCGACACCATCCGCGAACTGACCGCGCCCGGCGGCCGCCTGCATGCCTCGCGCCAGGCGGTGATCGAGGGCTGTGCCGCCAGCCCGCACCTGCAGCTGGTGGCGCCGGCCGGCGCGCTCTACGCCTTCCCGCAGGTGGTGGGCCCGGCGGCCCAGGAGTTCGACGACCAGGCCTTCGCCCTGGAGCTGCTGGAAACCGAGGACCTGCTGGTGGTGCCGGGCAGCGGCTTCAACGTGCCGGCCTCGCGGCATTTCCGCGTGACCCTGCTGCCGGAGGCGGAGACCCTCCGCGACGTGTTCGCCCGCATCCACCGGGTGCTGGAGCGTCACGCCGAGCGCAATGCCGCCCGCCATGTCGCCTGAACCGCTGCGCTACCTCGCCCTCGGCGATTCCTACACCATCGGCGAGGCCGTGGCCGAGCACGAGCGCTGGCCGGCACAGCTGGTCGCCGGCCTGGCCGGACGCGGCATCGCCCTGGCGCCGCCGCGCTACATCGCCACCACCGGCTGGACCACCGACGAGCTGTGGGCGGCCATGGACGAGGCCGAGCCGCTGGGCCAGTGGGATTTCGTTTCCCTGCTGATCGGCGTGAACAACCAGTACCGGCGCCGGCCGGTGGAGACCTACGTGCCGGAATTCGCCCGCCTGCTCGAACGCGCCATCGTCCTGGCCGGCGGGCGTGCCGACCGGGTGCTGGTGCTGTCGATTCCCGACTGGGGCGTCACCCCCTTCGGCCAGGACAGCGGCCGCGACCGCCGCCGCATCGCCGAGGAGCTGGACGCCTACAACGCCGCCGCCGCGGAGCAGTGCGCCGGCCGCGGCGTCGCCTTCGTCGACATCACCGGCGTCTCCCGCAGCCTGGGCCTGCGCCCGGACCGGGTGGCCGGCGACGGCCTGCACCCCTCCGGCCTGGCCTACGCCGACTGGACCGCGCTGGCCCTGCCGGTGGCCGAGCGCTTGCTGCGCGTCGGCTGAAGCCGCTTCTGCGGGTCGGAACACGGCGTCCGGTAACGGCCGCTTCAGGGGCGGCCGGGTCAGGCGGCGTAGAATGGCGGCTTCTTCACGGAGCCCCGCCATGTCCCTCTCCCCCGATACCCGCGCCCGCATCGAACACCTGCTGACGGCCCACCCGGTCGTGCTGTTCATGAAGGGCAACCCGCAGGCGCCGCAGTGCGGCTTCTCGGCCAAGGCCGCCGGCATCCTCAACGGCCTGGTCGACAGCTACGCGCACGTGGACGTGCTGCAGGACCCGGAGATCCGCGAGGGCATCAAGGCCTACGGCCAGTGGCCGACCATCCCGCAGCTGTACGTGCGCGGCGAGCTGGTCGGCGGCAGCGACATCATCGAGCAGCTGCTCAACAGCGGCGAGCTGCACGCCCTGCTCGGCCTGCCCGAGCCGGACCGCACGCCGCCGGAGATCCACATCTCCGAGCGCGCCGCCGAGGCCATCCGCGGCGCCCTGGAGAACGCCGGGGAAGGCCTGGTGCTGCACATGTCGGTGGATCCGCGCTTCAACGCCCGCTTCGAACTGCGCCCGGCCAGTGGCCACGAGGTGGTGTCCGAGAGCAACGGCATCCGCGTCCACTTCGACCTGGCCAGCGCGGCGCGCGCCCGCGGCCTGAAGGTGGACTGGGTCGAGGACGCCCGCGGCGCCGGCCTGGCCATCGACAACCCGAACGCGCCGCCGCCGGTGAAGCCGCTGACCGTGCAGGAGCTGCACGACCGCATGCTCGCCGGCGCCATCGACGTGGTCGACGTGCGCCCGGCCGCCGACCGTGCCCTGGCCCCCTTCCCGCACCCGCACGAGGTGCTGGACGAGGAAAGCCGCGAGCGCCTGGAGGCCCTGCCCAGGGACGTGCCGCTGGCCTTCCTCTGCCACCACGGCAATGCCAGCCAGCGCGCCGCCGAATACTTCCGCGGCCTCGGCTTCCACGACCTGTACAACGTGGTCGGCGGCATCGACGCCTGGTCGCGGGAAATCGACCCCTCCGTCCCGCGCTACTGAGAAAACCCAACGCGCCATGAAGGGCTGACCCCCGGGTCAGCCCTTTCGCTTGGCGGATTTAGAGTAATTGCGCTAGTTTGGCCCCGGACGCAGGCCTGCCCGGCCGGTTCCCCCCCACCAGACACGGGCCAGGCCGCCTAAAGCAAAGGAGGGGTGGGATGGACATGAGACGAGCACTTCCGCTGGGCCTGATCTGTCTCGGCCTGGCGGCCTGCGGCGGCGACGGCGGCACCGGCGCGGGCAGCGGTCCCGGCGGAGTGGCGGCCGAGGCCTGCCGGGTGGCGGCCGAGTCCCGTCTGGACGGCAAGCTCTACGAGCTGGACCTGGCCGCCCTGGCCGCCAGCATGAAGGACGCCCCCAACGGCGAGAAGTTCCTCACCGCGCCCATCACCATCGAGCCCGGCCTGACCTCGGAAACCCGCCAGATCGTCGAATGCACGGTCCGCTTCACCGGTGACCGGGCCGACGTGGTCGGCTTCGTCTTCAACTGGTAACCGGCCGACGCCAGGGAGGGCGTGTGGGCAAGGGCCACGACCATCACCTCGATACCCGGCGGCACGAGCGGCCGCTGCGCTGGGCCCTGCTGCTGACCTTCGGCTTCCTGGTCGCGGAGGTGGTCGGCGCCCTGGTCAGCGGCAGCCTGGCGCTGCTGTCCGATGCCGCGCACATGGCCTCCGACAGCTTCTCCCTGCTGGTGGCGCTGCTGGCGGTACGCCTGGCCCGACGCCCGCCCGACAGCCACCGCACCTATGGCTATGCCCGCGCCGAGGCCCTGGGTGCCCTGGCCAACGGCTGCCTGCTGTTCCTGGTCGCCGGTGGCATCTTCTGGGAAGCCGTGCAGCGCTTCCTGTCACCGGAACCGGTGGCCGCCGGCACCATGCTGGCAGTGGCCGTGGCGGGCCTGGTGGTGAACCTGATCGCGATGCGCCTGCTGCAGGCCGGCGCCGGCGAGAACCTCAACATGCGCGGCGCCTACCTGGAGGTCATGGCCGACCTGCTGGGTTCGGTGGCGGTGATCATCGGCGCGGTGGTCATCCGCTACACCGGCGTCGTCTGGGTGGACCCGCTGCTGGCGGTGCTGCTGGCCCTGTGGGTGCTGCCGCGCACCTGGCACCTGGTGTCCGAAGCCGTGCACCTGCTGCTGGAGGGCGCGCCGCGCAACATCCCGGTGAACGACGTGCGCGCGGCCATGCTGGCCGAGCCGGGCGTGGCCTCCATCCACGACCTGCACCTGTGGTCGCTGTCCAGCCAGCAGCCCATGCTCACCGCCCACGTGGACGTGCGCGAAGGCGTCGATACCGACACCCTGCGCCGACGCCTGGCGCAGCTGGTGCGGGAGAAGTTCGGCATCGGCCACTCGACCATCCAGATGGAGGTCGAGCGGCCGGGTGGCGGCGACTGCGGCCACGTGCCGCATGACGAAAGCGGCCCGCGCCACCATCACCATCACCACCACTGAGGGCGGCGCCATCGCGGAGCGGCTGCCGCCCTCGCGGCCATGACCGCGCCGCGCCGGCGCCGGCGCCGGCGCCTCAGTGGAAACGCAGGTGCTTGACCGACTTGCCGTTGCGGCGGATCAGCCGCAGCGCCTCGATGCCGATCTGGATGTGGGTGTCGACGAAGTGCTCGGTGACCTTGCGGTCCGAGGCCTCGGTCTTCACGCCCTCGGGCACCATCGGCTGGTCGGAGACCAGCAGCAGCGCGCCGGAG
>DATGPR010000077.1:0-3131 GCA_035304725.1 Arenimonas sp.
GGACAGCGGCATCGCCTGCCATGCCGGCGTGGCCGCGGCGCGGGCGCGGGGCTGGCGGGTGCTGGTCAGCGACCACCACCTGCCCGGACCCTCGCTGCCCGAGGCCGATGCCATCGTCAATCCGAACCTGCCCGGCGCCGGCTTCCCGAGCAAGGCGCTGGCCGGCGTCGGCGTGGTGTTCTACCTGCTGCTGGCCCTGCGCCAGCGCCTGCGCGCCGAAGGCGTGTTCGCGGCGCAGCCCGAACCCGACCTCGGCGAACTGCTGGATCTGGTGGCGGTCGGCACCGTCGCCGACCTGGTGCCGCTGGACTACAACAACCGCCTGCTGGTCGCCGCCGGCCTGCGCCGCCTGCGCGAGGGCCGGGCGCGGCCGGGACTGAAGGCGCTGGTCGAACTGTCCGGGCGCGAGCCGGCCATGCTCTCGACCAGCGACATCGGCTTCGGCCTGGCGCCACGCCTGAACGCCGCCGGTCGCCTGGAGGACATGGCCCTGGGCATCGAATGCCTGCTCTGCGAGGAGCCCGGCCGCGCCCGCGAACTGGCCGTGGTGCTCGACCGCATCAATGCCGAGCGGCGCGAGCTGCAGGCGCGCATGGTCGAACAGGCCGAGCAGCTGGCCGTGTCCGCGCTCGACGCCCGGGCCGGCCTGCCCGACCTGGTCTGCGTGCACGACCCGGACTGGCATGCCGGCGTGGTCGGCCTGGTGGCCTCGAAGCTGAAGGAGCGCTGGCACCGGCCGGTGATCGCCTTCGGCGGCGAGGAGGGCGGGGACGGGCGGCTGAAGGGCTCGGCACGTTCGATTCCCGGCCTGCACATCCGCGACGCCCTGGCGGCGGTGGACGCGCGCCATCCCGGCCTGATCGAGCGCTTCGGCGGCCACGCCATGGCCGCCGGCCTGAGCCTGGCGCCGGAGCGCCTGGACGCTTTCGCCGAGGCCATGCGCCTGGAGGTCGGCCAGCGCCTGAGCGAGGAGCAGCGCCTGCGCGAACTCTGGACGGACGGCGAGCTGGCGCCGGACGAGATCAGTCGCGCCGTGGCCGAACAGCTGCGCCTGGCCGGGCCCTGGGGCCAGGGTTTTCCCGAGCCGGTGTTCGACGGCGAGTTCGAGGTGCTCGAGGCCCGCGAGGTCGGCCGCGGCCACCTGCGCCTGCGGCTGCGCCACCGTGCCGGTGGGTCGGTGCTGGCGGCCATCCATTTCGGCGGCTGGACCGGTGAGCCGCCGTCCGGACGCCTGCGCCTGGCCTACCAGCTGGACCTGGACGACTGGGGCGGCCGGCGCGGCGTGCAGCTGCTGGTGCGCCACCTGGAGCCGGCGCCGATGGTATGATTCGCGGCCTTTCGAGCCACTCATCACCGCGGATCAGCATGGAACTCAATCCCGTCCGCCAGCGGATCGCCGACCTCCGGGAACGGCTGGATTCGCTCAGGGGGTATCTTTGACTTCGACCAGAAGGTCGAACGTCTCGAGGAAGTGAACCGGGAGCTGGAAAGCCCCGACGTCTGGAACGATCCCGAACGCGCCCAGGGCCTGGGCCGGGAACGCGCCTCGCTGGAGAAGGTGGTGGTCGGCATCCGCAGCCTGACCGAGAACCTGACCGGCGCCACCGAACTGCTCGAACTGGCCGAGATGGAGGACGACGAGGACACCGCCGCCGCGGTGATCGCCGACGTCGACCGCTACGAGCGCGAGGTCGCCCAGCTGGAGTTCCGCCGGATGTTCTCCGGCAAGATGGACTCGGCCAATGCCTTCGTCGACATCCAGGCCGGCGCCGGTGGCACCGAGGCCCAGGACTGGGCCGAGATGCTGCTGCGCATGTACCTGCGCTGGTGCGAATCGCGCGGCTGGAAGACCGAGCTGCTTGAAGTCAGCGGCGGCGAAGTGGCCGGCATCAAGTCCGCCACCTTCCGCGTCGAGGGCGAGTACGCCTACGGCTGGCTGAAGACCGAGACCGGCGTGCACCGGCTGGTGCGCAAGTCGCCCTTCGACTCGGACAACCGCCGCCATACCAGCTTCACCTCGGTCTTCGTCAGTCCCGAGGTGGATGACGATATCGACATCGAGATCAACCCGGCCGACCTGAAGACCGACGTCTACCGCTCCTCCGGCGCCGGCGGCCAGCACGTGAACAAGACCGAGTCGGCCGTGCGCATCACCCATGTGCCCAGCGGCATCGTCGTGGCCTGCCAGACCGAGCGCAGCCAGCACGCCAACCGCGACCGCGCCATGAAGATGCTGGCGGCCAAGCTCTACGAGCTGGAGATGCAGAAGCGCAACGCCGAGCGCGATGCGGTGGAGGCGACCAAGTCGGACATCGGCTGGGGCAGCCAGATCCGCAACTACGTGCTCGACCAGAGCCGCATCAAGGACCTGCGCACCGGCATCGAGCGCAGCGACACCCAGAAGGTGCTCGACGGCGACCTGGACGAGTTCGTCGAGGCCGCCCTCAAGGCCGGCCTGGACGCCGGCGCCAAGCGCGCCGACGCTTCCTGAGCCTTCCCGCCATACTTCCCCCCAAGCCGCAGCACGCGAGCCCGCCATGACCGACACGCCCGCCGCACCGCCCGCCGACGAGAACATGCTCATCGCCGAACGCCGGTCGAAACTGGCGGCGCTGCGCAGCCAGGGCGTGGCCTTTCCGAACGACTTCCGCCGCTGCGACTACGCCGACGACCTGCAGGCCGAGTATGCCGACGCGCAGCGCTGGGACGCCGCCGCGCTGGAGGCCTCCGGCCGGAAGGTGGCGGTGGCCGGCCGGCTGATGGCCAAGCGGGTGATGGGCAAGGCCGCCTTCGCCCACATCCAGGACATGAGCGGCCGCATCCAGGTCTTCCTGCAGTCCAACGTGCTGGGCGAGGCCTACGAGGCCTTCAAGGGCTGGGACATCGGCGACATCGTCGGCGTCACCGGCGGCATGACCCGTACCCGCACCGGCGAGCTTTCGGTCAAGGCCGAGGGCCTGCGCCTGCTGACCAAGTCGCTGCGGCCGCTGCCGGACAAGTTCCATGGCCTGGCCGACGTCGAGCAGCGCTACCGCATGCGCTACGTCGACCTGGTGATGAACCCGGAGGCGCGCGAGGTGTTCGTCAGGCGCTCGCGCATCGTCGCCGAGATCCGCCGCTGGCTGGATGCC
>DATGPR010000078.1:0-5315 GCA_035304725.1 Arenimonas sp.
CTGGGCAATGCCCGTGGCATCCTGCCCTACACCGTGCTGATCGGCGCCGACGGCAGGCTGCTGAAAACCCACTACGGCGCCTTCCCGGACGTGGCCGCGGTGCGCGATTTCGCCGAGGGCGACTGAGCCGGCGGCCGGCCCGGGCCGGAATTCAAACGCCCGTTAAAAGCGCGTAACTGGCAGGGAACTTCTGGACAAGGGCCGGGTCTGCCCGCAGACTGTGCCACCCCGCGGGAGGCGAGCGTGGCAAAGATCCTGGTCCTGCATGGCCCCAACCTCAACCTGCTCGGCACGCGCGAGCCGGAGGTCTATGGCCGTGTCCGCCTGGACGAGATCGACGCCGGGCTGGCCCGCCGGGCCGCCGAGGCCGGGCACGCGCTGGAAAGCTTCCAGTCCAATGCCGAGCACGCCCTGGTCGAGCGGGTGCAGGCCGCCGGCGCCGACGGCACCGCCTTCATCCTGATCAACCCCGCCGCCTTCACCCACACCTCGGTGGCCCTGCGCGACGCCCTGGCGGCAGTGGCGCTGCCCTTCATCGAGGTGCACCTGTCCAACCCGCACGCCCGCGAGCCGTTCCGGCGCCAGAGCTATTTCTCCGACCTCGCCGTCGGCGTGGTCTGCGGCTTCGGCGCCAATAGCTACCGCTATGCCCTGGACGCCGCGCTGGCCCGCCTGCAGGCGCCGGCCAGGGCCGCGGCGGCCGGCTGACCCCATCCGAATCACCACAAGACGAGGCCATCCATGGACCTTCGCAAGATCAAGAAGCTGATCGACCTGCTCGAGGAATCGAATCTCGCCGAAATCGAGATCAAGGAGGGCGAGGAAAGCGTGCGCCTGTCGCGCGTGCCCACCGGTGGCGTGACCTATGCCGCCCCGGTCGCCGCCGCCGCGCCGGCGCCCGCCCCGGCCGCGCCCGCGCCGGCCGCCGCCGGCCATGGCGAGCAGGGCCGCGCCGGCGGCATCTCCGCCGAGGCCGTCGGCAAGTCCACCAAGGACGTCCCGGATGGCCACATGGTGCGTTCGCCCATGGTCGGCACCTTCTACTCGGCGCCCAGCCCGGACAAGCCGCCCTTCGTGAAGGTCGGCCAGCAGGTCAAGGCCGGCGACACGCTGGGCATCATCGAGGCGATGAAGATGTTCAACCCCATCGAGGCCGAGGTCTCGGGCACGGTGCGCGCGATCCTGGTCGAGAACGGCCAGCCGGTCGAGTTCGACGAGCCCATGTTCGTCATCAGCTGAGGACCGGCCCATGCTGGAGAAGATCGTCATCGCCAACCGGGGCGAGATCGCGCTGCGAATCCTGCGCGCCTGCCACGCCCTCGGCATCAAGACCGTGGCGGTGCATTCCACGGTGGACCGCAACCTCAAGCACGTGGCCATGGCCGACGAGTCGGTCTGCATCGGCCCGGCGCCGTCCGCCGAAAGCTATCTCAACATCCCGGCCATCATCGCCGCCGCCGAGCTGACCGACGCCCAGGGCATCCACCCGGGTTACGGATTCCTCAGCGAGAACGCCGATTTCGCCGAGCGGGTGGAGAAATCCGGCTTCGTCTTCATCGGCCCGACCCCGGACGTGATCCGGATGATGGGCGACAAGGTCGAGGCGATCCGCGCCATGAAGGAGGCCGGCGTGCCCTGCGTGCCGGGCAGCGACGGCCCGCTGCCGGACGACGCCAACGAGATCATCGCCCACGCCCGCAACATCGGCTTCCCGGTGATCATCAAGGCGGCCGGCGGCGGCGGCGGCCGCGGCATGCGCGTCGTGCACAGCGAGGGCGCCCTGATCAATGCCGTGGCGGCCACCCGCCAGGAGGCCAAGGCGGCCTTCGGCAACGACATGGTCTACATGGAGAAGTTCCTGGAGAACCCACGCCACGTGGAGATCCAGGTACTGGCTGACGGCCAGGGCAATGCCGTGCACCTGGGCGAGCGCGACTGCTCGATGCAGCGCCGGCACCAGAAGGTGGTCGAGGAAGCGCCGGCCCCGGGCATCACCCCGGAGATGCGCGAGCGCATCGGCCGCATCTGCACCGAGGCCTGCATCCGCATCGGCTACCGCGGTGCCGGCACCTTCGAGTTCCTCTACCAGGACGGGCAGTTCTACTTCATCGAGATGAACACCCGCATCCAGGTCGAGCACCCGGTGACCGAGATGATCACCGGCGTCGACCTGGTGCGCGAGCAGCTGCTGATCGCCAGCGGCGAGAAGCTGAGCCTGCGCCAGGAGGACATCCGCTTCACCGGCCACGCCATCGAGTGCCGCATCAATGCCGAGGATCCGGTCAGCTTCCTGCCCAGCCCCGGCCTGGTGAAGCACTTCCACGCCCCGGGCGGCCCCGGCGTGCGCGTGGACAGCCACATCTACGAGGGCTACAAGGTCCCGCCGAACTACGATTCGATGATCGGCAAGCTGATCGTGCACGGCGCCGACCGCGCCCAGGCCATCGCCCGCATGCGGGTGGCGCTGAGCGAGATGGTCGTGGACGGCATCAAGACCAACGTGCCGCTGCAGCAGCGCATCATGGCCGACATCGGCTTCCAGCAGGGCGGCACCAACATCCACTACCTCGAGAAGCGGCTGGCCGAGCGGAAGGAAAAGGCGATCGGGTTGGGCTGAGCCGTGCCCTTCCTCGAACTGAGCCTGCGCGTCCGCGCCGAAGACGAAGCCCGCGCCGAGCATGCGCTCTCGGACATCGGCGCGCTGTCGGTGACGCTGCTGGATGCCGATGCGGAGACGCCGAACGAACGCGCCGTGCTCGAGCCCGGCGTGGGCGAGACGCCGCTGTGGCCGGAGATCACCCTGGTGGCGCTGTTCCCCGGCGATACCGTGCCCGAGCTGGTGCTGCACGCCCTGGAAGCCTTCGACGCCGGCCTGGACCTGGCGGGCGCGCAGTTCCGCGAAGTCGCCGACCAGGACTGGGAACGCGCCTGGATGGACCAGTACGAGCCGCTGAAGTTCGGCGCCCGCACCTGGATCGTGCCCTGGAACATGGAGGCCCCGGCCGAGGCGGAGGACGGCGTGATCGTGCGCCTGGATCCGGGCCTGGCCTTCGGCAGCGGCACCCACCCCACCACTTCGCTCTGCCTGCAGTGGCTGGATGGCCTCGACCTGCGCGGCAAGGCGGTGCTGGATTACGGCTGCGGCAGCGGCATCCTCGCCCTGGCGGCGCTGAAGCTGGGCGCGCAGCGCGCCGTTGGCGTCGACAACGATCCGCAGGCCCTGGCCGCCAGCGCCGACAACGCCGAACGCAACGGCGTCGGCGAACGCCTGGCCGTGTACGCGCCGGAGGATGAACCGGACGCCCGCTATCCGGTGGTGGTGGCCAACATCCTGGCCTCGGCGCTGGATGCCCTGGCGCCGCGCCTGGCCGATCGCGTCGAGGCCGGCGGCCGGATCGCCCTGTCCGGCATCCTGCAGGGCCAGGAGCAGGAACTGCTGCAGCGCTACGGCCGGTGGTTCGAGGCGCTGGAGGTGGCGACCGAGGGCGACTGGGTGCGGATCAGCGGCCGCCGCCGCTAGCCTCCACCGCCGCCGCGCTTATCATCGCCGCATGGCCCGCGCCCCCCGCTTCGCCACGCCAACACGTCCCGCGCCGAAACCGCCCCGCCCCTGGGGCTGGTGGCTGGCGCTGGCCGCGCTGGTCATCGCTCTGCCGCTGCAGCTGATGCTGGCCGATCGCGCCCGCCTCGCCGCCGATCCCGGCTGGCGGCCGCGGCTGGAATGGCTGTGCGGCTGGCTGGGCTGCGACCTGCCGCCCTGGCGCGAGCCGCAGGCCTTCCGAGTCACCAGCCGCGACGTGCGCCCGCATCCGACCGCACCGGGCACCCTGCTGGTCACCACCAGCTTCCGCAACGACGCCCGCTGGCCGCAGCCCTGGCCGCAGATGGAAGTGGCCCTGCACGACATCGAGGGCCGCGCCCTCGGCCTGCGCCGCTTCGCGCCGGAGGAATACCTGGGCGCGCCGCCGGCCAGCCCGATGCTGATGCCGGGGCAGTCCGTGGTCGCCACCCTGGAGATCCTGGACCCGGGCAAGCGCGCCGTGGCCTTCACTTTCGACTTCCACTGAGACAGGCCCGGCGGTCATTAGCAGCGGCCGGAGGTTTGGCGTAGACTTGCCACCCCGCCGCAGACCGGCGGTCCCGCACGGAAGCGGACACAAGCCCCAGGAGCCTGCCCTGTGAATGCCCTCCCCGCCGCGCGCGCGGACGCAAACACGACCCCTTCCGGCCACACGCCGCTGCGCGACCACGTCGCCCGGTCGGTGCGTCGCTACCTGCACGATCTGGACGGTTGCGACGCCAACGACCTGTACGAGCTGGTGCTGCGGGAAGTGGAAATCCCCCTGCTGCGCGAGGTGATGGCGCACTGCGAGGGCAACCAGAGCCGCGCCGCCGCCTGCCTGGGCATCAACCGCGCCACCCTGCGCAAGAAACTCAAGGCCTACGGCCTCGGATAAGGCTGTTCTCCCCGTATAATCGCGGCCTTTCCCGAGGGTATCCGGATGGCTGCTGATCGTCGGCCCGTGCGACGGGCATTGCTTTCTGTTTCCGACAAGACCGGCCTGGTCGAGCTGGCCCGCGGCCTGCACGCCCTGGGCGTGGACCTGCTCAGCACCGGCGGCACCGCCCGCAGCCTGCGCGAAGCCGGCCTGCCGGTGCGCGACGTCAGCGAGGTGACGGGCTTCCCCGAGATCATGGACGGCCGGGTCAAGACCCTGCATCCGAAGATCCACGGCGGCCTGCTCGGCCGCGAGGGCACCGACGACGCGGTGATGGCCGAGCACGGCATCGCCCCGATCGACCTGCTGGTGGTCAACCTCTATCCCTTCGCACAGACGGTGGCCAAGCCGGACTGCAGCTACGAGGACGCCATCGAGAACATCGACATCGGCGGCCCGGCCATGCTGCGCGCCGCCGCCAAGAACCACGCCCGCACCTCGGTGGTGGTGGACCCGGCCGATTACGAAGCCCTGCTCGAGGCGCTGAAGGCCGGCGGCAGCACCGCCGCGCAGCGCCGCGCCTGGGCCGCCAAGGCCTACGCCCACACCGCCGCCTACGACGGCCAGATCGCCATGTGGCTGTCGCCGCGGGCCGAGGATCCGGCCACGCCGGAAGCCTGGCCCAGGACCTTCCACGCCTCCCTGCAGCTGGCCTCGGCGCTGCGCTACGGCGAAAACCCGCACCAGCGCGGCGCCCTCTACGTGGAAGCCGGCGCCGGCGAGGGCATCGTCGCCACCGCGCGTTTCCTGCAGGGCAAGGAGCTGAGCTACAACAACCTGGCCGACGCCGACGCCGCGCTGGAATGCGTGAAGGCC
>DATGPR010000079.1:0-26828 GCA_035304725.1 Arenimonas sp.
CCCGCGCAGTCACCCGCGGCGGAGGCGGGAAGCGGGGTCAGTTCGCGCCGGGCGCGTAGGGGTCCGGGTAGCCGAGAGTGGCGAGGATCTCGCGTTCGATCTGCTCCATGGCCTCGGCCTCCCGCTCGTCCTCGTGATCGAGACCGAGCAGATGCAGAACCCCGTGCACGGTGAGATGCGCGTAGTGCGCCACCAGCGGCTTGCCCTGCTCGGCGGCCTCGCGCGCGACCACCGGCGCACAGATGACCAGATCGCCGAGCAGCGGAAGATCGACGCCCGGCGGCAACTCCGCCGGGAAACTGAGCACATTGGTCGCGTAATCCTTGCCCCGGTAGTGGCGATTGAGCGCGCGCCCCTCCCTGGCATCCACCAGCCGGATGGCCAGATCCGCCTTCAGGATCCGCCCCTTTGCCGCCGCCGCCGCCCACTTGCGGAAACTGCTGGCGGCAGGCAGCCCCTTGCGCGGCAGCCCGTAGCTGACCGAGACGTCGAGCTTGACCGGACCGCGGGTCATGGCTGCGGATCCCGGCCGTCGCGGGCGTCGTAGGCGCGGACGATGCGCGCCACCAGCGGATGCCGCACCACGTCGTGCGACTCGAAGAAGGTGAAACTGATGCCCTCGACCCCGCGCAGCACCTCGATGGCGTCGCGCAGGCCCGACTTCTGGTGCTTGGGCAGGTCGACCTGGCTGAGGTCGCCGGTAATGACCGCCGTCGAACCGAAGCCGATGCGGGTCAGGAACATCTTCATCTGCTCGATGCTGGTGTTCTGCGCCTCGTCGAGGATGACGAAGGCGTCGTTGAGCGTGCGGCCGCGCATGAAGGCCAGCGGCGCGATCTCGATGACGTTGCGCTCCAGCAGCTTGGCCACCTTCTCCACGCCCAGCATCTCGTACAGCGCGTCGTAAAGCGGGCGCAGGTAGGGGTCCACCTTCTGGGTCAGGTCGCCGGGCAGGAAGCCCAGCTTCTCGCCCGCCTCGACCGCGGGGCGCACCAGCAGCAGGCGCTGCACCCGGCCCTCGTTGAGCGCGTCCACCGCCATGGCCACCGCCAGGTAGGTCTTGCCGGTGCCGGCCGGGCCGATGCCGAAGTTGATGTCGTGGGTGGCGATGGAGTGCAGGTATTTCTGCTGGTTGGCGCCGCGGCCGCGGATGTTGCCGCGCTTGACGCGGATGCTGACCTCCTGCGGCGAGTAGCTGTCCTCGGCGGCCTGGGCCACGGAGGACTCGCCCAGGCGCAGGTGGATCTTGTGCGCGTCCAGGGTTTCGTTGGCGGCGTCCTCGTAGAGCCGGCGCAGCAGCTTCTCGGCGGCGGCGGCAGCCCTTTCCTCGCCGGTGACCCGGAAGACGTGGCCGCGGTTGGCGATCTCGACACCGAGGCGCAGCTCGAGCTGGCGCAGGTGTTCGTCGAAGGGACCGGCCAGGTTGGCCAGGCGCTCGCTGTCTTCGGGTTCCAGGGTGAAGTCGCGCTGGGCGCGCTGGCTCGGACTGCTCATGGGCGATGGCGGCACGGCCGGAAGGGCCACGCGTCTGGGGGCGCACAGGGTAACGCCGCGGCCCGGAAGCGGCCAGCCGCGGGCCCTTGGCTGAACGGCAGGCAGCCGGGAACAGGGGAGGGCGCTTGACTTAATTAATCGATGAATTAATTATTCGCGGCATGAAGCCGACCCCGCCCGACAAGCCCTCCCGCCCCGGTCCCAGGCCGGGCGCCCGTGCCGGCGCCCGCCCGGTCCGGACCGCCCCCCGCGGCCCCGCCCGCCGCGCCCCCGGCCGGCCCGGCGCCGACGCGCCCGAGTTGCGGCCGCGACTGCTGGATGCGGCCCTGGCCTGCTACGTGGAGAAGGGCATCGCCGCCACCTCGCTGCGCGACATCGCCAGCCGCGCCGCGGTGACGCCGGCGATGCTGCATTACTACTTCGGCGACAAGGACCGGCTGCGCGAGGCGGTGATCGCCGAGCGGCTGCTGCCGGCCATCGGCGGCCTGCGCGAATCCGTGCTGGCGGCCGGCGAGGACCCGGCCGACCTGGTCGGCGCCTTCGTCAACGGCATTGCCCGGCTGGTGGCGGCGCATCCCTGGCTGCCGCCGCTGTGGGTGCGCGAGGTGCTGAGCGAGGGCGGGGCGCTGCGCGGCATCCTGCTCGACCAGATCGGGCCGGTGATGGCGAAGGCGATGGTGGGGCGTTTCGCCGCGGCGCAGGCCCGGGGCCGGCTCAATCCCGATCTCGATCCGCGCCTGCTGATGGTGTCCCTGGTCGGCCTGACCCTGTTCCCCGCCGCCGGCGCGCCGATCTGGCGCCGCCTGTTCGATGCCGACGACCTGCCTTTCGATGCCGTCCGCCGCCACGCCCTGGCGCTGCTGGACCGCGGACTGGAGCTTTCCGATGAAAAGAATGCCGGGTAGGCGAGGACTGATCGCGCTGGCCGCGCTGGTGCTGGCGGCCTGCCAGCCGGCGCCACCGCAGGCGCTGGGCACGCTGGAGTGGGAACGCATCACCCTGCCGGCGCCGGTGGCCGAACCGGTGCTGGCACTGGAGGTGCACGAAGGCCAGCGGGTCGAGGCCGGGCAGGTGTTGCTCCGCCTGGACCCGACCCGCCAGCAGGCGCAGCTGGACGCCGCCCGCGGCCAGGCGCAGCGCGCCCGTGAGCAGCTGGCGGAACTGCAGGCCGGCCCGCGATCGGAAGCCATTGCCCAGGCACGCGCCGGCCGCGATGCCGCCCGCGCCCAGCTGGCGGAGGCGCAGTCGCAATACGAGCGGGTGAAGTCGCTGGCCGACCGCCAGTTGCTGCCGCGCTCGGACCTCGATCGCGCCCGCGCCGCCCTGGACAGCGCCCGCGCGCGCCTGGAGCAGGCCACGCAGGCGCTGGCGGAACTCGAGCACGGCACCCGCTCCGAACAGCTGGCCCAGGCCGAAGCGGCGCTGGCCGCCGCCGAGGCCGAGGTCGCGGACCGTGAGGCGCTGCTGGCCAAGCTGAGGCCGGTGGCGCCGCGCGCCGGCGTCGTCGACAGCCTGCCCTACAAGGTCGGCGACCAGGCGCCGACCGGCGCACCGCTGGCGGTGCTGCTGGTCGGCGAGGCGCCGCACGCGCGTGTCTACCTGCCGGTGGAACTGCGCGCCCGGGTGAAGGTCGGCGACCGTGCCCTGGTGCGCATCGAGGGACACGATGGCGCCTGGGAGGGGCGGGTGCGGATGATCCGCTCGCAGCCCAGCTTCACCCCCTACTACGCCCTGGCCGGCGACGACGCGCAGCGGCTGAGCTACCTGGCCGAGGTCCAGCTCGGCGCCGACGCGGCGACGCTGCCGGCCGGCCTGCCGGCGCAGGCGGAGTTCCCGCAGTGAATTCCGCCCGGCCGGCCATCCGCGCCCGCGGCCTCAGCCGGCGCTTCGGCAATCTGCTGGCGGTGGACCGCGTCGACCTGACGGTGCCGCGGGCGCACGTCTACGGATTCCTGGGCCCGAACGGCTCGGGCAAGTCCACCACCATCCGCATGCTCTGCGGCCTGCTCACGCCCAGCGAGGGCGAGATCGAGGTGCTGGGCATGCGCGTGCCGGAGCAGGCCGAGCAGCTGCGCCAGCGCATCGGCTACATGACGCAGAAGTTCTCGCTGTTCGAGGACCTCACCGTGCGCGAGAACCTGGAGTTCCTGGCGGCGGTGCAGGGCATCCCGGCGCGGGAGGCGAAGAAGCGGGTGGACGAGCTGATCGGCCAGTACCACTTCGCCGACCGCCAGCGGCAGCTGGCCGGCACGCTCAGCGGCGGCCAGAAGCAGCGCCTGGCCCTGGCCGGGGCGGTGATCCACCGGCCGGAGCTGCTGTTCCTGGACGAGCCGACCAGTGCCGTGGATCCGGAATCGCGCCGCGATTTCTGGGAGAAGCTCTTCGACCTGGCCGACGCCGGCACGACCCTGCTGGTGTCCACGCATTACATGGACGAGGCCGAGCGCTGCCATCGCCTGGCCATCCTCGACCGCGGCGTGCTGGTCGCCGACGGCACTCCGGCCGAGCTGCTGGAGCGGCTGCACGGGCGCAGCGTCGAGGTCGCCGCCGCATCGCCGCGGCGCGCCCTGCAGGTGCTGGCCGACGAGCCCGGCGTGGTCAGCGCCGCCCAGATCGGCAACCACCTGCGCCTCCTGCTGGCCACGCCCGGGGACGCCACCGGCCGCCTGCGCGAGGCGCTGCGCCGTGCCGACATCGAGGCCGAGGTGTCGCTGTCGGCGCCCAGCCTGGAAGACGTGTTCGTGGCCGCCACCCGCGGCCGCAAGGGAGAAGCCGCGTGAACTGGCGCCGCCTGGGAGCCATCGTGATGAAGGAGGCGCGGCAGATGCGCCGCGACCGCCTCAGCCTGGCCATGATCGTCGGCATTCCGGTGATGCAGCTGCTGCTGTTCGGCTATGCCATCAACCTCAACCTGCGCGGCCTGGACGCCGGCATCGTCGACCAGGCCGGCACCGCCGCCTCGCGCGCCGCGGTCATGGACATGCTGGCGACCGGGGTGATCAGCGCCCGTGCCGGGGCGTCCTCGCCGCGGGAGCTGACCGACATGCTGCGCCGGGGCGAGATCAGCGTCGGCGTGGTGGTGCCACCGGACTACGACCGCCGCCTGGCCGACGGCCGCGAGGCGATCCAGGTGCTGGTCGACGGCAGCGACATTCCCGTGCAGAGCGCCGCGGCGCAGCTGGCGCAGATGCCACTTGCGCCGCCGGCACCGGCCGCCACGGGCGAGGCCGCCGCCAGCGTGCCCGCGGCGGGGCAGATCCGCGTGCTGCCCTTCTACAACCCGGAACGCCGCTCGGCGGTGAACATCGTGCCGGGCCTGATCGGCGTGATCCTGACCATGACCATGGTGATGTTCACCGGCATGGCCATCGTCCGCGAGCGCGAGCGCGGCAACATGGAGCTGCTGATCACCACGCCGGTCTCGCGCAGCGAGCTGATGCTGGGAAAGGTGCTGCCCTATGCGCTGATCGGCCTGGTGCAGACCACGGTGGTGCTGATCCTGGGCCTGTGGCTGTTCGACGTACCGATCCGCGGCAGCCTGCCCGATGTCTACCTGGCGGCGGTGCTGCTGATCCTGGCCAACCTCAGCCTGGGCCTGCTGATCTCCACCCTGGCGCGCTCGCAGTTCCAGGCCATGCAGATGACCTTCTTCATCTTCCTGCCCTCGGTGCTGCTGTCGGGCTTCATGTTCCCCTATGCCGGCATGCCGGCGCCGGCGCAGTGGCTGGCCGAGCTGCTGCCGCTGACGCACTTCCTGCGCCTGATCCGCGGCGTGATGCTGCGCGGCGCCGGGCTGTGGGAACTGTGGCCGGACCTGCTGGCGCTGACGGTCTTCGCCCTGCTGATGATGACCGCCTCGATCCTGCGCTTCAGCAAGCGCCTGGACTGAGGGCCGGCCCCGCCGGCGCGGCAGGGCAGGGGGCCGCGGCTCAGGCCGCGGCCTCGTCCACCGTGACGACTTCGCCGCGCAGGGAGTTGGACAGGGCGGCGGTGATGCGCACGTCCACGAACTGGCCGATCAGGCGCTTGCCGCCCGGGAAGTTCACGTTGCGCATGTTCTCGGTCTTGCCGGTCAGCTCGTCCGGGTTGCGGGCGCTGGGGCCCTCCACCAGCACGCGCTGGATGCTGCCGACCATGGCCTCGGAATAGCGGCGGGCGTTCTCGTTGATTGCCGCCTGCAGGCGCTGAAGGCGCTCGTGCGCGACCTCGGCCGGCACCTCGCCGGGCAGGTTGGCCGCCGGCGTGCCGGGCCGGCGCGAGTAGATGAAGGAGAAGCTCTGGTCGAAACCGACGTCCTCGATCAGCTTCATCGTCGCCTCGAAGTCACGGTCGGTTTCGCCCGGGAAGCCGACGATGAAGTCGGAGCTGATGGCGATGTCGGGTTTCGCCTCGCGCAGGCGGCGGATCTTGGCCTTGTATTCCAGCGCGGTGTGGCCGCGCTTCATCGCCGCCAGGATGCGGTCGGAGCCCGACTGCACCGGCAGGTGCAGGTAGGCGGCCAGCTGCGGAACCTCGCGGTGGGCCTCGATCAGGCTGTCGCTGAACTCGACCGGGTGCGAGGTGGTGTAGCGGATGCGGTCGATGCCCTCGATCTGGGCGACGGCACGGATCAGCAGGGCCAGGTCGGCCTCGTCGCCGTCGCCGGTGCGGCCGCGGTAGGCGTTGACGTTCTGGCCCAGCAGGTTGATCTCGCGCACACCCTGGGCGGCGAGCTGGGCGCATTCCAGCAGCACGTCGTCGAAGGGACGGCTGACTTCCTCGCCGCGGGTGTAGGGCACCACGCAGAAGGTGCAGTACTTGCTGCAGCCCTCCATCACCGAGACGAAGGCGGTCGGGCCCTCGGCGCGCGGCTCGGGCAGGCGGTCGAACTTCTCGACTTCGGGGAAGCTGATGTCCACCTGCGGCCGGCCCTCGGCGCGGCGGGCCTCGATCATGGCCGGCAGGCGGTGCAGGGTCTGCGGCCCGAACACCAGGTCGACGAAGGGCGCGCGCTTGAGGATGGCCTCGCCCTCCTGGCTGGCGACGCAGCCGCCGACGCCGATCAGCACCGGCCTGTCCTTCTTCAGGTGCTTCCAGCGGCCGAGCTGGGAGAACACCTTCTCCTGGGCCTTTTCGCGGATCGAGCAGGTATTGACCAGGATGACGTCGGCCTCGGCCTCGTCCTGGGTCAGTTCCAGGCCGTGCTCGGCCAGCAGTACGTCGGCCATGCGGGCCGAGTCGTACTCGTTCATCTGGCAACCGTGGGTCTTGATGTAGAGCTTGCCCTTGCGGGGCGGGGTTCCGGGCATGGCGGCGGTTATTCCGTTCCGGGGGGCGGCATTGTAGCGCCGGGACCCGGCCGGGGCCGCCCCGGACCGCCGTTTGAGCGGAGGAAACCTTGGCAAGTGGCCGTTCCGGGAGTAAATCTCGCCCCCATGTCCCTGCGCCTGCCCCTGCTGGCCTGCCTGCTGCTCGCCGCCGCCCCGGCCGGCGCGGGCACCCTGTACCGCTGCACCGGCGCCGACGGCATCCCCAACTACACCGGCAAGAAGGTCCCCGGGGCCCATTGCGAGGTGGTGGCCAACTACACCGCCGCCGATTCCCGTCCGCGCGGCCCGGCGCCCCGGCCGGCGGCTCCGGTGGCCACGGGGGGCGGGGGCAGCGGCAGCGGCAATCCGGCAGCCCGGGTGGACTTCCGTACGGCCGCGCCCGGCCAGGAACTGGCGGCCGCCGCCCCGACCGGTGGCGGCGCCCGGGTCACCCGCGGCGCGGTCTACAAATATGAGCGTGACGGCGTGGTGCACTACACCAACGTCCGGCCGCCGGGTGGCGGCGCCAAGCTGCTCTTCAGCTATGTGGAGACCTGCTACGCCTGCGGCCTGCTGCCGGGCGTGGACTTCCACAACGTCAGGCTGGACACCGAGTCCTATGCCGCCGAGGTGAGGGCGGCCGCCGAGGAGTTCGGCGTGGACGAGGCGGTGGTGCGGGCGATCATCCATGCCGAGTCCGCCTACCGGCCCAATGCCGTCTCGCACGCCGGGGCCCAGGGCCTGATGCAGCTGATCCCGGCCACGGCCGACCGTTTCGGCGTCCAGGACGTGTTCGATCCCGCCCAGAACATCCGCGGCGGCGTCCAGTACCTGGCCTGGCTGCTCAAGCGCTACAACGGCGACCTGAGCCTGGCCGCGGCCGGCTACAACGCCGGCGAGGGCGCGGTGGACCGCTACGGCGGCATCCCGCCCTATGCCGAAACCCAGCGCTACGTCGAGCGCGTGGGCATCCTGGCCGAGCGCTACCGCGGGGCGCTGGCCGCCCGCTGAGCCCTGGAGGCGGCGTTGCCGCCCTCGCGTGGGGTCCGTTAGAATCGCGCATCTTTGCGGGCCCCCTGCGGGTTCCGCAGCGGTAATTTCAGCCAAATCGCCAAATCGTGGAGAGCCGGATGGCTAACCAAGGGGTCAACTCAGGCCGCCGCCGCTTCCTGACCGCCAGCACCGTCGTGGTCGGTGCGGTCGGCGCGGGTTTCGCGGCCGTGCCGTTCATCAGTTCCTGGAAGCCCAGCGCCCGTGCCCAGACCGCCGGCGCGCCGGTCACCGTGGACATCAGCAAGATCGACCTGGAGCCGGGCATGCGCATGATCGTGCAGTGGCGCGGCAAGCCGGTGTGGATCTTCAAGCGCACGTCGGAGCAGGTGGCCGCGCTGCCGGGCCTGGACGAGCGCCTGCGTGATCCGGCCTCGGAGAACGCCGACCAGACTCCGGAGTTCGCCAGGAACGCCACCCGTTCGATCAAGCCCGAGATCGCGGTGCTGGTCGGCATCTGCACCCACCTGGGCTGCTCGCCCAGCTACGTGCCGGAGATGCTGCCGCAGCCCTTCGACAGCCAGTGGCAGGGTGGCTTCTACTGCCCCTGCCACAACTCGCGCTTCGACCTGGCCGGCCGCGTCTTCCAGGGCGTGCCGGCGCCGTCGAACCTCGAGGTGCCGCCCTATCACTTCCAGGACGACAACCACATCGTGGTGGGCGTCCCGCCTGAAGGAGCCGCGTGATGTCGAACCTGATCACCCGCGCCATCGAAGGCGTGACCGGCTGGGTCAACGACCGTGCCCCGGCCCTGGTGCCCATGTACCGGAAGCACATGTCGGAGTACTACGCTCCGAAGAACTTCAACCTCTGGTACTACTTCGGCTCCCTGGCCCTGCTGGTGCTGGTCAACCAGATCGTCACGGGCATCTTCCTGACGATGCACTACAAGCCCTCGGCGGCCGAGGCCTTCGCCTCGGTCGAGTACATCATGCGCGATGTGGAGTGGGGCTGGCTGATCCGCTACATGCACTCCACCGGCGCCTCGATGTTCTTCATCGTGGTGTACCTGCACATGTTCCGCGGCCTGATCTACGGCTCCTACCAGAAGCCGCGCGAACTGGTCTGGATCCTGGGCATGCTGATCTTCCTGGTCCTGATGGCCGAGGCCTTCATGGGCTACGTGCTGCCCTGGGGCCAGATGTCCTACTGGGGCGCGCAGGTGATCATCAACCTGTTCGGCGCCATCCCGGTGGTCGGCAACGGCCTGACCGAGTGGATCCGCGGTGACTACCTGGTCTCCGACGCCACCCTCAACCGCTTCTTCGCCCTGCACGTGATCGCCCTGCCGCTGGTGCTGCTGCTGCTGGTGGTGCTGCACCTGGGCGCGCTGCACGAGGTCGGTTCCAACAACCCCGACGGCGTCGACATCAAGAAGGGCCCGAAGGGCAACCGCTGGGATCCGAACAAGCCGGCCGACGGCATCCCCTTCCACCCGTACTACACGGTGAAGGACCTGTTCGGCGCCGGCTTCTTCCTGATCCTGTTCGCCTTCGTGGTGTTCTTCGCGCCGACCATGGGCGGCTGGTTCCTGGAGTGGGACAACTTCGTCCAGGCCGACCCGCTGGTCACGCCGGAGCACATCAAGCCGGTGTGGTACTTCACCCCGTTCTACGCGATGCTGCGCGCCATTCCGGACAAGCTGTTCGGCGTGATCGTGATGGGCGGCGCGGTGATGATCCTGTTTGCGCTGCCCTGGCTGGACCGCAGCCCGGTGAAGTCCATCCGCTACCGGCCGATGCTGCACAAGCTGCTGATCGCCATCTTCGCGGTGGGCTTCGTGGTGCTGGGCTGGCTGGGTTCGCAGTCGGGCTCCGACCTGCAGAAGCTGACCGCGCAGATCCTGACCGGCTACTACTTCCTGTTCTTCATCCTGATGCCGTTCTGGTCCCGCATGGGCCAGTTCAAGGCCGTTCCCGAGCGGGTGACCACGCATGACTAAGCTGCGCATCTTCGCCCTCCTGCTGGCCCTGCTGCCGGCCATCGGCCTGGCCGCCGGTGGCGCCAAGCTCGAGCACTCGGGTGCCGACCTGAGCGACCGTGCCTCCCTGCAGCGTGGCGCCGGCCTGTTCATGAACTACTGCTCCGGCTGCCACTCGCTGTCCCTGCAGCGTTATTCCCGCCTCGGCGAGGACCTGGGCCTGACCGAGGAGCAGGTCGAGCGGTTCCTGATCCGCGGTGACGCCAAGGTTGGCGAGCCGATCAACACCGGCATCGCCGCCGGTGACGGCGAGGCCTGGTTCGGCAAGGCCGCGCCGGACCTGAGCCTCATCGCGCGCGCCAAGCTCGGCGGTCCGGACTACGTCTACAGCTACCTCAAGGGCTTCTACGTCGACGAGTCGCGTCCGCTGGGCTGGAACAACACCGTCTTCCCGGGCGCCTCGATGCCGCACGTGCTCTGGGAGCTGCAGGGCATCCAGCGCCCGGTCTATGACGTGGACGCCGAGGGCCAGTCGCACCTGGTCCGCCTGGAGCTGGTCAAGCCCGGCCGCCTGAGCCCGGCCGAGTACGACCAGGTGGCCCGCGACATCAGCGCCTTCCTGATGTACGTGGCCGAGCCGGCGGCGCTCAAGCGCGAGTCCATCGGTGTCTGGGTCATCCTGTTCCTGGCCCTGTTCACCCTGGTGGCCTACCTGCTCAAGGCCGAGTACTGGCGCGACGTGCACTGACCGGCACCGTCCCCGCCTGCATGAGGGCCGCCTTCGGGCGGCCCTTTTGTTTTCAATGACTTGCGACGTGGCCCGGCCCCGGGGCAGGGACCGACAGGCGGCGGCTCCCCGGCCGGGCCATGTCTTGCGGGTTGGCGGCCATTTCGGGCAGGGTTGGGCTTGGTCGCGACCGCCGGCAGGGGCCGGCGGCGCCCTGTCCATGGGGGAGTTCGATGGCAGCCAGCCCGCGCATCCGCAATGCCCTGACCCTGTTTTCCGCCCGCGACTGCGTCGTCTGCCACCGGGTCCGCCTGGTACTGGCGGCGAAGGGCGTCAGCTACGAGCTGGTTCCGGTGGACCCCACCGACCCGCCCGAGGACCTGGTGGACCTGAACCCCTATCACTCCGTGCCCACCCTGGTGGACCGGGACCTGGTGCTCTACGCCGCCTCGGTGGTTTCCGAGTACCTGGACGAGCGTTATCCGCACCCGCCGCTGATGCCGGTGGATCCGCTGTCGCGGGCCCGCCTGCGCCTGGCCATGCTGCGACTGGAGCACGACTGGGTGCCGCATGTGCAGGCCATCCAGCATGGCAACAAGGCCCAGGCCGACGCCGGCCGCAAGCGGCTCAAGGAACTGCTGCTGTCCTCGCTGCCGCTGTTCCGGGCCTCCAAGTTCTTCCTCAATCCGGAGATGAGCCTGGCCGACTGTGCCGTCGCGCCGATCATCTGGCGCCTGCCGGCCCTGGGCATCCAGCTGCCCAAGGAAGCCAAGGTGATCGAGGACTACGGCATGCGCATCTTCCGTAATCCGGCCTACCTGCGTAGCCTGACGCCCGAAGAGAAAAACCTTCGCGAGCTGCCGCAATGACCGGAACGGTGCCCCGCATGGGCTCCAATCGTCCTTACCTGCTGAGGGCGCTGAACGAGTGGATCAACGACAACGGCATGACCCCGCACCTGCTGGTGGATGCCGAGCGCGAGGGCGTGCGCGTGCCGGCCTCGGCGGTGAAGGACGGCAAGATCGTGCTGAACATCGCTCCGCGGGCGGTCGCGCAGCTGGTGATGGACAACCACAGCGTGCGCTTCCTGGCCCGCTTCGGCGGCGTCAGCCACGCGGTGGAGGTGCCGGTGTCGGCGGTGCTGGCGATCTACGCCCAGGAAACCGGCCAGGGGATGATGCTGCCGGACGATGGCGAGCCGGACCTGCCCGGCCCGGATGGCCCGGACGAACCGCCTTCCGGTCCGGACGAGGGCGGTGGCCAGGGCTCCCGGCGCGCCCATTTGCGTGTGGTGAAGTGAGGCCGGCGCGTCGCCCGTGACGGTCGTATCTGCCCATGGATAAACTGCTGCGGTCGCGGCCCCGGGGAGGGCCTGGCCGCGGATTCGCAGGAGAGCGGACATGAAACTGGTGTTTCCCAACGGCGAGCACTCGCAGGTGCTGCTGAACCACGGCGTGAACAGGATCGGTTCCGCCGGTGACGTGACTGTCCTTCTGAAGGATCCGGAGATCGCCCCGCTGCACTGCGAAATCCACGTCACCCATACCGGTGCCAACCTGCAGGTGCCGGCCGGCGGTGGCCCGGTCTCCGTCAATGGCAAGCCGGTTTCGGACATCATGGCGCTGCGGCCGGGCGACCAGATCGGCTTCGCGCACGTGGTCGCGCGCTTCGCTGTGGTCGAGCCGGTCAAGGGGGAGGCCGGTGGCCCCGCCGATCCGGTTCACCCGGACGAGGACACCGGCGCCACCCGCGTGCGCGTGGCGGTGCCCAAGTACGTGCTGCGTGGCGTTTCCGGCGCGGTCTTCGGCAAGGTGTTCCCGGTGACCGGCCCGCTGGTGATCGGCCGGGCGGTGGAGGCCGACATCTCGGTGCCGGCCGAGGAGATCTCGCGCCGGCATGCCCTGGTCAAGCCGACGCCCGATGGCCTGTCGGTCGAGGACCTGGGTTCCAGCAACGGCACCTTCATCAACAACAAGCGGGTGCAGCAGGGCTTCCTGGGCCCGGGCGACGAGCTGCGCCTGGACGCGGTGCGCTTCATCCTGGTGGCGCCGGGCATGGAAATGGCGCAGCGCACGGCCCGGCTGGTGACGCCCAGCTCCTCGGCCGATCCGGCGCCGGCCCCGGCCTCGTCGATGAGCAAGTGGGTGCCGATCATGCTGACCCTGGCCGCGATCGCCGTGATCGTCGCCCTCTTCCTCAGCCGCGGCTGACCCCCGGCCTGATCTGACCCTTTGTTCTGACCCCACCCCGGGGTCAGACCCTTTACTCCGACCCCTGACTCTGACCCCTGACTCTGACCCCGGGGTCAGAACAAAGGGTCAGATCAGGGGGTCGAAACGGAGGGAGAGGTCGAGGGCGCGGACGTGCTTGGTCAGGGCGCCGATGGAGACGTAGTCGACGCCGATGGCCGCCAGCGTCGCCAGCCGTTCCGGCGTGACGCCGCCGGAGACTTCCAGCGGAACTTTCCCGGCGGCGCGGCGCAGGGCCTCGCGCAGGTCCCCGTCGCTGAACTCGTCGACCAGGATGCGATCGCAGCCGGTGGCCAGGGCCTGGTCGAGTTCGTCCAGGTTCTCGACCTCGATGATCAGCGGCAGCTCCGGATGGTGGGCGCGGGCGGCCGCAGCCGCGGCGGCGATCGAGCCGGCGGCGAGGATGTGGTTTTCCTTGAGCATCACCGCGTCGTACAGGCCCATGCGGTGATTCATGCCGCCGCCGCAGCGCACCGCGTACTTCTGCGCCTGGCGCAGGCCGGGCAGCGTCTTGCGGGTGTCGAGGATGCGGGTGCGGCTGCCGGCCACCCGCGCCACGCAGTCGGCGGTGGCGGTGGCGGTGCCGCTGAGGGTCTGCAGGAAGTTCAGGGCCGGCCGTTCGGCGCTGACCAGGGCGCGGGCGCGGCCCTCAAGCTCGACCAGAACGGTGCCGGCGGCGACCGCCTGGCCTTCCTCCACCCGCCAGCGGATGCGCACGTCCGGATCCAGGCGGGCGAAGCAGGCGTCGAACCAGGGCCGGCCGGCGATCACCCCCGCTTCCTTGGCGATCACATGGGCCCGGGCGGGGCCGTCGGGCAACAGGTCGGCGGTGGCATCGCCCGGGCCGAGGTCCTCGGCCAGGGCGCGGTCGACATCGGCCGCCACCACCTCGGCCGGGGGCGGCAGGGGTGCGGCCATCAGCGCGGGAAGCCTTCGACCTGGGTGGTGTCCAGGGCCTCGTCGGCCAGCAGCACCGGGATGCCGTCCTCGACCCGGTAGACGGTCTTGCGGTCGCGGGTGATCAGGCCTTCGGCCAGCGGGCTGGACTGGGGGCTGCCGTCGGCGCGCCGGACCTGGCCGGCGGCGATGGCGGCGTTGATGGCGGCGCGCTCGTCTTCGCCAAGCAGGGCCAGGGGCTGGCGGCTGGCCGGGCAGCACAGGATGTCGAGCAGCTTGCGGTCCATGGGGCGTTGTGTCCGGAGGCGGGAATGCCGTCTAGAATAGCGTTTTGCCGAAGGCGACCGCCATGAACCAAGCCGCCTCCGCCCCGCTGGTCGGGGTAGTCATGGGTTCCCGTTCCGACTGGGAGACGATGCAGCACGCCGTCTCCCGGCTGAGCCAGCTCGGCGTGCCGCACGAGGTGCGGGTGGTATCGGCGCACCGCACGCCCGACCTGCTGGTGGAGTACGCGAAGACCGCCCGCGAGCGCGGCCTGCGCGCCATCATCGCCGGCGCCGGCGGCGCCGCCCACCTGCCGGGCATGCTGGCGGCCATGACGCCGGTGCCGGTGCTCGGCGTGCCGGTGCAGAGCAAAGCGCTCAACGGCCTGGATTCGCTGCTTTCGATCGTGCAGATGCCGGCCGGCGTGCCGGTGGCCACCTTCGCCATCGGTGCTGCAGGCGCGGCCAATGCCGGCCTGTTTGCCGCCGCCCTGCTGGCGGCCGAGTTCGCCGACATCCGCAAGGCCCTGGACGATTTCCGCGCCCGGCAGACCGCCGAGGTGCTGGACAAGCCGGACCCGCGGCAGCCGTGACCACCGTCGGCATCCTGGGGGGCGGGCAGCTGGCCCGCATGCTGGCGCTTTCCGGCGCGCCGCTGGGGCTGCGCTTCCTGGTCCTCGATTCGGTCGCCGATGCCTGCGCGGCGCAGTTCGCGCCGCTGCTGCAGGCCGATTACCGCGACCAGGCAGCGCTGGCCGAATTCGCCGGCCGGGTGGACGTGGTCACTTTCGACTTCGAAAACGTGCCGGCCGAGAGCGCTGTCTGGCTGGCCGAGCGCGTACCCGTCTTCCCCAGCCCGCGCGCCCTGGCCGTGGCCCAGGACCGGATGGCGGAGAAGACGCTGTTCCGCGAGCTGGGCATCCCGGTGCCACCGTTCGCGGCAGTGGATTCGCGCGAATCGCTGCAGGCAGCGCTGGACGAGATCGGCACGCCCTGCATCCTCAAGACCCGGCGCCTGGGCTATGACGGCAAGGGCCAGTTCCGCCTGCGCAGCGCCGCCGACGCCGATGCCGCCTGGGAAGCGCTGGGCGCGCAGGCCGGGACGGTCGGGCTGATCCTCGAGGCCTTCGTCAGCTTCCAGCGTGAACTGTCGGTGGTGGCCGTGCGCGGCCGCGACGGTGAGCTGCGCGCCTGGCCGCTGACCGAGAACTGGCATGTCGACGGCATCCTGGCCGCCAGCCTGGCGCCGGCCGACGCCGACGCCGGCCTGCAGGCGCAGGCCCTGGCGGCGGCACGCAAGCTGGCCGAGGCGCTGGACTACGTCGGCGTGTTCGCCCTGGAGCTGTTCCTCAAGGACGGCGTGCTGATGGCCAACGAGCTGGCGCCGCGCGTGCACAACTCCGGCCACTGGACCATCGAGGGCGCCGAGACCTCGCAGTTCCAGAACCACCTGCGTGCCGTGCTCGGCCTGCCCCTGGGTGAGGTGCGGCCGCTTGGATACAGCTGCATGCTCAACTGGATCGGCGAACTGCCGCCGGCGGCGCCGGTGCTGGCCGAGCCGGGCGGGCACTGGCACGACTACGGCAAGTCGGCGCGCGAAGGCCGCAAGGTCGGCCACGCGACACTGCGGGCGGACAGTCGGGAAGAACTGGCTGCCGCCCTGGAGCGGACAGGCGTGGCGCTGGGCCGCCAGGCCCAGGTCGCGCCGGTGATCGCGCGGCTGCGCGAGGGCTGAACGGACGCTGCCTGTTCCGGAAGGCCCGGGCGTGGCCCGGGCCCATGGCTCGCCAGGCGGCGATCAGGCCATCTGGCTTTCGACGAAGTCCCAGTTGACCAGGTTCCAGAAGGCCTCGACGTACTTCGGCCGCGCGTTGCGGTAGTCGATGTAGTAGGCGTGCTCCCAGACGTCGCAGGTCAGCAGCGGCGTGTCGTTGCCGGTGATCGGGGTGGCGGCGTTGGGCGTGCTGACCAGGGCCAGCGAACCGTCCGGGCGCTGCACCAGCCAGGCCCAGCCGGAGCCGAAGGTGGTGATGGCGGTCTGGGTGAACTGCTCCTTGAAGGCCGCGAAGGAGCCGAAGGCCTTGTTGATGGCATCGGCCAGCTTGCCGGTCGGCTCGCCGCCGCCGTTCGGCTTCAGGCAGTTCCAGTAGAAGGTGTGGTTCCAGATCTGGGCCGCGTTGTTGAACATGCCGCCCTGGGCCTTGCGGATGATGGCCTCCAGGTCGAGGTTCTCGAACTCGGTGCCCTTGATCTGGTTGTTGAGGTTGGTGACGTAGGTCTGGTGGTGCTTGCCGTAGTGGTAATCGATGGTCTCGGCCGAGATGTGCGGCTCGAGGGCGGTACGGTCGTAGGGCAGGGGGGGCAGTTCGATGGCCATGGCTGTCTCCGGTTCGTTCCGTGGATGGCGCCTTGGGGCGGCGCCCAAGCCGTATAATTCTAGCCCCATCGCGCCCCGACCCGGCGGGCGCCCACGCAACGGAGTTTTCGCATGAGCGTCATGGACCGCATCAAGTCGGTGGTCGAGTCGCACCCGATCGTCCTGTTCATGAAGGGTACGCCGCAGTTCCCGATGTGCGGCTTCTCCAGCCGCGCCGTGCAGGCGCTGAAGGCGGCCGGCGCCACCGGCTTCCACAGCGTCAACGTACTGGAGGATCCGGAGATCCGCGCCAACCTGCCGCGCTATTCCGACTGGCCGACCTTCCCGCAGCTGTTCATCAACGGCGAGCTGATCGGCGGCTGCGACATCACCGTCGAGCTTCACGAGAGCGGCGAGCTGGCGCGCATGGTCGCCGAGGCGCAGAAGGGCGCATGAGCGCCACCGCGCCATTGCCCGAGGTCGCCGCCGATGCCCTGGCCGGGCGCGTGGTGGTCGTCACCGGCGCCCACGGTGGCCTGGGCGCGGAGGCGGCCAAGGCCTGCGCGCGCGCCGGCGCCACGGTGGTGCTGGTCGGTCGCCGCGTGCCCAAGCTCAACCGTGTCTATGACGCGGTGAAGGCGCTGGGGCCGGAGCCGGCCATCTATCCCATGGACCTGGCCGGCGCCGACCCCGCCGATTACGCCGAGCTGGCCGCCAGAGTCGCCGGCGAGCTGGGCGGGCTGCACGGCCTGCTGCACTGCGCGGCGGAATTCTCCGGCCTGGCGCCGCTGGCCACGGTCGAACCGGAAGCCTTCGTGCGCTGCCTGCACGTCAACCTGAGCGCGCCCTGGCTGCTGACCCAGGCCTGCCTGCCGCACCTGGAGAAGCAGGCCGACAGCGCCGTGGTTTTCGTCACCGATGATCCGGCCCGGGTGGGCAAGGCCTACTGGGGCGCTTACGGCCTGGCCAAGCAGGGTCTGGCCGCCCTGGTCCGCCAGCTCAGCGCCGAGACCGACACCAGCAGCGTCCGGGTCAGCGGCCTGGAGCCGGGCCCGATGCGCACCGACCTGCGCGCCCGCGCCTATGCCGACGAGGCCCAGCTGCGGGTGCCGGGGCCGGCGGCCTATGCCGCGGCCTGCGTGCACCTGCTGTCCCCGGCCGGCATTGGCCACCGTGGCCAGGTCTGGGCCCCGAGGGTTCCGGCATGACCACGCTTTCGGCGGCCCTGCTGCTGTTCCTGATCCTCGACCCGCTGGGCAACATCCCGGTCTTCCTGGGCCTGCTCAAGCCGCTGCCCGGGCATCGCCGGCGCCGGGTGCTGGCCCGCGAGATGCTGATCGCCCTGGGCGTGCTGTTCGCCTTCCTCTGGGCCGGCAAGTACGTGCTGGACCTGATGCACCTGCGCCAGGAGTCGGTGGCCATCGCCGGCGGCATCGTCCTGTTCCTGATCGGCCTGAGGATGATCTTCCCCAGCCCCGAGGGCCTGTTCGGCGACACCCCGGCCGGCGAGCCCTTCATCGTCCCCATGGCCATCCCGCTGGTGGCCGGCCCCTCAGGCATGGCGGCGGTGATGCTGCTGGGCAGCCAGTACCCGGGCCGGATGCTGGACTGGAGCCTGGCCCTGGTCCTGGCCTGGGCGGCCACGGCGGCCATCCTGTTCTCGGCCACCTACCTGTACAAGGTCCTGGGCAGCCGGGTCCTGGTGGCCGTGGAACGGCTCATGGGCATGCTGTTGGTGGCCATTTCGGTGCAGATGCTGCTCGATGGCCTCAAGGCCTACCTGAGCGCCTGAGCCGGGGCAGGGGGCCGGGCCGCCCGGCGGGCCGGTCCGAAACCGTGACCGGCACCCGCCCCCGCGGCCGTCAAATGAATGACATGTAACCGCTGTACCGTGTTAAACTCTTGTTAGCTCCGGAGGCAGCGGGGAGCCCCTCTCCGGCACCACTTCAGGAACTTCGACATCCGCTGCGGCGGATGCGGCGGCTGGAAGCCGCGTCACGCATTTCTCGTCCCACCTAAAACCAGGGTTCACACCATGACCAATCGCAACCGGGTACGGCTCTCGAAGCTTTCCCTCGGCCTGGCTCTTGCGCTGGCGACCGTCACGCCGGCCTTTGCCCAGCAGACCTCCGCCGCCCTCGGCGGTGTGGTGACCACCGAACAGGGTCAGCCGATTGCCGGCGCCGAGGTGATCATCGTCCACACTCCCTCGGGCACCACCTCGCGTGCCACCACCGATGCCAGCGGCCGTTACAACGCCCGCGGCCTGCGCGTCGGCGGCCCGTACACCGTCACCGTGATCCGTGACGGATTCCAGAGCGAAGTGCAGGAGAACGTGTACCTGGTCCTGGGCGAGCTCTCCGCCGTCAATGTCGACCTGGCCAGCGCCGATGTCGCCGAGCTGGAGGCCATCCAGGTGATCGGCACCGCCGGCGCCGACGTGTTCAGCCCCGAGAAGATGGGTGCCGGCACCAACGTCACCCGCGACCAGATCGAGGCCTTCCCGTCGATCGAGCGCAGCCTGCAGGACTACGCCCGCCTCGACCCGCGCGTCGTCCAGACCGACAAGTCGCGCAACGAGATCTCCGTCGGCGGCCAGAACCCGCGCTACAACGTCATCCGCATCGACGGCATCAGCACCAACGACACCTTCGGCCTTGAGTCGAACAGCCTGCCGACCCCGCGCCAGCCGTTCTCGATGGACGTCATCGAGGAAGTGGCCATCGACGTCGCCAACTACGACGTCACCATCAACGGCGGTACCGGCGGCGTGATCAACGCCGTCACCAAGTCCGGCACCAACGAGTTCCACGGCAGCGTCTACGGCCTGTGGCGCGACAACTCGATGGTCCGCGACAACGAGGACGGCAGCGACTTCAGCGGCTTCGAGGACGAGACCACCTGGGGCGTGACCTTCGGTGGCCCGCTGATCAAGGATCGCCTGTTCTTCTTCTTCAACTACGAGAACTACAAGATGGGCGCGCCTGGCCCGGCGTTCGGCCCGGTCGGTTCCGGTGCCTCGAACATCGTTGGCATCACCCAGGACGACATCACCCGCGTGCGCAACATCGCCGCCGGTTACGGCATGGACGCCGGCGTGTTCGGCGGCGACATGGCGGCCGACACCACCGGTGAGGAGTACGGCTTCAAGCTGGACTGGAACATCAGCGACGCCCATCGCGCCAGCTTCCGCTTCGGCACCTCCGACCAGAGCGTGGCCAACTTCCCGGACTTCAACAGCACCAACATCTCGCTGAACACCCACGCCTTCCAGCGTGACTTCGGCTTCGACACCTACACCGTCCAGCTGTTCAGCGACTGGACCGACCGCTTCTCGACCGAGGCCAAGGTCTCCTTCCGCGACTACTCGGCGGTGCGTACCCCGACCGCCAACACTCCGGAAGTGGCCGTCCGCATCGGCAACAACGTCCTGAACTTCGGTACCGAAGAGAACACCCACGTCAACGTCCTCGAGACCGAGACCTGGAACGCGTTCTTCGCCGGCAACCTGTTCCTCGACTCGCACACCATCAAGTTCGGTTTCGACTTCGAGGACAATGACATCTACAACCTGTTCGGTCGCCGCACCAACGGTGTCTACACCTTCAACAGCATCGACGACTTCGAGGCTGGCGTTCCGAGCTTCTTCCAGTACTTCCACCCGGCCGGCGGCAACCTCGACAACATGGCCGCCATCTGGGGCATGCAGAACCTCGGCGTGTTCGTCCAGGACACCTGGAACGTCAACTACAACCTGACGCTGACCTTCGGCCTGCGCTATGACGAGCCGAACGTCAAGGATCGTCCGACCTACAACGCCGCCGCCCACACCGCCTTCGGTTACGACAACAGCTCGACCATCGACGGCAACGGCCTGCTGCAGCCGCGCTTCGGCTTCAACTACACCTTCGACAGCGACCGTCCGACCCAGCTGCGCGGTGGTATCGGCCTGTTCCAGGGCGCGGCCGCCAATGTCTGGCTGTCCAACCCGTTCACCAACACCGGCTTCGGTTACACCGACTACCGCTTCAGCTCCGGTCTGAGCATGCCCTGCAACACGCCGGACGGCCGCTGCTTCGTCGCCGATCCGCGCGGCCAGCTGGTGCTGATCCCCGACTCCGCCCTCGGCGGCGCCCAGGCCATCGACTTCGTCGATCCGGACCTCGGCCAGCCGGCGGTGTGGAAGGCCAACATCGCCTTCGATCATGAGCTGCCGTGGCACGGTCTGGTGGTCGGCGCCGAAGTGGTCGTGACCAACGTCAAGGAAGCGATCTACTACCAGCAGCTCAACCTCGGCGCGCACACCGCCGTGGGCCAGGACGGCCGCCTGCTGTACTGGAACACCAACGGCCTGGATCCGGCCAACTGGAACCAGTTCGGCAGCAACCCGTCCGGTTCCGGCGTCCGCAGCCGCACCAACGCCAACTCTGCCTTCACCGACGCGATCATCGCCCGGTCGACCGACAAGGGCGGTTCCGAGCAGATCACCCTGTCGCTGCAGAAGCCGTTCGGCAACGAGAGCGACTGGAGCTGGATGGTCGCCTACACCTTCACCGACGCCGATGAGGTCAGCCCGCTGACCAGCTCCACCTCCGGCTCGCAGTGGGGCAACATCAACACCTTCCATCCGAACGAGGAAGTCGAGGCGACCTCGGTCTACGAGATCCGCGACCGCTTCACCGCCGCGATCAGCTGGAAGCACGTGTTCTTCGGCGATTACGCCACCAAGGTCTCGCTGTTCTACGAAGGCCGCTCCGGCAAGCCGTTCAGCTACGTCTTCGACAACGACGCCAACGGCGACGGCCGCTTCGGCAACGACCTGCTGTACATCCCGGCTGGCCCTGGCGATGTGCTGTTCGGCTCGCCCGAGGAAGAGGCTGCGTTCTGGGACTACGTCAACAACAACGGTTACCTGAGCTCGCACCTGGGCCAGGTGGCCGGCCGCAACGCTGTCCGCGGCAAGTGGGTCAACCAGTTCGACGTCCGCATCTCGCAGGAGCTGCCCGGCTTCTTCGAGGGTCACAAGTCGGAGATCTGGCTGGACATCCTCAACATCGGCAACATGATCGACAAGGACTGGGGCCGCATCGACGAGGTCGCCTTCCCGGGCAGCTTCGGCGTGGTCGAGTACGGCGGTATCGATCCGGTGACGGGCAAGTACGTCTACCGGTTCAACACCCCGGACACCAGCCGCATCTACGACGACCGCGGCATTTCCCGCTGGGCGGTGCAGATCGGCTTCCGCTACCAGTTCTGACGGTCGCGGCAAGCAGTTGTGAAAGGACGGCCGGCGGGCAACCGCCGGCCGTTTCCTTTTCCGGGCCGGCGCGCTTCTGGCCCGGCCTGGCCGGTGCTAGAGTCGGAGCGACAAGGAAGAAGACAAGAGAGAAAGACAGAAGATGAGCAACACCCATGGCACTTCCGCCACCGTCAGCGCACGCATCTCCCCGCGCGGCGGCCTGGACATCCTTTCGCGGGCCGAGGTGGCCCGCCTGCGCGACGCCAGCCAGAACGGCCTGCATGAGCTGCTGCGCCGCTGCGCCCTGGCGGTACTGACCAGCGGCAGCGAGTCCGACGACCCGCGCGAGGCCTCGCAGCGCTTCGCCGATTTCGAGATCGAGGTGCAGCAGCAGGACCGCGGCATCAAGATCGAACTGCGCAACGCCCCCGCCATGGCCTTCGTCGACGGCGAAATCATCCGCGGCGTGGCCGAGAACCTGTTCGCGGTGGTCCGCGACATCGTCTACAACGCCAACGAAGTCTCGGCCAGCCCGCGCTTCGACCTCGGCACCGGCGCCGGCATCACCGAGGCGGTGTTCGAGATCCTGCGCAATGCCCGGGTGCTGAAGTCCTTCCAGGAGCCGAACCTGGTGGTCTGCTGGGGCGGCCATTCGATCAACCGCACCGAGTACCTGTACACCAAGCGGGTGGGCTACGAGCTGGGCCTGCGCGGCCTCGACATCTGCACCGGCTGCGGCCCGGGCGCGATGAAGGGCCCGATGAAGGGCGCCGCCATCGCCCATGCCAAGCAGCGGCACTGGAAGCCGCGTTACATCGGCATCACCGAGCCGGGCATCATCGCCGCCGAGTCACCCAACCCGATCGTCAACCAGCTGGTGATCATGCCGGACATCGAGAAGCGCCTGGAGGCCTTCGTCCGGCTGGGCCACGGCATCATCGTGTTCCCGGGCGGTGTCGGCACCGCCGAGGAGATTCTCTACCTGCTGGGGCTGCTGCTGCACCCGGAGAACGCGGACCTGCCGTTCCCGCTGATCCTGACCGGCCCGGCCGAGTCGGCGGCCTACTTCGAGCAGATCGACCAGTTCCTGCGCCTGGCCCTGGGCGAGGCGGCGACCAGCCGCTACCAGATCGTCGTGGACGACCCTGCCAGGGTGGCCCGGCTGATGAAGGAAGGCCTGCGCAAGGTGCGCGAGCACCGGCTGGACGGCAAGGACGCCTTCTTCTTCAACTGGTCGCTGCACGTGCCCTTCGAGTTCCAGCAGCCGTTCGAGCCGACCCATGCCGCCATGGGCGCGCTGAACCTGCACCGCGACCAGCCGCTGCACCTGCTGGCGGCCGACCTGCGCCGGGCCTTCTCCGGCATCGTCGCCGGCAACGTCAAGGAAATCGGCATGCGGCAGATCGAGAAGCACGGCCCGTTCCAGATCGATGGCGACAAGGACATCATGCGCGCCCTCGACCAGCTGCTGGCCGCCTTCGTGGAGCAGCGGCGCATGAAGATCTCCGGCCGCTACGAACCCTGCTACCGGGTGGTCGGCTAGGCGGCCGTCCGCGGCAGGCGGATGACGGCGACGTAGCGCCCGTCCTCCACCCGCGTCTCCAGCCGGCCCTGGCCGCCGCTCAGGGCCTCGACGCGCTCGCGCGCCGAGGCCAGGCCGACCTGGTGGCCGGGCGCCGGCCGCGTGCCGGGGGCGGGCAGGTCGTTGCGCACCATGATCCGGACCTCGGCCGCGTCCTGCTCGACCTCGATGTCCAGGCGCCCGCCCTGCGGCGAGGGCTCGATGCCGTGGCGGATGGCGTTCTCGACCAGCGGCTGGATGGACAGCGTCGGCACCCGCACCGGTGGCAGCGGCTCGGGCAGCTGCCAGGCCACCTGCAGGCGCGGGCCGAAGCGCAGGGTCTCGATTTCCAGGTAGCGCCGGGCCAGGCCCAGCTCGTCCTCCAGCGGCAGCTCGCCCGGGCCGGCCAGGGCGGCCCGGAACAGGTCGGAGAGGTCCAGCAGCAGGCGCTCGGCCTCCTCCGGCCGGGCATGCACCAGGGCGGCACCCGTATTGAGGGTGTTGAAGAGGAAATGCGGGCGGATGCGCGCCTGCAGGGCCTCCAGCTCGGCCTGCTTGGCCCGCACGGCGGCCAGGCGCCCGCGCCAGTGGTTGTCGAAGGCGGCCAGGCCGAGCAGGCCCACGGTCAGGGTGATGCCGGTCGCCAGCTGGCCCAGGTCCCACCAGTCGATGGGCCGGATCGGGTCGCCGGGGCCCAGCAGCAGGGCGATCACCGTCGTCAGCAGCCAGCAGACCGCCACTGCGACGGCCAGGGCCGCTGCCGCCACCTGCTGCGGGCGCAGCCGGTTCAGCCAGCGCCGGCCCAGGTAGAGCAGGCCCAGGGTGAGCAGGCTGGTCCACTGGATCCACAGCGAGGCCAGGCCGAAATAGACCCAGCGGCTCCCGTCCAGGCCCGGCGCCATCGCCAGGACCGCCGCCAGCCCCTCGCCACCCAGCATCACCCAGAGCACCGCCCGGGCCTGCCAGAGCACGTCCAGGGGGCGGGCGGGCGGGGCGGCGGGCGAGGGCGGCATGGGCAGGGATCCGGATTTGCGGCTCGGAATGTCATGATGCCCGCAAATGCCCGGGACGGAAGGGGTTTCCGACCGCCTGCCCCGGCCGGCCGGCCGCTCGTCGGCCGGACGTGGCGCCGGCGGCCCGGTCGTCCTAATTTGCCCGCAATGCCTGATGGGAGGGGTCCATGGCATCTGTCTTCGAGCCCGGTCGTCCGGGTCTTCACGCTTCCAGGGGTTTCACCCTGCTCGAGCTGCTGGTCACGCTGGCCGTGCTGGCCATCGTGCTGGGGCTGGCCGTGCCCAGTTTCCAGGGGATCATCCAGCGCAATCGCCTGACCGCCGCTACCAACGAGCTGGTAGCCGCCATCCAGCTGGCCCGCGCCGAGGCCATCCGCCGCAACCGGCAGGTGGTGCTGTGCCCGACCACGAACGGCACCTCCTGCAATGGCAGCGACTGGATGCGGACCATCGTCCGGGTGCCGTCCAGCAACGAGGTGGTGCGCGAGTTCCGGCTGTTCGGCGCCGGCATCAGCGTCACCGGCAGCTCCAACGTCGCCAGCAACAGCCAGATCGCCTTCAGCCCCAACGGACTGGTTCGTGTCGGCAGCGGCAGCGACACCACCGGCGTGCTGTCGGTCTGTTCGGACCGGGTCGATGAGGCAGAGAACACCCGCGACGTGCAGATCGCCGTCAGCCGTGTCAGCGTCGAGACGCGCAACGGCGGCGAAGGCTGCGCGTCCGCCCAGGTTACGGAATGAGGTAGCCCATGAAGCGTTCCGACCTTCACCGCGGATTCCATCGCCAGCGCGGCACCAGCCTGATCGAGGTGCTGGTGGCGGTACTGGTGCTGGCCATTGGCCTGCTCGGTGTCGCCGCCCTGCAATCGCTCACGCTGAAGAACACCCAGAGCGCCTCGGAGCGAACGGCCGCCATCATCCAGAGCTACGCCATCCTGGACATGATGCGTGCCAATCGCGATGACGCCCTCGCCGGCCGCTACAACGAGGGTTATCGCTGCACCCCGCCCGATGAGCTCGATTCCCGGGTCAATGCCGACCGTGCGCTCTGGATCGCCCAGCTCAAGGAGAGCGTGGGCGAGAGTGCCTGCGCGCGCGTGACCTGCAGCGCCAACACCTGCGAAGTCGGGGTCCGCTGGAACGACGAGCGGGCCACCGGCGGCGAAACCGAACAGGAAATCGAGACCAGGACCAGGCTCTGACCATGCGTACCTACCGGAAGCAACCGATGATCAAGCGGGCCACCCAGGCCGGCTTCTCCCTGATCGAGCTGATGATCGCGCTGCTGATCGGCCTGGTCGTGGTAGCGGCCGCCGGTGGCGTGTTCATCTCCAACAAGCAGGTCTACAACGCCTCCGAGACGGTCAACCGAATCCAGGAAGGCGTCCGCGTGGGCTTCGAGCTGATGTCGCGCGACATCCGCGAG
Source organism: Arenimonas sp. (assembly GCA_035304725.1). Classification (GTDB taxonomy): domain Bacteria; phylum Pseudomonadota; class Gammaproteobacteria; order Xanthomonadales; family Xanthomonadaceae; genus Arenimonas. The sequence continues at coordinate 25,484 of DATGPR010000079.1, forward strand.
GCCGGCGGCAACCCCTGCTCGGCAGCGGCGCCGGTGGTCAACCAGATGTCCACCGGCGGCAACGACTGGTGGGCCGACTGGGGCGACGGCATCCATGGCTATGACGGTAGCGACGTGATGCCCGGCACCGTGGCCGGCATGGGCGTGTTCGGTTCCGGCGTTGGCCAGCGGGTGATCGGTACGGACGCCATCGAGATCAACTCGGCCCTGGGCGGCGGCATCCGCGTGACGGACCATGCCACGCCCTCCGCCGTGCTCGACGTGAGCAGCCAGGGCGACATCCAGGTCAACGACATCCTGGTGGTCTGCAACATGGACTACGCCTTCATCTTCCAGGCCACGGCCCTGCCCAGCGCGACCAAGATCCAGCACAACAGCGGCACCAGCCTCAACTGTGCCCAGGAGTTCCAGTACGAAAGCCCGTGCACGGCCACTGGCGCCAGCGGCGACTTCGGCTATTGCTTCGTGCCGGGCGCCACCCCCAGCGCGCAGTGCGACGGTTTCGGTCGTGGCCCTGCCTATGTCGCTCGGGTCGGCTCGATCCGCTGGTACGTGGGCAACAACGCCCGCGGCGGCCGCTCGCTGTACAGGGCCACCATCTCCAACCGCTCCAGCACCAACACCCCCGACACCCTGCTCGATGCCTTCGAGGTGGTCGAGGGCGTGGAGGACATGCAGGTGACCTACCTGGAGGCCGGCGAGGACACCTACACGCCTCCGAGCGGCGTGGATGACTGGGGCAGGGTGGTGGCGGTCCGCATCACCCTGAACATGGTCGGCACCCAGGGCGCCCTGACCGGCAACGAGATCCAGGGCACCGATGGCGCGGCCCTGCGCAGGACCCTGACCCATGTCGTGCAGCTTCGCAACCGGGAGGCCGTGCTGTGAGCAAGACCATGCGAACCTCCGCTGCCCGCCAGTCGGGCGCCGCCCTGATCGTGGTGCTGTTGCTGCTGCTGGTCATCACCGTGCTCGGCCTGGCGGCCATGCGCGGCACGGTGATGCAGGAGCGGATGAGCGGTAACACCAATGCCCGCGCCAAGGCCTTCCAGTTCGCCGAAGCGGTACTGCGCGAGGCCGAGACGGTGGCGGCGTCCCCGTCCAGGCCGCCGATCCCGGCCACGGGCTGTGCCAACGGCATGTGCGCGATGGTGCCGGTCAACGAGACGCCGGCCTGGGAATCGCCGACGTTCTGGACGAGCGCCAGCAATGGCTTCCGCGTTTCCGGCGTGGAGCTGCAGGACGCCGACTTCGACCTGATTGCCCGCTACGTGATCGAGGACATGGGTGAGGGCAACTCGCCCTCCGCCGGCTGCACCAGCGACATCGACATGTCGGCGCCGAC
>DATGPR010000080.1:0-3918 GCA_035304725.1 Arenimonas sp.
CCCACCACCTCCATGTCGCGCTCGCCGGACAGGATCAGGCGGTAGCCCGTCCGCACCAGCGCATGGTCGTCCACTATGAACACTCGGATCATCGCGCTCCCCTCGCGTGCCGTGTTGGGGAAAACCTAGTGAAGGCCGGCATGCGCGGCAAGACGTGAATTCGCCTGTACAGCGTCAGCGCTTTTCCTACAGACCCCGACGATGCAGCGCGGCAAACTCGGCAAAGCTCGCACCGTCGCCGGGAAATTCGCGCAGGCCAGGCCGTGATCAGTCAGTACGACTCACGCATCCGCTTCCGTCGACCGCCCTGGCCGCTGCGCACGCGCGCCTGGCGGCGCTCAAGATTGCTTGCACTGTCAGTCTTGCTGCCGTTCGCCTTCATGCTCTGCCTGCTGCTGGCCGAGGCGGCGATCCGATTCGTCGAAGCACACAACCGCGTCGAGGTCTGGTTGCAGGACGCCCCCGCCGCGCTCGAGACCGCGCCGGCCTCGCTGTTCGAGGATCCCGCCTTCGGCAAGGTCGACCGGCTCCATGTCTCCGAAAACCGATCGCCACCACCCGGCTGCCGGAGCGACATCGGCCTGGGCTTCCGCGGCCTGCGCGACAGCGAACTCTCCATCGCCTACGAGGTGCTGGAAGCGGCAGCGGTTTCCGCCGGCCTGCACCCCTGCCCGCAGCCGGTGTTCGTGTTCGACGATCTGCCAGGCCCGCTGGACGCACTCGATCCCGCCGCATTCGCCGTACAGGCCGTGCTATGGGCCGCCCTGCCGATGGCCGTGCTCGGGCTGCTGTTCTGGGCGGTGATGGACCGCTTCGGCCTGGCGGCCTCGCTGGCCTGGTCGCGCTGGGATCTGCCGGCACTGCGCAACGGCCTGGCCATGGGCGTGGTCCTGGCGCTGGTGCTGCAACTGCCGGCCTGGCTGATGCCGGCGAAGTTTCCATCCACCGCAGTGCCGGGCCCCGGCCTCCTCGCGCTGACGCTGCTGCTCTATCCGCTGCTGCACGAAATCGCCTTCCGCGCCTGGGCCCTGGCCCTGGCCATGCAATCGCACGGCCCGCGCTTCGCCCTGTTCTGGAGCACCGGCCTGCAGGTGCTGGCCAGCATCAGCGCCCTGACCGGCGTGGCGCAGGCGCAGGCGCTGGCCTCGGGCCTGCTGCTGGGCTGGCTCTACCTGCGCCGGCAGTCGCTGCCGGAATGCGTCATCGCCCTGATCGCCTGCAGCGCCTTGCGGCAACTGGTGCTGAGCTGAAGCGGACAGAAGGCGGCGGACCTATACTCCCCCGCCAGGGGGACGGGCCGATGTGCTACTCCGCAATGGTCGTCGAGGACTACAAGGCCTACCGCCGGGCTGGCGGCGACCTGGACATCGACGCGTTCGCGGCCCTGTTCCACCCCGATGAGGCCAAGCAGCGCCGGCGCTATCCCCGCGCCCTGGCCCTGGCGATCCTCCGGTCCACCGAGCCGGAGCTGGAGCGATTGCGGGCGGCCATCCGCGAGGCCGACGCGGCCGAGGCCGCCGCCCTGCAGCGGGAACTGTTTCGACAGAAGCGGCGGGTAGCGGATGCGCAACGGGCCCTGGCGAGCAAGATCACCAGGAAGGCCCAGGAGGACGTCCGCATCGGGACGGACAAGATGGCCCAGGCCCAGCGCCGCCTCGCCGAACTGCTGGCGACGTCAGCCGACGATGCCGGGCGGCGGATCTACCCTGGCTACTACGCGCCGGTCATGGTGCTGGAAGAAGGCCGCCGTGTGGTGCGCCCCATGCGCTACCAATGCCGCCTCCCGGGCTGGACGGCGGCCGTGGAGCGCAAGTACCCGGGGACCTACAACGCCCGCCGGGACAAGCTGGAGAAGGCCTGGAAGGGCGTTTTCGGAGTGACGCATGGGGTCATGCTGGCCACCGCCTTCTATGAGCACGTCGAGCAGGACGGCAAGGACGTGGTGCTGGAGTTTCGCCCGAACACGCACGCGGAAATGTGGGTGGCCTGCCTCTGGACACGAACCCGAAACCCGGACGGCTCCGAGCTGCTGAGCTTCGCCGCCATCACCGACGACCCTCCGCCGGAAGTGCTGGCCACCGGCCAGGACCGCTGCATCATCCCGCTGAAACCGGAGCACATCGACGCATGGCTGGATCCGCGTGGTGACCTCGACGCGATGTACGGGCTGCTGGACGATCGGGAGCGGCCATACTACGAGCACCGCGCCGCAAAAGCCGCCTGATGCGGCCGGCATTCCAGCCCGCTGCAGATTCAGGAAGTGGCGGAAGGGGTGGGATTCGAACCCACGGTGACATCGCTGCCACGGCGGTTTTCAAGACCGCTGCCTTAAACCACTCGGCCACCCTTCCTTCGATTGTCCGCGGCCGGCGCCTCGCGCGACCCGGCCGCCCTGCCCCTCAGGCGCTCACTCGCAGGGAATGCCGCCCGGGGTGCCGCACTTGAGCTTGCTCTCCTGCACCGCCGGCGGCAGCCGCTCGGCCAGGAATTCGATGAACACGCGCACCGCCGGCAGCAGGCCGCGGCGGGAGGGATAGATGGCGTGGAAGATGCCCTGCGGCAGGTTCCAGTGCGGCAGCACCACTTCCAGCTCGCGCTTGCGGATGGCCTCGGCGCAGGTCAGCTCCGGCAGCAGCACCACGCCCAGGCCGTCGCGGGCGGCGGCCATCAGGGTGGAAAAGTCGTGCGCCATCAGCATCGGCTGCAGGTCCACCTTCTCGATCTGGCCCTCGGGGCCGTGCAGGGTCCAGCGCTGGCGGGCGTCGTCCTCGCGCATGCTGAGCGTGGTGTGGTTGGCCAGGTCGGCCGGCACCTGCGGTCGCCCCACCCTGTCCAGGTAACGCGGGCTGGCCACCAGCAGTTCGCGCAGGTGGCCGAAGGTGCGCGCCACCATCTCGCCGTCATCGCGCAGCTCGCTGCGCACGCGCAGGGCGACGTCGAAGCCTTCCTGGATCACGTCCACGCGGCGGTTGCTGACGTGCAGCTGGATGCGCACCTGCGGATGCTGGCGCATGAAGTCCGGCAGGATCGGCCCCAGCAGCTCCTGGGAGATCGACACCGGGCAGCTGACCTTGATCAGGCCGCGCGGCGTGGCACTGACCCGGTCCACCGCCTCGCGGGCGGCCTGGGCCTCGGCCAGCATGGTCTGGGCGTGGCGGTAGACGCTCTGCCCGACCTCGGTGACGGCGAACTTGCGGGTCGAACGCTGCAGCAGGCGCACGCCCAGGTCGTTCTCCAGCTGGGCGATGCGCCGGCTCAGGCGCGACTTGGGCACGCCGAGCGCGCGCTCGGCCGCGGCGAAGCCGCCATGCTCGACCACCATGGCGAAGAACTGCAGGTCATTCAGATCAGGATGGTTCATCCGATGCGCTCCTGCTGGCCCATGTAAGGACGAAGCACCTCCGGCACGGTGATGCTGCCGTCGGCGTTCTGGTAGTTCTCCATCACCGCGATCAGCGCGCGGCCGACGGCGACGCCGGAACCATTGAGGGTGTGCAGCGGCTCGGGCTTGCCGGTCTCCGGGTTGCGCCAGCGCGCCTGCATGCGCCGGGCCTGGAAGTCGCCGCAGTTCGAGCAGCTGCTGATCTCGCGGTAAGCGCCCTGGCTGGGCAGCCAGACCTCGAGGTCGTAGGTCTTGCGGGCCGAGAAGCCCATGTCGCCGCTGCACAGCAGCATGCGCCGGTACGGCAGGCCCAGCTTCTCCAGCACCGCCTCGGCGCAGCGGGTCATGCGCTCGTGCTCGGCATCGGAATCGGCCGGGCGGGTGATCGAGACCAGCTCGACCTTCTCGAACTGGTGCTGGCGGATCATGCCGCGGGTATCGCGGCCGTGGCTGCCGGCCTCGGCGCGGAAGCACATCGAATGCGCGGTCAGGCGCATCGGCAGGGCCTCGGCCTCGACGATGCTCTCGCGCACCAG
>DATGPR010000081.1:0-13240 GCA_035304725.1 Arenimonas sp.
ACGAGGCCGACGAGATGCTGCGCATGGGCTTCATCGACGACGTCGAGCAGATCCTGCGCAGCATGCCGGAGCAGCGGCAGACGGCGCTGTTCTCCGCCACCATGCCGCCGCCGGTGCGGCGCATCGCCCAGACCTACCTGCAGGAGCCGGCCGAAGTCACCATCGCGGCGAAGACGCGCACGGCCGAGAACATCCGCCAGCGCTACTGGCAGGTCAGCGGCCTGCACAAGCTGGACGCGCTGACCCGCATCCTCGAAGCCGAGCCCTTTGACGCGATGATCGTCTTCACGCGCACCAAGCAGGCCACCGAGGAACTGGCCGAGAAGCTGCAGGCGCGCGGTTTCGCCGCCGCCGCCATCAACGGCGACGTGGCCCAGGCCCAGCGCGAGCGCACCATCGCCCAGCTCAAGGACGGCAAGATCGACATCCTGGTGGCTACCGACGTCGCCGCCCGCGGCCTGGACGTGGACCGCATCAGCCACGTGCTGAACTACGACGTGCCCTACGACACCGAGAGCTACGTGCACCGGATCGGCCGCACCGGCCGGGCCGGGCGCAGCGGCGAGGCCATCCTGTTCATCGCCCCGCGCGAGCGTGGCCTGTTGCGGGCGATCGAGCGCGCCACCCGGCAGCCGATCGAACCCATGGACCTGCCCAGCGTCGAGGTCATCAACGACGCCCGCATCGGCAGGTTCAAGCAGCGCATAAGCGACACCCTGGCGGCAAACGGGCTGGGCATGTTCCAGGCCCTGGTCGAGGAATACGAACGCGAGCACAACGTGCCGGCGATCGAGATCGCTGCCGCCCTGGCCAAGCTGGCGCATGGCGACGCGCCGCTGCTGCTGGAGCCGCCCAGGCGCGAGCCGGTGCCGGCGCGCGAGTTCGCCGCCGAACGCGGTCCGCGCCAGCGTCGCGAGCGCGAGGAGCATGGCGAGCGTGGCGACCGCCCCGCCCGCCCGGCGCCGCGCAAGGAGCGGGTGCCGCACACGCCGGATCCGGGCATGGCCACCTACCGCATCGAGGTCGGCTACGAGGATGGGGTGAAGCCGGGCAACATCGTCGGCGCCGTCGCCAACGAGGCCGGCCTGGACGCACGCCGGATCGGCCGCATCGAGATCTATCCCGACCACAGCCTGCTGGACCTGCCGGCCGACCTGCCGCAGGACGTGCTGGCGCACCTGAAGGGCACCTGGTGCGCCGGCCGCCAGCTGCGCATCACCCGCGACGGCGAGCCGCCGGACGCCCAGCCGCGCGCCCCCGGCCGCAAGCCCTACGCCCGCAAGCCCGGCGGCCCGCGCCACGACGGCGGCGAGCGCAAGCCCTTCGCCCCGAAGAAGTTCGGCCCCAGGAAGCCCCACCGCAAGGGCCCCCGCCCCTTCTGAGCAACCCCGGGGTCAGACCCTTTACTCCGACCCCGGGGTCAGACCCCGGACTCTGACCCTTTACTCTGACCCCGGTGGTGGGGTGTCGAGTGGGAGGGCGATTCTTCGTATGGTGTGGGGATGGCCATCGGAGGAAAGCCCATGTCCCTGCCCCTGTTCCGCCCCGCCCTGCTGGCGCTGTGCTGCTTCGCCGCTGCCCATGCCAATGCCGGTGAGCAGGCGATCATCGTGCTGGACGGTTCCGGTTCGATGTGGGGCCAGATCGACGGCAAGCCCAAGCTGGAGATCGCCCGCGAAACCCTGGCCAGGGTGCTGGCCGACCTGCCCGCCGACACCGAGCTCGGCCTGATGGCCTATGGCCACCGCGAGAAGGGCAACTGCAACGACATCGAACTGGTGGTGCCGCCCGGCCCCGGCAATGCCGGCGCGATTTCCGCCGCCGCCGCCCGGATGAAGTTCCTCGGCATGACCCCGCTGGGCGAATCGGTCAGCCGCGCCGCCCGCGAGCTGCGCTTCACCGAGCAGAAGGCCACCGTCATCCTGATCACCGACGGCCTGGAGACCTGCAAGGCCGACCCCTGCGCCGTCGCCAGCGCGCTGGAGGAATCCGGCGTCGACTTCACCGCGCACGTGGTCGGCTTCGGCCTCAGCGACGAGGAAGGCAAGCAGGTCGCCTGCCTGGCCGAGAACACCGGCGGCCGCTACTTCGCCGCCGACGATGCCGAAGGCCTGGCCAGGGCGCTGTCCGAAACCGTCATCGAGGTGCCGGCCGTGCCCCCGCCGCCGCCGGCCAGCCTGGAGGCGCCGGAGCAGGCCGTCATCTCCTCGCGCTTCACCGTCACCTGGGACGGCCCCGACACCCAGGCCGACGAAGTGCAGGTCTTCGACCCGGCCGCCAACGGCCACGACGGCCGCCTGCTGGTCCGCCGCCGCCTGCGCGACGACGAGGGCCATGCGCAGCGTCAGGTCACGCTGACGGCGCCACCCGCGCCCGGCGACTACCAGCTGCGCTACTACGAAGGCCCGCACCGCCGCATCCTGGCCACCCGCCCCATCACCATCGTCGATGCCGAGGTCGGCCTGGAAGCGCCGGAACGGGTGGCGATCTCCTCGCCCGTCACCGTCCGCTGGACCGGCCCCGGCGCCAGCGGTGACGAGATCCGCCTGGCCGACGCCGGTGGCACGCAGGTCATCGATCGCAAGCCCCTGCACGCCGATCCGAAGTTCAGCGAGAACCTGGCCACGGTGACCGCCCCGGCCGAACCCGGCGAATACCGGCTGGAATACTGGAATGGTGGCGCCCGCAGCGTCTCCGCCTTCCGCCCGCTGCTGGTCGAGGCGGCGCAGTACACCCTGGAAGCGCCGGAGCGCGCAGCGGCCGCCGAGCGCGTCAGCATCGGCTGGAACGGCCCCGGCGGCATCGCCGACGAAGTACAGCTGCTCGCGGCCGGCGGCGACGGCAAGCCCATCCACACCCGCCGCCTGCGCGCCGACCCGAAGTACAACGAGAAGCAGGTCAGCGTGCCCATGCCGGTCACGCCCGGCCGCTACCTGCTGCGCTACTGGGATGGCCAGAACCGCACCGTGCTGGCCGAGCGCGAAATCGACGTCGAAAGCGGCACCTTCGCCCTGGAAGCGCCCGACCGCGCCACCACCGGCAGCAGCCTCAGCCTGCGCTGGCAGGGCCCGGGCAGCTCGGGCGACAGCATCCAGCTGTTCGATCCCGCTGCCGATGGCGGCGCCGGCAAGGTGCTGGCCCACAAGCAGTTGCAGGCCGACCCGGGGTTTGCGAAGCGCACGCTCACCCTGCCCCTGCTCGGGCAGGCCGGCAGTTTCCAGCTGCGCTACTGGAACGCCGACAATCGCGCCGTGCTGGTCACCCGGCCGATCACCGTGAGCGACGAGTGAGGCCGAGCCGGCTCCAGCCCTCGGGCCCGAGCCGGCGCAGCGTCTCGATGTTGGCTTCCCAGATCCGGTCCGCCTCCGGGAAGGCGGCCACCGCCCGGTCCACGCTCTCCTCGCGCAGCAGGTGCAGGGTCGGGAAGGGCGAACGGTTGGAGTAGTTGCCCATGTCGTCCCCTTCGCTGTCGGCGAAGCGGTAGTCGGGGTGGAAGCTGGCCACCTGCAGCACGCCTTCCAGGCCAAGCTCGGCCACCGCGGCATCGGCCACGTCGAGGAAGTCGTTGTAGTCCAGGAAGTCCTCCAGCACCCACGGATGCACCAGCAGGGTGGTGTCCACATCGGCAGGATCGGCGGCGGCCAGCAGCTGCAGTTCGTGCAGCAGGTCCTCCAGCAATTCCTCCGCCGCACGCGCGTGGCTGACCACATAGCGGATCTGCCGCTTGGCGTGCACCGCCTTGGCGAAGGGACAAAGGTTCAGGCCGATGACCGCCTTGACCACCCAGTCGCGGGTAGCGGCCACGATGGCCTCGTCGGAAAGCGGCTCGACGCCGTGCAGCGGGTCGGGCGGGCTGCTGGGCTGGCTCATGGGCGCCTCCTGCCGGGGCCTGCCGGGGCGCCCACCTTACCGCAACCCGGCGCCGCCGGCGGCGGCGCCGGGCAAGCTCGTTCAGCTCAGTACTGGGCGGTCTTCACCAGCAGGTGCTTGGCCAGCACGCCGTGCACCCGCGCCACCAGGCGGGCGATGTGCAGGGTCAGGAAGAAGCCCAGCAGGCCGCCGGCGAAGCAGACCGGGATGGCCAGCCACAGCGGCAGCGGCACGCCCAGGTCGATGTCGAAGTGGCCCACATCCAGCCCCATGCCCTGCAGCAGGGCCAGCACCGAACCCAGCACAAGGCCAAGCGAGGTGCTCATGCCGGTCACCGCCACCGTGAAGTAGAGCGTGCCCAGCGGCAGCATCAGCAGCATGTACAGCATGGTCGACCAGGTGCGCAGGTCGGTGAACATGTCGACGATGCGCTGCAGCCAGGGCTGGCCGCGGCCCTGGTACAGCGGCCGGCGCGGCATGCGCTCGCCCAGCATCACCTCGACGATGCGCCCCTCCACCAGCGAGAGGATGCGGATCACGCCGACGAACAGGATCACGATCGGGATGCCGATGATCAGCACGATCGTGCCGGCCGAGACGCTGAAGCCGGTGACGACCGTGGTGAAGTAGACGATGCCCGTCGCCAGCGACAGCAGCATGTAGAAGAAGCCGGTCCAGGCATACGGGTCGGCGATGACACCGAAGAAGCGCGCCAGCGCCCCGCGCTTGTCGGCGGCAGCCGGCGGCGGCGCGCGCAGGGCCCGGGTCACCTGCACTTCGGTGTCGCGGTAGATGTCCGCCACTTCCTCCGGCGCGCCGTAGCTGCCGGCGATGCCGGCCAGCAGGGTGGCCTCGTCGGTGCCGGGATTGGCCGCCAGCTCCGAGCGCAGGTATTCCTCGGCGTCGTAGAGCGCGTCCTGGATCAGGGCCGGATCGGCGCCGCGCAGGGCCGCCCGCAGCTGCTCGAGGTATTCGGGGATGGTTCGCGGGGTGGTGGTCATGGCAGCTGTCCTTCCAGCACGGAATCGACGGATTGGCGGGTCGTCCGCCAGGTACGGGTCCACTCGGCCAGCACCTCGCTGCCGAGTGGCGTGATGCGGTAGTAGCGCCGCGGTGGTCCGCTGACCGAGGGCTCGACGTGGCTCTCGGCCAGGCCGGCGGCGCTGAGATTGCGCAGCACCGGGTAGAGGGCGCTCTGCTTGCCGCCCAGCAGCGGATCGCCGGTGCGTTCCAGGCGCTTGGCGATCTGGTAGCCGTAGACCGGCTCGCCCGACTGCTCCAGCACCGCCAGCAGCACCAGGGACACGGTGCCGGCGCTCAGCTCCTTCTGGAATTTCTTCAGGTGCGGTTCGACGTCCGCCATGCGCTAGCCTCGCCCGCGGGATATCCCGCCCATGCACATACTGTGAACTGAATAATAGCCGCCGCCAAAACCGGCCCCAGTGCCGCAAGTCATGGGCCGGCAAGGACTTGCGGAAGGGGGCCGGCTTGCATCCCGGCCTGCCTTCGGTAACTTGGGAGGCCCCAAGACCCCCCGGGAGATCCCTCGATGAGTGCCGCGTCCAGCTCCGGTCCGATGCCCGCCCTGTTCGTGGGGCACGGTTCGCCGATGAACGCGATCGAGGACTCCCCCTTCCGCCGCGGCTGGCAGGCCATGGGCAAGCGCCTGCCCCGGCCGAAGGCCATCCTCTGCGTCTCGGCGCATTGGGAGACGGAGGGCGTCTACGTCAGCTCGGCCGCCCAGCCCGACACCATCCACGACTTCCGCGGCTTCCCCAAGGCCCTGTTCGAGGTGAAGTACCCCGCGCCCGGCAGCCCGGAGCTGGCGCACCGGGTGGCGGAACTGATCGAGGGCCCGCGCGTGCACCTGGACCCGCAGCGCGGCCTGGACCACGGCGCCTGGAGCGTGCTGACCGCCATGTACCCCGAGGCCGACATCCCGGTGGTGCAGCTGAGCCTGCACACCCTGCAGCCCGGCGCCTGGCACTACGACCTGGCCCGGCAACTGCAGCCCCTGCGCGACGAGGGCGTGCTGGTGATGGGCAGCGGCAACATCGTGCACAACCTGCGCTACTGGCGCCCGGACATGCGCGAGCCCTACGACTGGGCCGCCCGCTTCGACGAGGACATCGCCGAACGCATCGCCGAGGGCCACCACGAGGGCATGCTCGGCTACGAGACCCTGGGCCCGGACGCCCTGCTCGCCATCCCCTCGCCCGAGCACTACCTGCCCCTGGTCTACGTGCTGGCCCTGCAGCGCGAGGACGAACCGGTGGAGTTCTTCAACGACCAGGTCTCGGGCTCGATCTCGATGCGCTCGGTCCTGATCGGCAAGGCCTGAACGCCATGGCCACAAGCGGCAAGGGCCCTGCCGGCGGCCGGGGCAAGGTCTACGACCAGGCCTATTTCGACACCTGGTACCGCCAGCGCGGCCTCGGCAGCAGCGCCGCGCTCTCGCGCAAGGTCGCCCTGGCCGTGGCCATGGCCGAATACCACCTGGGCCGGCCCATCCAGTCGGTGCTGGACGTAGGCTGCGGCGAAGGCGCCTGGCTGGCGCCGCTGCGCCGGCTGCGGCCGAAGGTGCGCTACCTCGGCGTCGATTCCAGCGAATACGCCATCGCCCGCCATGGCAGCCGCCGCAACCTGCACTGGCTGCCCTTCGGCGACCTGGCCGCGCTGACCCTGCCCGAGCCGGTGGACCTGCTGGTCTGCTCGGACGTGATGCACTACCTCGGCGATGAGGAACTCAAGCGCGGCCTGCGCGAGTTCCCGCGCCTGTGCGACGGCGTCGCCTTCCTCGAGCTGTTCGCCGAGGGCGACGACATCATCGGCGACACCGAGGGCCTGCACTGGCGGCCGGCGGGCTGGTACCGCTCGCTGTTCGCCCGGCACGGATTCCGCTGGGGCGGCCCGCACTGCTATCTCTCCGCCGGCCTGGTCGCCCGGGCCACGGCCATGGAGTTGCCGTGAACGCCTCCGGCCGCGAGCGGCCGGCCCTGGACGAGCTGCCCTTCGCCGACCTCGAGCCCGCCCTGGTCCTGGACGCGGTGGAATCGCTGGGCCTGCGCTGCGACGGCCGCGTGCTGGCGCTGAACAGCTACGAGAACCGTGTCTACCGGATCGGCATGGAAGAGGGCCCGCCGCTGGTGGCCAAGTTCTACCGCCCGGGCCGCTGGAGCGACGAGGCCATCGCCGAGGAACACGACTTCGCCCGCGAACTGGCGGAGGCGGAACTGCCGGTGGTGGCGCCGCTGGCCTTCACCGGCCGGACCCTGCACCACCACGACGGCCACCGCTTCGCCCTGTTCCCGCTGCACGGCGGTCGCGCCCCCGAGGTCGGCGACCGCGACACCCTGCGCCAGCTCGGCCGCCTGCTGGCGCGGCTGCACAACGTCGGCGCACGTGCCGCCTTCCGCCACCGTGGCGACATCGGCCCGGAAAGCCATGGCGAACAGCCGGTGGCCTGGCTGCTCGAACACGGCTGGCTGCCGCCGGAACTGGAGGACAACTTCGCCATCCTCGCCGACGCCCTGCTCGACGCCATCGACGCCTGCATCGAGCGCGCCGGCCCGGTGCAGACACTGCGCCTGCACGGCGACTGCCACCTCGGCAACATCCTCTGGCGCGAGGAGCAGGCGCATTTCGTCGACCTGGACGACTGCCTGATGGGCCCGGCCGTACAGGACCTGTGGATGCTGGCCGGCCAGGGCGACGGCGCCGGCCGCGCCTGGGGCTGGCTGCTGGAAGGCTATGGCGAGTTCCGCCAGTTCAACCTGGCGGAACTGCACCTGGTGGAGCCGCTGCGCAGCCTGCGCCTTCTTCACCACAACGCCTGGATCGCCCGTCGCTGGCGCGACCCCGCCTTCCCCGCCGCCTTTCCCTGGTTCGCCGAGCCGCGGCACTGGGAAGAGGTGCTGGTGTGCATGCAGGAGCAATTGGCGGCGCTGCAGGAACCGCCACCTGTGCCGGCGTGAGCGCTCGGGTTAGGCTTGCCAGCCCGACGCCACGGAGCCCACCGCCATGCCCGCCGCGCCCCGCTTCCGCATCGCCCTGCTCGCCTTCGCCCTGAGCGCCGCCTGCACCGCCGCCGAACCGGCGAAGCGGCCGCAGACCATGCAGGACATCCTCGAGGCCTCGACGTCCGCCGACTGGCGCGAGCCGGATCCCGAGAACACGCTCTACCTGGAGCTGGCCAGCGGCCGCGTGGTGATCGAACTGGCGCCGGGCTTCGCGCCGCAGCACGTCGCCAACATCCGCGCACTGGCGAAGGCGGGCTGGTACGACGGCCTGAGCATCAACCGCTCGCACGACAACTTCGTGGTGCAGTGGGGCGATGCCGACGGCGGCGACCCGGCCAAGGCCAGGCCGCTGCCCGACGCCGCCGCCAACAAGCTGCCGGCCGAGTTCGCCCGCTCCGCCGAAAGCCTGGACTTCACCGTACTGCCCGACCATGACGGCTGGGCGCCGCAGGCCGGTTTCGCCGAAGGGTTCCCCGCCGCCCGCGACCCGCAGGCCGGCCTGGCCTGGCTGACGCACTGCTACGGCACCGTCGGCGCCGGTCGCGACATGGCCCCCGATTCCAGCCTGGGCAACGAGCTGTACGTGGTGATCGGCCACGCGCCGCGCCAGCTCGACCGCAACATCACCAGCGTCGGCCGGGTGATCAAGGGCATGGAGCTGCTGAGCACCCTGCCGCGCGGCACCGGCCCGCTGGGCTTCTACGAGCAGCGTGAACAGACGGTGCCGATCCGCGCCATCCGCCTGGCCAGCGAGGTGCCGGCGGCCGAGCGCGAGCGCCTGCAGTTGCTGCGTACCGATACCGCCACCTTCGAGGCCCTGGTCGAGGCGCGGCGCAACCGCCGCGACGACTGGTACGTGCATCCGGCCGGGCACATCGATGTCTGCAGCGTGCCGCTTCCCGTGCGGGAGGCGCCGAAGGAATGAGTCCGGCCGCGCGGGCCCAGTGGCAGATCCACTTCTGTGTCCTGCTCTGGGGTTTCACCGCCATCCTCGGCAAGGCCATCAGTCTGGGCGCCATGTCCCTGGTGGTCTGGCGCATGCTGCTGGTCGCCGCCGCCCTGCTGCTGATGCCGCGGGTCTGGCGCGGCCTGCGCGCGCTGCCCGGCCGGCAACTGGCCATCTACGTCGGTATCGGCGTGCTGGTGGCCCTGCACTGGCTGACCTTCTACGGCGCCATCAAGCTGGCCAATGCCTCGGTGGCGGTGACCTGCATCGCCGTGGCGACGGTGTTCGTGCCGGTGATCGAACCCTGGATCACCGGCCGCCCCTTCTCCGCCCGCGAGCTGCTGATTGGCGTGGCGGTGGTGCCCGGCGTCGCCCTGGTGGTCGGCGGCGTGCCGCTGGACATGCGCACCGGCATCGTCGTCGGCTGTCTCTCGGCGGTGCTGGTGGCGGTCTTCGGCGCGCTGAACAAGCGCCACGTCGAACGCGGTGACGCCCTGACCGTCACCTTCGTCGAACTCGGCGCCGGCGGCCTGGCCCTGGTGCTGCTGGCGCCGTTGGTTCCCTGGTTCGGCCCTGTCTTCGAAATGCCCGGCCTGCGCGATGCCAGCCTGCTGCTGGTGCTGTCCCTGGCCTGCACCCTGCTGCCCTTCGCGCTGTCGCTGGTGGCGCTGCGCCAGATCAGTGCCTTCTCCGCCCAGCTGGCGGTGAACCTGGAACCGATCTACGCCATCATCCTGGCCATCCTGCTGCTGGGCGAGCAGCGCGAGCTGGGCTGGATGTTCTACCTCGGGGTGGCGGTCATCCTCGGCGGCGTGTTCGCGCACCCGCTGCTGTCGCGGCAACCGCCGCACAAGCCGGAACCGGCCACCCTGGGCACGGCCGAGGCCAAGGGCCTGGACTGAAGCGCGGCTTGTTGCCCCGACGGCCGGACCCGTGGACACTGGCGGCACCGGACGCGTGGGGGAGCACGCCTTTGGACATCTACGAGAAGATCAAGCGCCTGTTCGGCTGGGGCAGCCGGCGCCCCGACCCGAAACCGGCCGCCGCGCCGACGCAGGAACCGGGCCCGGCGCCTGACGGCGGCCCCGACCGCCGGCTCAAGCCGCGGGTCAATGCCCGCCCGGGCACGCGCATGCTGGTGGTGGACGACTCGCCCACCATCGTCACCCTGCTGGCGCGCATGCTCCGGCAGAACGACTACCACGTGCTGGAGGCCGGCAGCGCCGAGGAAGCGCTGGAGATCGCCCGCACGCAGATGCCCGAGCTGATCTTCCTGGACATCGTGTTGCCGGGCATGGACGGCTTCGCCTGCCTGCGCCAGCTGCGCCGAGATCCCTACACCCGCGACATCCCGGTGATCATGATCAGCGGCAACGAACAGGCCACCGAGCAGTTCTACGTGCAGCGCATCGGCGCCGACGACTTCATGAAGAAGCCGTTCTCGCGCGCCGAGGTGTTCGCCCGCATCGAGCGCCTGCTCGACGCCAACCGGGTGCCCAAGCGCCTGCCGCCGATGCCGGCGCGGCCGGCGGCACCGGCCAGCGAGGAGAACGAGGAGCAGGCACCCGGCTGAACCGGCCGGGCCGCCACCGCCCCTGCGTTAGCATGGGCACACCCCCCGGAGGCCGATCGACATGGCCAAGTCCCTGCTCGTCTTCGTCCACGGCTGGAGCGTCACCAGCACGGCCACCTACGGTGAGCTGCCGGCCCGCCTGAAATCCGAGGCCGCACGTTCCGGCGGCCCCGGCATCGACATCGCCCACGTGCACCTGGGCCAGTACGTCAGCTTCCGCGACGAGGTGACGGTGCCGGACATCGCCCGCGCCTTCGACCACGCCATCAACGAGGTGCTGGCCGAAGTCGGCCGCGGCCGCCGCTTCGTCTGCATCACCCACAGCACCGGCGGGCCGGTGGTGCGCGAATGGCTGGACCGCTACATCGTCAGGGCCGGGCGCGCCGACGACTGCCCGATGAGCCACCTGATCATGCTGGCGCCGGCCAATTTCGGCTCGGCCCTGGCGCAGCTGGGCAAGGGCCGGCTGGGGGCGATCAAGGCCTGGTTCGACGGCGTCGAGCCCGGCACCGGCGTGCTCGACTGGCTGGAACTGGCCAGCCCGGAATCGCTGGCGCTCAACCTGCGCTGGATCCACGACTACCCGAAGCTGAAACTCACCCGCGCCGCCAGGCCGGTGTTCCAGTTCGTGCTCTCGGGCGATGCCATCGACCGCAAGCTCTACGACCACGTCAACGCCTACACCGGCGAGACCGGCAGCGACGGCGTGGTGCGACTGGCGGCGGCCAACCTCAATGCCAGGCACGTGGTGCTGGAGCAGCCGGAGCTGCAACCCGGCGAAGCCCTGCCCTCGGCGCGCAAGCGCCTGCGCGAGCTGCGCCTGGCCGCCAACGACGCCGCCGAAACCACGGCCTTCCGCATCATCCCCGGCACATCCCACAGCGGCACCGACATGGGCATCATGGCCGGCGTCCGCGACGACGGCCGGCCGCACCCGACCGTGGACGCCATCCTGCGCTGCCTGAAGGTGCGCAACCACGACGACTACGCCGCCCTGTGCAAGCAGTTCGAGGCGGAGAACGCCGTGCACCAGGAGCCGCAGCGGCGGGTGGAGATCGAGCGCATTCCGGTGCTGCCCGACCGCGTCTACATCCACGACCCGCATGCCATGCTGATCGTCCGGCTGATGGACGACAGCGGCGCGCGCCTGCCGGACCTCAACCTGCTGCTGACCGCCGGCCCCTCCGGCGACCCCAACCAGCTGCCGGCCGGCTTCCTCACCGACCGCCAGGGCAACCGCCGGGCGGCCGGCCACCTGACCTTCTTCCTCAACCATGCCGCCCTGGCCGGCTGCCCGGAGATCCGCAACGACAAGGGCAAGGTGCTGCGCAGCGAACGCATCCCGCGCCCGCCCTACGGCCTGCGCCTGCAGCCGCGCAGCGAGGACGGCTGGGTGGGACACTGGGCCGCCGAGCTCGGCGCCGGACTGGAGAGCCTGCTGGACGTGATCCGCCCCAACCAGACCACCATCGTCGACATCCGCATGCGCCGCATCGTCCGCGAGGGCGTGTTCCGCCTGACCCGCAGCCTGGCGGCCCGCGACTTCCGCAAGGATCCCCCCGGTGGCATGGTCCCGTGAGCGCCTGCCCGGCGTCCTGCTGGGCCTGTTCCTCATCTGGTGGACCTGGCTGGCGATCGCGCCTGCCTACCGGCAGGACTGGCTGCTGGAAAACCTGCTGGTCGTGGCGGCGGTGCCGGTGCTGGTCTGGAACCACCGCCGGCATCCCTTCTCCAACGGCGCCTACCTGGCGCTGTTCGCCTTCGGCCTGCTGCACGAGCTGGGCGCGCACTTCACCTATGCCGAGGTGCCCTACGACGCCTGGACGGCAGCGATCTTCGGCACGCCGCTGAACGGGCTGCTGGGCCTGGAGCGCAACCATTTCGACCGGCTGGTGCATTTCTCCTACGGCCTGCTGGTGACGCCGGCCTGCCAGGAGCTGCTGGAGCGGGTGGCGCCCTCGCGCTCGTTCTGGCGCTGGCTGCTGCCGGTGCTGTTCGTGATGTCGCACTCGGCCCTGTTCGAGCTGGTGGAGTGGGCCGCGGCAGAGGTGGTCGCCGGTGACCTGGGCACGGCCTACCTGGGCACCCAGGGTGACGAATGGGATGCGCAGAAGGACATGGCCATGGCCATGCTGGGCGCGGTGCTCGCCGTCGCCTGGATCGGCTGGCGACGGCACCGGCGCAAGGCCTGATCCGGCCGGCGCCGGGCCACGGGGCGCCGGGCAAAAAACGGAATGTTCACGCGGATTGCTCCAGCATCCGCCTGTCACTGTGCAACGAGGACACCGCCATGACCGATCGTCGTGAATTCCTTGCCGCCGCCCTCGCCGTCGCCGGCGCCGCCGTGCTGCGACCCCTGCCCGCCCTGGCGGAGCCGGGCACGGGCACCATGCTCAAGCGCGCCATCCCCTCCAGCGGCGAACTGATCCCGGTGATCGGCGCCGGCACT
The DNA here is from genome assembly GCA_035304725.1 of Arenimonas sp. Classification (GTDB taxonomy): domain Bacteria; phylum Pseudomonadota; class Gammaproteobacteria; order Xanthomonadales; family Xanthomonadaceae; genus Arenimonas. The sequence goes on from DATGPR010000081.1 coordinate 12,858, forward strand.
TCCGGCAGCTTCGAAGTGGACATGGCCGGCCGCGAACCGCTGCGTGAGGTACTGCGGATCTTCGTCGACGGTGGCGCCACCGTCATCGACACCTCGCCCAACTATTCGAACGCCGAGGACGTGCTTGGCGACCTGCTGGCCGAGCTGGGCCTGCGCGAGCGCATCTTCCTGGCCACCAAGCTGGCCGCCGACGACCGTGCCGCCGGCGAGGCCCAGTTCGCCGACTCGCTGCGCCGACTGCGCACCGACAAGGTCGAGCTGCTGGCCGTGCACAACCTGCGCGACTGGCGCACCCAGCTGGCCCTGGCGCGCGAGCTCAAGGCGCAGGGCAAGGTGAAGTACGTCGGCCTGACCCACTACCGCGACGAGGCGCACGACCAGCT
>DATGPR010000082.1:0-7340 GCA_035304725.1 Arenimonas sp.
GATGTGGGCCATGGCGTGGATCTCGTGCGCGGCCATCAGCGCCAGCATCGGCTTCACATAGATGCGGGTCGGCTCCATCAGTGCGTCGACCAGGCGCACGCCGCCGAGGTCCAGCTCGGCCGGGCGGCCGGCGCGGTCGTAGATGCGGCGGATCAGCGAATAGCCGTTGGAATGCGGGCCGCTGGAGCCGATGCCCAGCAGCACGTCGCCGGCCTGCACCTTGCCGCCGTCCAGCAGCTTCGACTTCTCCACCGCGCCGACGGTGAAGCCGGCCAGGTCGTATTCGCCCGGCGGGTACATGTCCGGCATCTCGGCAGTCTCGCCGCCGATCAGGGCGCAGCCGGCCAGCTCGCAGCCCCTGGCAATGCCGCCGACCACGGCGACCGTGGTGTCCACGTCCAGCTTGCCGGTGGCGAAGTAGTCCAGGAAGAACAGCGGCTCGGCGCCCTGCACCAGCACATCGTTGACGCACATGGCGACCAGGTCGATGCCGATGCTGTCGTGCCGGTTCAGCTGCTGCGCCAGCTTGAGCTTGGTGCCGACGCCGTCGGTGCCGCTGACCAGCACCGGCTCGCGGTACTTGCCCGCCAGGTCGAACAGGGCGCCGAAGCCGCCCAGGCCGCCCATCACTTCCGGGCGGAAGGTGCGCTTGACCAGGGGCTTGATGCGCTCGACGACTTCGTTGCCGGCGTCGATGTCGACACCCGCGTCGCGGTAGGTGAGGGGGCTGGGCTGGGTCACGACGGCATTCCGACGGCAGGCGGGAAGGCCGCGCATTCTAGCAGCCCGGCCGCCCCCGCCCCGGGGCCGGTTGGACGGGGAGGGCGCCGCTGCGGCACCATGCGCGCAGCTCCGTCAGCCGTACCGACATGCGCCCGACCGTATCCCTGTTCCCGCTCGTCGCCAGCCTGCTGCTCGCCCTGGGCCCGGCCCTGCCCGCGGCCGCCCAGTTCGAACCGGCCGAGCCCGGCCCGCCGGTCGAGCCCGCCCTGCCCGACGACGGCGAGGCCGGCAGCGCCGGCTCCGTGCGCGATCCGGCCCTGTACCGCGGCGAGGTCGAGCTGCTCTCCCAGGGCGCCGGCGAAGTCCGCGCCGCCACCGCCCGGGCCCTGGCCCAGGTGGTGGTCAAGCTCAGCGGCGATCCGCAGGCGGCCGGCAATCCGGTGGTGCGGCGCGCCCTGGCCCAGGCCGACTCCTTCGTGATCGCCTCCGGCGCCGCCGACTCCAGCGACCAGCAGGGCAATACCGCCATCGGCGGCGTGCCGGTCTACCGCTCGCGCATGAGCTTCGATTTCGATCCCGGCCGGGTCGATGCCCTGCTGGCCGGCGCCGGACTGCCCTACTGGGGCCCGGACCGGCCGCAGCCACTGCTGTGGCTGGCCATCGACGACGGCCGCGGCCCGCGCCTGGTCAGCGCCCAGCAGCTGAACGTGGTCAAGCCGCTGGCCACCCGCGGCCTGGAGCGTGGCCTGCGCTTTGCCCTGCCGGCCGGCAGCGCCGTCGAGATGGCGGCGGTGGACGCGATCTGGTCGCAGTCGCTGGAACGCCTGCAGCCGCTGGCGGCGCGCTACGGCAACCGCACCCTGCTGGTCGGCAAGGTCTACCGCAGCGGTTCGGGCTGGGCGGCCGACTGGCTGCTGGCCAGCGGCGAGCACGAGCTCTCGCGCTGGAGCTTCAGCGATCCCAGCCCGCTGATCGCCATCGCTTCCGGCGCCGACGGCGCCGCCGATGCCATCGCCCGCCGCGACGCGGTGGCGGTGGAGGTCGGCGAACCGCAGCGCCTGGAGATCGAACTGGCCGGCCTGCGCGGCAGCGGCGACCTCGCCCGCGCCATGGGCTACCTGCAGACCCTGCCGGTGGTGCGCGCCGTCGACGTGGTCGAAGCCCGGCCCGACGGCCTGCGCCTGCGCCTGGACCTCGCGGTCGGCGCCGAGGCCTTCGCCCGCTTCGTCACCGAAGGCGGCGTGCTGGCCGCCGATCCCTTCGCCAGCGAGGACGCGCCGCGCTTCCTGCTGCAGCCATGAACGGGCGCCACCTGCCCAACCTGCTCACCGGGCTGCGCCTGGTGCTGGCGCCGCTGTTGCCCTGGCTGCTGGTGAACGACCGGGCGGAAGCGGCCCTGGGCGTGGCCGCTGTCGCCGGCCTCAGCGACGCCCTGGATGGCTGGCTGGCCAAGCGCTTCGGCTGGGGCAGCCGGCTGGGCAGCCTGCTCGATCCGATCGCCGACAAGCTGATGCTCGGCCTGGCCATGCTCGGCCTGTGGCTGGTGGCGGCCCTGCCGGGCTGGTTCCTGCTGCTGGTGGCCCTGCGCGACCTGGTGATCGTCGCCGGCGCCATCGCCTGGTGGCGCCTGGCCGGCCCCTACGACGGCCGGCCGACCCTGCTGGGCAAGCTCACCACCTTCGCCCAGGTGCTGCTGGTGCTGGCCTGCCTGCTGGGCCGGGTCGGCTGGCTGCCTTGGGATGACGTGGCCGGCCCGGCCATCCTGGCGGTGGCCTTCCTGACCTTTGCCAGCGGACTGGACTACGTCATCCGCTATGGTGTGCTGGCCTGGCGACACACGAGGAAACCCGCTGCATGAACACCGCCGTCCCGGATCCCTTCAGCGACCGGCGCCGCTGGCAGTGGCTGGCCCTGGCGGCCGGCCTGGGCCTGCTGCTGTGGCTGCTGGCGCCGATCCTCACGCCCTTCGTGCTCTCGGCCCTGCTGGCCTGGCTGGGCGATCCGCTGGTGGCGCGCATCGAACGCTCGGGCCGCAGCCGTACCACCGCGGTCATCCTGGTGTTCAGCCTGATGAGCCTGGTGCTGATCCTGGCGGTGCTGCTGCTGATTCCGCTGGTGGAGAACCAGGTCGGCAAGTTCATCGACTGGCTGCCGCGCTTCTCCGCCTGGCTGACCGGCACCGCCGTGCCCTGGATCGAGCAGAAGCTGGACGTCGAGCTGGCGCCCTACGTCGACCCGAGCCAGATCGTCACCCTGCTCAAGCGGCACTGGCAGGAAGCCGGCGGCATCGCCGCGACGGTGTTCGGCGGCGTGTCCAAGTCGGGCCTGGCCATCCTCGGCTGGGTGGCCAACCTGGCCCTGGTGCCGGTGGTGACCTTCTACTTCATGCGCGACTGGCGCGGCATGCTCGAGCGCGTGCGCGAACTGCTGCCGCGCCCGGTCGAGCCCCTGGTCAGCCGGCTGGCGGCGGAATCGGATTCGGTGCTGGGCGGCTTCCTGCGCGGCCAGCTGAGCGTGATGATCGCGCTGGGCATCATCTACGGCACCGGCCTGTGGCTGGTCGGCCTGGACCTCGGCATCCTGATCGGCCTGGTCGCCGGCCTGGTGAGCTTCGTGCCCTACCTGGGCGCGGCCGTCGGTATCGGCGCGGCGCTGATCGCCTGCCTGGTGCAGTTCGGCGTCGACTGGTGGCATCTGGGCCTGGTGCTGGTGGTCTTCGGCGTCGGCCAGACGCTGGAGAGTTTCGTGCTGACGCCCTGGCTGGTCGGCGACCGCATCGGCATGCATCCGGTGGCGGTGATCTTCGCCCTGATGGCCGGCGGCCAGCTGTTCGGCTTCCTCGGCCTGCTGCTGGCGCTGCCGGTGGCAGCGGTGGTGATGGTGGTGCTGCGCTACGTGCACCAGCGCTACACGCAGAGCCGGCTGTACGGCGCCGATGAAGGTGGCGATGCCGGCGAAGGCGGGCCACCGGGTGATCCGGCGGCCGCCGCCGAAGCCGCACCCGCCGCCGCAGCTGCGCCCGCGGCGGCGCCGGCCAATGCCGCCGCCGGCACCACCGGCACTCCTGCCAGCGAATGACCGGACCGCAGCTACCGCTCAACCTGCGCGCCGCCCCCGACCAGCGCCTGGACGCGTTCCATGGCGCCCCGGCCGTGGTGGCGGCGGTGGCCGCGGCCGCGCGCGGGCAGCAGCCGGACTGGCTGTACCTGCAGGGACCGGTGGGCGCCGGCAAGACACATCTGCTGCTGGCCGCCTGCGCGGAAGCGGCCCAGGCCGACCGGCGCGCACTCTACCTGCCGCTGCCTGCGGTGGCCGGGCAACTGGCGGGCGCGCTGGCGGGGCAGGAATCGGCGGCCCTGGCCTGCCTGGATGGGCTGGAGGCCATCGCCGGCCGTCGCGAGGACGAGGAAGCGCTGTTCCACTTCCACAACCGCCTGCGTGCCGCCGGCGGCATCGCCCTCTACGCGGCGCGCTCGGCGCCGGCGGCGCTGGGCCTGACGCTGCCGGACCTGGTGACGCGGCTGGGCCAGTGCACCCGCCTGACGCTGGAATCGCTGGACGAGGACGGCCGCCGGGACGTGCTGCGCGCCCGCGCCGCCCGCCGCGGCCTGGTGCTGGACGATGCCGCCCTGGATTACCTGCTGCGCCGCGTCGACCGCGACCTGGCCAGCCTGACCGCGCTGCTGGACCGGCTGGACCGCGCCAGCCTCGCCGCCCAGCGCCGGCTCACCATTCCCTTCCTGCGCGAGCAGCTGCGCGGCTGACCGGCCGCGTTCAGTCGGCGAAGACGATGCGGTCGCGGCCGTCGCGCTTGGCCTGGTAGAGGGCGGCGTCGGCGCGCGCCAGCAGGTCGTTGAGCAGGTCGCCCGGCTGGTAGAGCGAGATGCCGATGCTCAGGGTCGAGCCGTAGTCGCCGGCGAGCTCGCGGTAGTCCTCGGCCAGGCGCATGGCCAGGGCGGCGGCGGCGTCGGCGCCACCGTTGGGCAGCAGGCAGGCGAATTCCTCGCCGCCCAGGCGCGCGGCCAGGTCCTGCGGGCCCAGGCGCGACTGCACCAGCTGGCCGAGCCGGCGCAGCAGCTCGTCGCCCACCAGGTGGCCGTGGGTGTCGTTGGTGCGCTTGAAGTGGTCGACGTCCAGGAACAGCACCGCCGGCTGCTTCCCCGACGCCACCGCATCCATCAGGCTGGTGTTGGCCAGGCCCATCCAGCCGTGCCGGTTCAGCAGGCCGGTCAGCAGGTCGCGGGTGGCGCGCTGCCACAGCGATTCCACCTCGCGGTCCAGGCGCACGGCCAGGTTGGCACGGGCCCGGCGCAGCACCATGCCGGCGCAGGCGCTGACGGCGAAGTAGAAGGCGAAGGCCATCTTCTCGCCCGGCGTCGCCTGCACCAGCCAGAGCATCATGCCCAGCACCGCGCTGCACAGGGCCAGGCCGGCCCAGGCCACTGCCGGCCGCACGATCAGCGGCAGGCCGGCCAGCGGGATCAGCAGCACGCCGGCGAGGTAGACCAGGGAGAGCTGCGGCCAGTCGGTGCCCGGCACCGCCAGGCAGGCCAGCACCACGGCCAGGAACAGGGCGCCGGCCTGGCGCCGCCGCCGCACCGATTCCTGCACCCGGAAGCGCAGCGCCAGCGCCACCAGCAGCAGGCCGGCCGCCAGCTGCCAGGCCGCGCCCTGCAGGCCGCGGACGTGCAGGCTTTCGTCGATCCACAGCAGCCAGATCAGGCCGTGCACGAACTGAACGACGGCCGTGGCCAGCAGCAGGTTCGAGAGGGGGCCGTGCAGGGCCAGGATCTGCCGGCGGTACAGGTCGCGGCGCGCGTGCGGCGGCAAATCGGCGACCGCGCCTTCGAGCAGGCGCCAAAGCGTGGACGGGAGTCGGTCGCCGGCGGTCATCCGGCGGATTGTACGTCGCTAGGGGGCGCCTGCACGCCCGGCCAGCTGGAGCTGCAACGCACTTAGCCGTTCGGGGGTTCCGACGTCGGTCCAGGCGCCGCCGTGGCGCTGGCCGTCCACCTCGCCGGCGCGCATGGCGGCGCGCAGCAGGGGCGCCAGCTTGAAGGCCGGCGGCTCCCGCTCGCTGCCCGGGGCGCGGCCGATGACCTTGCGCCAGTGCTCGAGCAGGGCCGGCCGGTAGACGCCGATGCCGGCGAAGGTCAGGCGCTGCTCGCCGGCGGCATGCACGCGGCCTTCGGCGTCCAGGGCGAAGTCGCCCTCGGGATGGTGCGGCGGGTTGTCGACCAGCACCAGGTGGGCCAGGCCGCGCGGCTCGCGGGGCAGGGCGGCGAAGTCGAAATCGCACCAGATATCGCCATTGACGGCGATGAAGGGCGCCTCGCCCAGCAGGGGCAGGGCGTGCAGCATGCCGCCGCCGGTTTCCAGCGGCTCGGCGCCCTCGTGGCTGTAGTGCAGGCGCAGGCCCCAGCGCGAGCCATCGCCCAGGGCCGGCTCGAAGCATTCGGCCAGCCAGGAGGTGTTCACCACCACCTCGCGCACGCCGATGGCGGCCAGCTTCTCCAGGTGCCAGACGATCAGCGCCTTGCCACCCACCTCGAGCAGCGGCTTGGGCGTCCGCTCCGTCAGCGGCCGCATCCGCTCTCCCTTGCCAGCCGCAAAAACCAGTGCCTTCACGTCAGCTCCAAAACCGGGGTCAGAGTAAAGGGTCAGAGTCCGGGGTCTGACCCCGGGGTCAGAGTAAAGGGTCTGACCCCGGGTCAGGTGGGGATGCTCAGGTCGCGGGTGGCGATGGCGGCGGTGAGGAGCTCCACCAGCGGCGCGGTTTCCGGGTAGCGGAGGCCGACGTCGTGGGTGTATTTCCACACCCGCGGCAGGTCGAGCAGGTAGCCGGCCTTGCCGTCGCGGTACCAGAGGCGGCAGAAGATGCCCAGCACCTTGATGTGCCGCTGCAGCCCCATCAGGTCGAAGGCGCGGCGGAAGGCCTCGGGGCCGGGCACGGCCATGCCGGCCTCGCCCAGGCGCTGCCGGTATTCCTCCGCCCAGCCGTAGACGCGGTCGTCCGGCCAGGCGATGTAGCAGTCGCGCAGCAGCGAGACCAGGTCGTAGGTGACCGGCCCGCGCACCGCATCCTGGAAATCGATCACGCCCGGGCTGGCCACCTCGGTCACCAGCAGGTTGCGCGAGTGGTAATCGCGATGCACGAACACCTGCGGCTGCCGCCGCGCGTTGTCCACCAGGGCGCGGAAGGCCGATTCGATTACGTCCCACTGCTCGCACTCGGGCGCGAAGCCGAGGTGGCGCTTGAGGAACCACTCCGGCATCAGCTCCATCTCGTCGACCAGGCGCTGCTCGTCGTAATCGGGCAGGCCGCTGGTATCGGCGTTCAGCTGCATGCGCAGCAGCGCGTCCATCGCCTGCCCGTAGAGGCGGTCGGCGGTGGTCTGCATCAGCTCCGGCAGCAGGGTGCGGTCGCCGAGGTCTTCCATCAGCACGAAACCGCGCTCGGCATCGGCCGCCTGGATGTCCGGCACGTGCAGGCCCGCCCGTGCCAGGCGCCCGGCGATGTCCAGCCAGGGCCGGATGTCCTCGCGGTCCGGCGGCGCATCCATGACGATCCAGCTGCGGCCGCGGCTGCGGGCGCGCCAGTAGCTGCGGAAGCTGGC
>DATGPR010000083.1:0-2117 GCA_035304725.1 Arenimonas sp.
CTTGAGCTCGCCGGTATCCGGCAGACGGCGCACCGGCGAGGCCAGCGAGTACACGACCAGGTCGATCGGGCCGCCCATCTCGCCGATCAGCTCGATGGCCTTGGCGCGGACCTCGTCGGAGAAGGCGTCGCCGTTGATCGAGCGGCTCCACAGGCCGGCGGCCTTGGCCTGGCGGTCGAACTCGGCCGAGTTGTACCAGCCCGGGTTGCCCGGCTTCTTCTCGGTGCCCGGCTTCTCGAAGAACACGCCGAGGGTATCGGCGCCGTAGCCGAAGGCGGCGGTGATGCGCGCGGCCAGGCCGTAGCCGGTGGAGGCGCCGATCACCAGCACCCGCTTCGGACCGCCCTCGTGCCTGCCCTGGGACTGCACGTAGCGGATCTGGTCCTGCACGTTCTTCGCGCACCCTTCCGGGTGGGCGGTGGTGCAGATGAAGCCTCGGACTTTGGGATGGATGACCACGCGGACTCTCTCTGAAGCGGACAAGGACGCAGGCGCGCACGGGCGCGCCGGCGGAAGCGCCACAGTCTAAGTGGTCCGGCCGGAAAACGGCCCTTCAGGGGCGTATGGAACGCGGCCGCCAGCGGCGGGCCGCCGGCGAGGCGCTCAGGCCGCGGGGCAGCAGGCCTCGGCCCGCAGGCGGCGGGCGCGGGTCCGCGCGGCCCACCAGTACAGGCCCAGGCCGGCCACCGCGGGGATGGCACCGACCGGGCCGGTCGAGGTCCAGCCGAAGCCGGCGCTGATCGCCATGCCGCCGAGCAGCGGGCCCAGGGCATTGGCGGCGTTGAACGCGGCGTGGTGCGAGGCCGCGGCCAGGGTCTGGGCACCGCCGGCCACGTCCATCAAGTGCGACTGCAGGATCGGGCCCAGCGCACCCATCGCGCCGATGCACACCGTGGCCAGCAGCAGGCTCCACGGTGCCTGCGCCGCCAGCGGGAACAGCAGCAGCATCACCAGCGCCCAGCACAGGACCACCGGGACCGCACGGAAACGCAGGCGGTCGAACAGCCAGCCACCAACCATGTTGCCGATCAGGCCACCGAGGCCGAACCCGGCCACGCCCACCGGGATCCAGGCCGGAGCCACGCCCGTCACCTCGACCATGGTTGGCGCCAGGTAGCTGAACACGCTGAACATGCCGGCGAAGCCGATCGCGCCGATCAGCAGGCCCTGCCACACCGGCAGCCGGTTGAAGGCGCGCAGCTCGTCCATCACCCGGGTGCGCGGCGCCTTGCCATTGGCCGGCAGGTACAGCGCCAGCAGCAGTACGGTCACCAGCGAGACCACCGAAACCATGGCGTAGGTCCAGCGCCAGCTGGCCAGCTGGCCCATCCAAGTCGCCAGCGGGGTGCCGAGCAGGATCGCCAGGGTCAGGCCCAGCATGCTCAGGCTTACCGCGCGGCCGCGTGCCTCCGGCGGGGTGATCGCCACCGCGGTCAGCGCCGCCACGCCGAAGTAGGCGCCATGCGGCAGGCCGGCGATGAAGCGGAACAGCATCAGGCTCATGTAGTCCGGGCCCAGCGCGGTGGCCAGGTTGCCGGCGGCGTAGAACGCCATCAGCGCCAGTAGCAGGGCCTTGCGGCTCAGGCGCCCACCCAGGATCGCCAGCAGCGGCGCACCGACCACCACGCCCATCGCGTAGGCGCTGATCAGGTGGCCGACCTGCGGCTCGCTGACCCCCAGCTCGGCCACCATGTTGGGCATCAGGCCCATGCTGGCGAACTCGCTGGTGCCGATCGCGAAGCCGCCCAGGCTCAGGCCGGTCAGGATCAGGGCGCGCTGGCGCGCAGGCACGGCCAGCGCCGGGGCGCCCGCGGGGGCGTCGGGGATCAGGGGAGCAGACATGCGCCCATTATGCTGCATTGCACAACGAGGCGCAGCTGGGCGGAGTGCGTGGAGCGGCTCCTGAAGGGCCTCTATTCAGGAACAAGCGTCCCCTGCCCGGGAACTGCGGCCCGGCCCCGCCCGGGCTTGACCCGGATCAATGCCGCCACGGCGGCGGCGGCCGAGGATCGACCCATGGCGGCAGGCCGCCGCCAGTGGAGAAGCGGGATGGATATTTCCTTCATGGGCCTGGGCCACGTGCTCCTGCTGTTCGCCCTGCCGGCGGCACTGGCCGG
>DATGPR010000084.1:0-5394 GCA_035304725.1 Arenimonas sp.
AGGAGCAGCCGCAGCTGGTGCTGCTGGGCAAGCAGGCCATCGACGACGACAGCAACCAGACCGGCCAGATGCTGGCCACGCTCTGGGGCCGTCCGCAGGCCACCTTCGCCAGCAAGCTGGAGGTCGCCGGCGACAAGGCCACCGTCACCCGCGAGGTCGACGCCGGCCTGGAAACCCTGGAAGTGGACCTGCCGGCGGTGGTCACCACCGACCTGCGCCTGAACGAGCCGCGCTTCATCAAGCTGCCCGACATCATGAAGGCCAAGTCCAAGCCGATCGAGACGATCAACTTCGCCGACCTCGGCGTCGAGTCCGGCGATCACCTCAGGACCACCGCCTACGCCCCGCCGCCCAAGCGCAGCAAGGGCGTGATGGTGAAGGACGTCGCCGAGCTGGTCTCGGCCCTGAAGGCCAAGGGCCTGGTGTAAGGAGAGCCGAGACATGAGCAGGATCCTGATCGTCGCCGAACATCTCGACGGCAAGCTCAACCCCGCCACCGCCCGCTGCGTCAGCTGCGCCCAGGCCATCGGCGGCGAGATCCACGTGGCCGTGCTGGCCGACGCCCCCGGGGCCGTCGCCGCCGAGGCCGCGAAGATCAACGGCGTGGCCAGGGTGCTGACCGTGGCCAATGCCGCCAACGCCATGGCCATCGCCCAGGTGCTGGCGCCGCAGGTCGCCGCGCTGGCGAAGGACTACAGCCACGTGCTGGGTCCCTCCACCACCTTCGGCAAGGACCTGATGCCCTGCGTCGCCGCCCTGCTGGGCGTGGCCCAGGTCAGCGACGTCATGGCCGTCGAGGGCACGCACACCTTCAAGCGGCCGATCTACGCCGGCAACGCCATCATCACCGTCGAGGCGCCGGCCGGCATGACCGTGGTGGCCACGGTGCGCACCGCTTCCTGGCCGGCCGCCGGCGAAGGCGGCAGCGCCGCCATCGAGGCCGCGACGGTCGAGGCCGCGCTGCCCGCGCACACCCGCTACGTCGGCCTGCAGCAGGGCAAGAGCGACCGCCCCGACCTGCAGTCGGCCAGCAAGGTGGTGTCCGGCGGCCGCGCCCTGGGCTCGGCCGACAACTTCAAGCTGATCTACTCGCTGGCCGACAGGATCGGCGCCGCGGTCGGCGCTTCGCGCGCGGCGGTTGACGCCGGCTACGTGCCCAACGAGCTGCAGGTCGGCCAGACCGGCAAGATCATCGCCCCCGAGCTGTACGTCGCCGTCGGCATCTCCGGCGCCATCCAGCACCTCACCGGCATCAAGGACGCCGGCACCATCGTGGCGATCAACAAGGACCCGGAGGCGCCGATCTTCGAGGTGGCCGACTACGGCCTGGTCGGCGACCTGTTCCAGATCCTGCCGGAGCTGGAGAAGGCACTGTGACCCAGGCGGGCGCGTCCGCCCCGCGGCGGGTGATGGTGGTCTTCGGCACCCGGCCGGAGGCGATCAAGATGGCCCCGGTGGTGGACGCCCTGCGCGCCACTCCGGGGATCGAAACCCTGGTGACGGTGACCGCCCAGCACCGGCAGATGCTCGACCAGGTGCTGGAGCTGTTCGGCCTGGTGCCGGACGAGGACCTGGACCTGATGGCCCCGGGCCAGACCCTGCCCGACCTGTTCGGCCGCATCCTCACCGGCATGACCGGCGTGCTGGAACGGCGCCGGCCAGACCTGGTGCTGGTGCATGGCGACACCTCGACCACGCTGGCGGCCGCGCTCGCTTCCTTCTACGCCAAGGTGCCGGTCGGCCACGTCGAGGCGGGCCTGCGCACCGGCAACCTGCACGCGCCCTGGCCGGAGGAGGCCAACCGGCGCCTGACCGCGCCGCTGACCAGCCTGCATTTCGCGCCCACCGAGCGCTCGCGGCAGAACCTGCTGGCCGAGGGCCTGCCGGCCGCCGACATCCACGTCACCGGCAACACTGTCATCGATGCCCTGCTGGCCGTGGTGGCGCGCATCCAGTCCGACGCCACGCTGGAAGCGGAGCTGGCGGCGCGCTTCCCCTTCCTCGATGCCGGCAGGCGCCTGGTGCTGGTCACCGGCCACCGGCGCGAGAACTTCGGCGCGGGCTTCGAGCAGATCTGCCTGGCCCTGCGCGAACTGGCCGCGCGCAAGGACATCCAGGTGCTCTACCCGGTGCACCTCAACCCGCATGTGCAGGGGCCGGTGAACCGCTACCTGGGCGGCCTGGACAACGTCTTCCTGCTGCCGCCGCAGGACTACCTGCCCTTTGTCTACCTGATGTCGCGGGCGCACCTGATCCTGACCGACTCCGGCGGCATCCAGGAGGAAGCGCCCTCGCTGGGCAAGCCGGTGCTGGTGATGCGCGAGACCACCGAGCGTCCGGAGGCGGTGGAAGCCGGCACCGTGCGCCTGGTCGGCACCGACCGCACCCGCATCGTCGCCGAGACCGAGCGCCTGCTCGACGACCCCGAGGCGCATGCCGCCATGGCCCGCGCCCACAATCCCTACGGCGACGGCAAGGCCGCCCGCCGCATCGCCGACATCATCGCGGCGTCGCGCTGAACTCGGCGGCGGCGCGTTCGGCCGCCTCGATGCGATCGCCGCTGGCCGGATGGGTGGAGAGCCAGGTCATGCCGTCCAGGCGGTGGTCGCCGCGCTCCTCCTGCATCAGCCGCATGACCTCGGCGAAGGCCGTCGGCGAGATGCCCTGCCTCGCCATCAGCCCGAATGCGTACTCGTCGGCCTCGGTCTCGTTGCGGCGGGAATAGCCGGATTCCAGCAACAACACCGGCACCGACACCGACAGCGAGCCGGCGCCGGACAGGTCGCCGAACAGGAAACCCGCCACCACCACCACAGCCGAGCTCTCCAGCGCCTGGCGCATGGCGTGCCGGTGCTCGTGGTGGCCGGCCTCGTGCGCCATCACCGCCAGCAGCAGCTCGTCGCGGCCCTCGACCAGCTCGACCAGGTCGTCGGTGATCACCACCTGACCGCCCGGCAAGGCGAAGGCGTTCGCGCCCAGCGAGGGCGCGTGCCGGAACACCAGCCGGTAATCGCGCTCGCGCGGCAGGCCCTTCACCAGCGCGTGGAAGCGCGACTTCAGCAGCGCCCGCCGCTCCACCGGCAGGCGGCTGCCGGTGAAATGGCTGCGGTCCAGCAGGGCCAGCGCCTGCCGGCCGATCAGCTGTTCCATCTCCTGCGGGATCACCGGCGCCACCCGGTTGGCCATCCAGGGCAGCGCGAACTGGAAGAAGAAGATCACGCCCAGTGCCGTCGCCGCCGCCGAGGCCAGCACGGCCACGCGCCGGCGCTCGAGCCAGTCGGCGATGGCTTCCAGCCGGCTGGGCAGCGGCAGCCAGGCATCGAGCAGGGGCGAGTCGGCCAGCTGCAGCTGCCCGCGCTCGCCCGGCAGCCGCAGGATGCGCGGCGTCTGGCCCAGGCGTGGGCTCAGCCTCGCCTCGCCGGCGGCGAACTCCAGCACCTCGCCCTCGCTTTCCAGGCGCAGCCGGCCGGGCGCCGGGCAGCCCAGGCGGGCGGGTCGGCCGCGGCTGCCGCGACCGTCGTACCAGGTGGCGTCCAGCAGCCCGTCCACGGCCTCAGAGGCTCAGGTCGACGTCGAGGTCGAGCGCATCCACCAGCTCGGCGCTGGCGGCGCTCTCCTCGCGCTGGGCCTCGGCCACGAAGGTGTCGAGATCGCCCTGCGCCAGCAGCGCCCAGTGCTGCGCCCGGTAGCGGGCGATGCGCACCATCGCCCAGGGCACGGCCAGGCCGAGGCTGAAGACGATGGCCAGGCCGTTGCTGAAGTAGATCCAGATCACGTCGCGGGCGCGCAGCGTGCACTCGAAGTGGTGGCTGCCCAGCCAGCTGCTCTTCCACATCAGGTTGGTCCAGCGCGTGCGCAGGAACACCGGAATGGCCAGGAACACCAGGTAGACGGCGGCGATCGGCACCATCATGCCGGCGATGGCCAGGCCGGAGGGCTCCGGCCCGTCCTTGCCCGTCAGCGCGCCGATGACCACCATCGCCACCGCCACCAGGATGATCATGCCGATGTAGGCGGCGAAGCCGATGCCGATGCTGATCAGGAAGGGAATGAAGTAGCTGCCGAGGTCGCCGCGGAAACCGAAGCGCTGGCCGCCGAAACGATGTCCGGTGACCACATACTCGTGCTGGTGCATGCGCACCCAGGGCGAGAGCAGGTAGAAGGTCGGCAGCATCAGCGCCGGCCGGAACATGAAGTTGATGTAGGCCTCGAACACGCTGGCGTCGAAGCGGAAACGCAGGCCGCGCCAGGAGGAGTAGCGGGCACGGAATCGCAGGGTCCGCTGCAGCAGCCAGGGCAGCAGCAGCAACACCAGCAGCACCAGCGGGATGTACACCAGCCAGACCTGGAAATGCGCACTCAGGCCAAGGGCGATCGCCACCGCGTAGGCGATCAGCCGGCCCTTGAGGATGGCGACCGGATTGGCCGTGTACTCGAAGGGTGAACCCGCCAGCCAGGTGTTGCCGTAGAAGTAGCGCTCGGTGCGCACCTTTGCCCAGGCCGAATAGATGCCCAGGGTCAGCACGCTCAACACCAGATTGACGAACCAGATGCCGAAGAACTCGCCGGCGCGGCCGGTGAACTGCAGCGGGTGCCGGGTCGGCTCCGGCGGCGGCGGGAGCGGCGGCGGTCCCGGGGGCAGCGGCGGCGGCAGCGCGGTCGGCGGAGCGGCCGGAGGCGTGGCAGCGGTGGTGTCCAGATCCATCAGGTCCCCTGAAACGAAACCGGCTCCCCGGCCGGCCCGGCCATCTTAGCGGCGGCTCAGTGCGGCCGCACGCCCAGTTCCTGCAGCGCCGCCAGCATCGCCGCCTGGGCCTTCTCGCTGAGCTTCTCGTGGTCGAGGGCGAAGCGGATGGTCGCCTCGATCAGGCCGAGGTGGCTGCCGCAGTCGAAGCGGGTGCCGTGGAAATGGTAGGCGTCGACCTGGCGCTCGGCGGCCAGGGCGGCGATGGCGTCGGTGAGCTGGATCTCGCCGCCCTTGCCGGGCCGGGTGGTTTCCAGCAGTTCGAACACCCGCGGCTCCAGCACGTAGCGGCCGACCACGGCCAGATTGCTGGGTGCTTCCTCCGGCGCCGGCTTCTCCACCAGGGCGCGGATACGGCCGCTGCGGCCGTCGAAGGCGGGCGCGTCCACCACGCCGTAGCTGCCGGTCTGCTCGCGCGGCACCTCCTCGACGGCGATCACGCTGCCGCCGCTGCGCTCGGCGAGGTCGGCCATCTGGCTGAGGGCGCCGGGGCCGCCGCGGTTCCAGATCAGGTCGTCCGGCAGGATCACCGCGAAAGGCTCGTCGCCGACCACCGGCCTGGCGCAGAGCACGGCATGGCCCAGGCCCAGGGCCTCGGCCTGGGTGACGAACACCGCCCGCACGTGCGGGGGCAGGACGCTGCGCACCAG
>DATGPR010000085.1:0-9516 GCA_035304725.1 Arenimonas sp.
AAGCCGCGCCGGGCACCATCCGCGCCGACTTCGCCGAAACCATCGACGCCAACGCCGTGCACGGTTCCGACAGCCTGGAGAACGCCGCGATCGAGATCGCCTACTTCTTCAGCGCCACCGAACTCTGCCCGCGCTGAGCCGCAGCAGGAACGCCGTGATCGGGAACGCCGACAATTCCGTCGCCACGCCGGCCGGGCAGGGCCCGGCCGAAGCGGGGCGCGTGAACCTGCTCGATCTCGATCGCGCCGGCATGGAGCGCTTCTTCGCCGAAGTCCTCGGCGAGAAGCGCTTCCGTGCCCACCAGGTGATGAAGTGGATCTACCACCAGCACGTCACCGACTTTTCCCAAATGACCGACGTGGGCAAGGCGCTGCGCGCCCGGCTCGAGCAGCATGCCGAGATCCGTCCGCCCAACGTCCTGTTCGACAAGCCCAGCGCCGACGGCACCCACAAGTGGCTGCTGGGCATGGACGCGGGCAACGCCATCGAGGCGGTATTCATCCCCGACAAGGGCCGCGGCACGCTGTGCGTGTCCAGCCAGGTCGGCTGCGGCCTGAACTGCCAGTTCTGCTCCACCGCCACCCAGGGCTTCAACCGCAACCTCAGCACCGCCGAGATCATCGGCCAGGTTTGGGTCGCCTCGCGGCACCTGGGCAACAAGACCCACCTCAACCGCAAGCTCACCAATGTGGTGATGATGGGCATGGGCGAGCCGCTGCTGAATTTCGACAACGTCGTCCGCGCCATGAGCCTGATGCGCGACGACCTCGGCTTCGGCCTGGCCAACAAGCGCGTCACCCTCTCGACCTCCGGCCTGGTGCCGATGATCGACCGCCTGGCCGAGGAATCCGACGTGGCGCTGGCGGTGTCGCTGCACGCGCCCAATGACGAGCTGCGCACCGAGCTGATCCCGCTCAACAAGAAGTACCCGATCGCCGAGCTGATGGACGCCTGCGTGCGCTACCTGCAGCGCAAGAAGAAGGGCGATTCCATCACCTTCGAGTACACGCTCATGAAGGGCGTGAACGATTCCCCGGCGACGGCGCGCGAACTGGCGAAGCTGATGAAGTCCTTCAGCAACCGCATGCAGTACGCCGACGCCGCCAAGGTCAACCTGATTCCGTTCAACCCGTTCCCGGGCACCCGTTTCGAGCGCAGCGGCGAGGCCGAGATCCGCGCCTTCCAGAAGATCCTGCTCGACGCCGGCGTGCTGACCATGGTGCGGCGGACCCGGGGTGACGACATCGACGCCGCCTGCGGCCAGCTCAAGGGCCAGGTCATGGACCGCACGCGCCGCCAGGCGGAATTCCGCCGCAAGCTCGAACAGAAGGGAGTCTCCGATGCTGCTTGATACCGGTCGCCTGTTGCCCGTCGCCCTCCTGGCCCTGTCGCTGGCGGCCTGCGCCGGAACGGGCGGAACGACCTCGGGCCCGACCGGTGGCCGCGGTGCGGCGGCCAGTACCCAGGGCGGCGCCAACCTGCGCCTGGCCCAGAGCTACCTGAACTCCGGCAAGCTCGAGTACGCCTACGACCGCGCCCAGCGCGGCCTGCGCACCGATCCCAACAATGCCGACCTGCACCTGGTGATGGCGATGATCCAGGAGCGGATCAACCAGCCCGGCAAGGCCGGTGAAAGCTATGCCCGCGCCGCCAGGCTGGCGCCCGAGGCCGGCTACGTCGCCAACGCCTACGGCGCCTGGCTGTGCCGCAAGGGTGACTTCGAAGGCGCGGAAACGCAGTTCGCCCGCGCCTTCGCAGATCCCTTCTACGCCAACAAGCACCAGGCCTACTACAACGCCGGCCGCTGCGCCTGGCAGGCCGGCAGGGCGGAGCGGGCCGAGACCTATCTGCGCCACGGCCTGGATCTGTCGCCACAGGATCCGGCCCTGCTGGAGCTGATCGCCCAGGTCGAGTACGCCAACGGCGACTACATGAGCGCCCGTGCCTTCGTGCAGCGGCGCGAAGCCGTCGGCGCCAGCACCCCGGAACTGCTGGACCTGGCGGCCCGCATCGAGGAGGCCGCCGGCGACAGCGGCAGTGCCCGGCGTTATCGTCAGCGCCTGCAGCAGTTGTTCCCCGACTACACGCCGACCGCGCCGGAGGAGGCGCGCCAGTAATGAGCCAGGAAGCGATTCAGAAGCCGCTCTTCGACGAGCCGATCGGCCTGCAACTCAAGCACGGCCGCGAAAGACAGGGCCTGAGCACCGAAGCCGTCGGCCATCAGTTACGCCTGCCGGTGGCCATCATCGAGGCCATGGAACGGGAGGACTGGGACCGCCTCGGCGCGCCGATCTACGTGCGCAGCTACCTGGGCAGCTACCTGCGCCTGCTGGGCCTGCCGGACGAGCTGGCCGAGCCGGTGGTGAACCGGGCCCGGGCGCCGGAGCTGGTCACCATGGCCTCGCAGTCGCGGCTGCGGCATTCCCTGGACCGCGGCATCCGCAGTGCCGTCTACCTGGTGATGACCGCCGTGCTGGTGGTGCCGGTGGTGCTGGTGGTGCGGCATTTCCAGTCGGTGGAACCGCCGGCGCCGCTGACCCTGGAACCCGAAGCGGTGCTGCAGCAGGCCGAGGCCCTGGCGGGCGAGGCCGGCCAGCCGCTGGCGCTTCCGCCGGTCGCCGACGCGGGTGCGTCGCGGGTCGATGCACCGGCCAGCGCCGGTCCCGATCCGGTGATGGCCTCGATCGCGCCGGTGCCGCCGTCCACGCAGCGTCCGCAGCCGGCACTCGAAACCGCCGGGCTGGTGATGAACTTCCTCGGCGAGAGCTGGGTGGAGGTGCTGGACACCCGCGGCATGCGCATCGAACGCGGCCTGGTCGCCGCGGGCGAGGAACGCCGCTACGCCCCCGGCCAGGTGGGCAGTGTCACCATCGGCAATGCCGATGCGGTGGAGGTGCGTGTCGCCGGCCAGTCGCTCGACCTGGCGCCTTACCGGTCGGCGAACGTGGCGCGCTTTGCGGTATCCTCCAGCGGCGAAATCGCCAGGCCGCGCCACTGAGGCGCGGGTTCCCATGACCCATGCCCGCGCCACGCGCGGGCCGCACGAGTAATGCATGAGCGAGTTTGACGAACACGAACAGGGCGAACGCGTCCGCACCTGGCTGAAGAACAATGGTTCCTCCCTGCTGCTGGGCGTCGCCCTCGGCCTCGCCGCCCTCTGGGGCTGGCAGTGGTGGCAGGGCAACAAGGCGCAGCAGCAGGCCCTGGCCGGTGGCGAGTACCTGGCCTTCGCCAAGGCCCTGGAAGCCGGCGAGACCGGGAAGGCCGACGCCTTCGCCGCCTCGCTGCGGCAGAACCACCCGAACAGCCCGTACCCGGCCCTGATCGCCCTGGCCCTGGCCGAGCGCCGCCTGGCCGAAGGGCAGGGCGAGCAGGCCCTGGCCGAACTGGACGGCGTGTCCCGCGAAGGCCTGGATGCCGAGCTGGCCGACCTGCTGCAACTGCGCGCCGCCCGCGTGCTGCTCACCCTGGGTCGGCACGAGGAAGTGCTGGAGCGACTGACCGCGCTGGAGCCCGGCGGCCGCTACGCCG
Organism: Arenimonas sp.; assembly: GCA_035304725.1. Classification (GTDB taxonomy): domain Bacteria; phylum Pseudomonadota; class Gammaproteobacteria; order Xanthomonadales; family Xanthomonadaceae; genus Arenimonas. Next base: position 3,532 of record DATGPR010000085.1, read on the forward strand.
CCTCGGTGGCCGAGCTGCGTGGCGATGCCGAGCTGGCCCTGGGCCGGCGCGAGCGGGCCCGCGAGGCCTACGCCCAGGCCCTGGCCAATCTCGACGAGGCAGCGGCGATCCGCCCGCTGCTGGAAATGAAGCTCACCGAAGCCGGCGGCCAGCTGCCCGGCCAGCCGGAGACCTGATCGCATGCGCATCCGCACCCTCGTACTCGCCCTGGCCCTGACCGTCTCCGCCAGCGGCTGCAGCACCATCAAGGGCTGGCTCGCCAGCGATGCCGAGAAGGCGCTGGAGCCGGCCGAGCTGACCGAGATCGCCCCGGGCGTGACCGTGAGCCACGTCTGGTCGATCAAGCTCGGCGACGAGCAGAAGCGCATGGGCCTGCGCCAGCAGGTCGCCGTCGAAGGCGACCGCGTCTACGTCTACGACGGCGACGGCGAGGTGATGGCGGTGGACGCCAACACCGGCAAGGTGCAGTGGAAGACCATGGTCGCGCCCTACGGCAAGGACGGCAGCGCCTGGCGCATCTGGCGCAAGCGCGTCGCCGACGGCGGCGTGAGCGGTGGCCCGGGCGTCGGCAACGGCCTGGTCGTCGCTGGTGGCCGCAACGGCGAAGTGGTGGCCCTGGATGCCGCCACCGGCACCGAGCGCTGGCGCGCCAAGGTCACCTCCGAAGTGATCGCGCCGCCGCTGGTGGCCGGCGATCGCGTGGTCGTGCGCAGCAATGACGGCCGTACCTTCGGCCTGGATGCCGCTGACGGTACCCGCCGCTGGGTCTACGACCGCGGCCTGCCGACCCTGTCCACCCGCGGCAACGGCACGCCAATCAGCGACGGCCAGCGTGTGTTCCTGGGTTACGAGGACGGCCATGTGGTGGCGCTGCAGCTGGGCGACGGCGCCGTGGCCTGGATGCAGCGCGTCGCGGCGCCGGAAGGCCGCAGCGACCTGGATCGCATGGCCGACATCGATGGCGACCTGGCGCTGGGCTACAGCGAGCTGTACGCCACCAGCGTCGGCGGCCAGACCATGGCCATCCTGTCGGCCAACGGCCAGCCGCTGTGGTCGCGCGACACCGGTACCTACGGCGGCCTGGCCCTGCTCGCCGACCGCCTGCTGATGGCCGATCCCACCGGCACCGTCTGGGCGCTGGACCGCAGCAGCGGCAACGCGCTGTGGAAGCATGAGCTGCTGGCCCGCCGCTGGCTCAGCGGTCCGGCCGTGCACGGCGGCTACGTGGTGTTCGGCGACCTCGAGGGTTACCTGCACTGGATCAGCCCGGACGATGGCCGCATCGTCGCCCGCCAGCGCGTTGACAAGGCGCCGATCCGCGGCACCCCGCAGGTGTCGACCACCACCGGCCTGCTCTTCGCCATCAGCGGCGAGGGCAAGCTCTCGGCTTACCGCCTGCAGTAACCCGTTCCTTCCGCGGCCGGGCGCGATGCCCGGCCGCCCATTGCCGGAGAGGCCATCGTGCTGCCATTGGTTGCCCTCGTCGGCCGTCCCAACGTAGGCAAGTCCACGCTGTTCAACGTGCTCACGCGCAGCCGCGATGCGCTGGTGCACGACGAACCGGGCGTGACCCGCGACCGCAATTACGGCATCTGCCGCCTGGACGAGGGCCGGCCCTTCGTCGTCTGCGATACCGGCGGCCTGTCCGGCGAGGAGGAAGGCCTGGCCGGTGCCACCGCCCGGCAGGCGAGGGCGGCGGTGGAAGAAGCCGATCTCACCCTGTTCGTGGTCGACGGCCGCGAAGGTCCCTCGGCCATGGACGAGGCCATCCTGGCCTGGCTGCGCCGCAGCGGCCGGCCCTTCCTGCTGGTGGTGAACAAGGTCGACGGCATCGACCTGGGCACGGCCCTGGCCGAGTTCGCTTCCTTCGGCCTGGAGCAGGCGCTGCCGGTGGCGGCCGCGCACCGCCGCGGCATCGACGAGCTGATGTCCGAGGTGCTGGAGCGCCTGCCCGAGGACGGTGATGCCGAGGTGCTCTCCGACGATCCGGACCGCATCCGCGTCGCCTTCATCGGCCGCCCGAACGTCGGCAAGTCCACCCTGGTGAACCGGCTGCTGGGCGAGGAGCGCATGATCGCCTCCGATGTGCCCGGCACCACCCGCGATTCGATCGCCGTCGACCTCGAGCGCGACGGCCGCCAGTACCGGCTGATCGATACCGCCGGCCTGCGCCGCCGCTCCCGCGTCGAGGAAGCGGTGGAGAAGTTCAGCGCGTTCAAGACCCTGCAGGCCATCGAGAGCTGCCAGGTGGCGGTGGTGCTGCTGGACGCCAGCGAGGGCGTCACCGAACAGGACGCCACCGTGCTGGGCCACGTGCTCGAGGCCGGCCGCGCCCTGGTGCTGGCGGTGAACAAGTGGGATGGCCGCAGCACCTACGAGCGTGAGCAGGTGCAGGCCATGCTCGAGCGCAAGCTGCAGTTCTGCGAATGGGCGGAGCGGGTGACCATCTCGGCCAAGCACGGCACCGGCCTGCGCGAGCTGTTCCGCGCCATCCACCGCGCCCACGCCTCGGCCACGCGCGAGTTCGGCACCGCCGAGGTCACCCGTGCCCTGGAAATCGCCGTGCAGAGCTTCCCGCCGCCGAGCGTGCGCGGGCATGCGCCCAAGCTGCGCTTCTGCCACCCGGGCGGCAGCAATCCGCCGACCTTCGTGGTGCACGGCAGCCGCCTGCGCACGCTGCCGGACAGCTACCGGCGCTACCTCGAGAACTTCTTCCGCAAGCGCTTCAAGCTGGTCGGCACACCGGTGCGCTTCGTCTTCAAGGAAGGCGAGAACCCCTACGAGGGCCGCCGCAACGAACTCACCGAGCGGCAAGTCCGCCGCAAGCGCCGGCTGCTCAGGCACGTCAAGCGCAAGTGAGCATGGACGGCGGGCTGGCCCTGGGCGTGCTGGCCGGCGGCCAGGGTCGCCGGGTCGGTGGCCGCGACAAGGCCTGGCTGCCGCGACAGGGCCGCAGTCAGCTGGAACGCCTGCTCGAGTCGGTTCCCGCCGATGCCTTCGGGGAACGCCTGGCCAGCGTGCGCAACCAGGATCCGCGCTGGCAGGCGCTCGGCTTCCGCTGCGTGGCCGATCTTCGTCCCGGTTTCGCCGGACCGCTGGCCGGTCTGGAAGCCCTGGCGTCCGGCTGCCGCAGCCAGTGGCTGCTGACCTTGCCGGTGGATGTGCTGGACCTGCCCGCCGACCTGCTGCCGCGCCTTCGCGCTGCCCTGGCCGGTGACAGCGTGTGGCTGCGGGACGCCGGGGGACTGCAGCCGCTGGTCGGCCTCTGGCGGGCTTCCACCTTGCGCGCCGCCGCCAGCGCCGCACTGGACCGTGGCGAACAGGCCGTGCATCGTGCCCTGGCCACGCTGTCGCCGGTAGAGCTGGACATCTCGCCGGCCCGTCTGGGCAACGCCAACACTCCCGCCGACTTCGATCCGACATGAACCCGCCGTTCCCGACCCGCATCGACTTCGAGCAGGCCCTGACCATCCTTGTCCGCGCGGCGGAGGAACGCCGGCTCGATTCCGAGCGCGTGCCATTGCAGCGTGCCCTGGGCCGCGTGCTGGCGGCGGATCTCGTCGCCGCGCTGGCGCTGCCGGGTTTCGACAACGCCGCCATGGACGGTTTCGCCGTCTGCGGCCTGCCGATGCCGGCGCAGGGCTGGGCGCTGGTGGGCGAGCAGTTCGCCGGCGCCGACCGGGCCCTGCGGTTGCAGCCGGGCCAATGCCTCCGCATCACCACCGGCGCGCCGGTGCCGGCCGGCGCCGACGCCGTGTTGATCAAGGAGGACGCGCGCGAGCAGGACGGCCGCGTGCTGACCGACGCCCTCGTGTCGGTCGCCGCCAACATTCGCCGCGCCGGCGAGGACGTGCAGCCCGGCCAGCGCGTACTCGCCACCGGCCAGGTGCTGACGCCGGCCCGCATCGGCCTGGCCGCCGCCCTGGGCGAGGCGGAACTGGAGGTGGCGCGCCGCCCGACCGTGGCGGTCTTCACCACCGGCGACGAACTGCGTCCGCCGGGACAGCGGCTGGCGCCGGGCGAGCTGCATGACAGCAACCGTCCGCTGTTGCAGGCCCTGCTGCAGGCCGAGGGCCTGGAGCCCATGGCCTGGCCCATCCTTCCCGACGATCCCGCCATGCTGGCCTCGGCCCTGGCCGACGCCGCGGCCGCCTTCGACCTGGTGATCACCTGCGGCGGTGTTTCCGCCGGCGAGAAGGATCATTTGCCGGCCCTGCTGCAGCAGCATGGCCGGTTGCATTTCTGGAAGGTGCGGATGAAGCCGGGCATGCCGGTGCTGCTGGGCAGCTGGAACCGCGCCCTGGTGCTGGGCCTGCCCGGCAATCCGGTGTCGGCGTTGGCCACCTTCATTGCCTTCGCGCGGCCGCTGATCGATGCCCTGCAGGGCAGGGGAGAGCCGCGTCCGGTCTGGACGGCGAGACTGGCGGCGGCCGTGTCCAAGCGGCATGGCCGCCGTGAGTTCCTGCGTGGCCGCCTGCGCGCCGACGCGGCGGGCCAGATGTGGGTCGATCCCGATCCGGTCACCGGCTCGCACCGCCTGGCCGCCGCCGCCGGCGCCGATGTGCTGATCGACCTGGCGGAAGGCCACGGCGAGTTTCCCGAAGGCGCACCGGTGCGTTGCCTGCCGTGTGCCCCCGGCCGGGGCTAGACTGCCGGCATGGACGCGATCGAGGAAATCAGCCCGGCCGAAGCGCTCCGGCGCATGGCCCGCGGCAGCCGCCTGGTGGACGTGCGCGAGCCCGGCGAACACGCGATGGGCCTGCCGGAAGGCGCGCTGCCGCTGCCGCGTGCCGCGCTGGAGGCCGAACCGGAACGGCTGACGCCCGACCGCGAGGCCGAGCTGCTGCTGATCTGCGGCAGCGGCCGCCGCTCCCTGCTGGCGGCCGAGGCCTTGCGGGCGAAGGGATACAGGCGACTGTGCTCGGTGGCCGGCGGCTACCAGCGCTGGTGCGCCGAAGGCCTGCCGACGATGCGCGGCAGCGAGGAGGACGCCGATTTCCTCGAGCGTTACTCGCGCCACCTGCGCCTGCCGCAGGTCGGGCTGGAAGGCCAGCGCAAACTGGCCCAAGCCAGCGTGCTGGTGGTCGGTGCCGGTGGCCTGGGCTCGCCGGCTGCCTACTACCTGGCCGCAGCCGGCATCGGCCGGATGCTGATCGCCGACGACGACGTGGTGGACCGCAGCAACCTGCAGCGGCAGATCCTGCACGGCGAGCAGCGCATCGGCCAGGCCAAGGTGGAGTCGGCGGCGGCCTCGCTGTCGGCGCTCAACCCGCGGGTGAAGATCGAACCGCGGCGCGTGCGTGTCACTGCCGACACCGTGGATGAACTGGTAGCCGGCGTGGACCTGGTGCTGGACGGCGCCGACAACTTCCCGGCGCGCTACCTGCTTTCCGATGCCTGCGTGAAGCACGCCAAGCCGCTGGTCTACGGCGCCGTGCACCGCTTCGAGGGCCAGGTCAGCGTGTTCGACGCCGGCCGGCAGCGGGGCAGGGCGCCCTGCTACCGCTGCCTGTTCCCGGAACCGCCGGCGCCCGAGGACGCGCCCAACTGCGCCGAGGCCGGCGTGCTCGGCGTGCTGCCGGGCGTGATCGGCCTGCTGCAGGCCACCGAGGCGATCAAGCTGATCCTCGGCATCGGCGAGCCACTGACCGGCCGGCTGCTGCATTTCGACGCGCTCGGCATGCGCTTCCGGGAAACACGGCTTCCGGCCGATCCGGAATGTCCGGCCTGCGCGCCCGGCAAAGCCTTCGCCGGCTACCAGGCCCTGGCCGAGCTGTGCGGGTTCAGGAGTTGAGCCGCTTCTCGAACCAGTGCTGGGCGTAGGGGTTGTCGTTGTAGCGCGGTATCTCGCGGTAGCCGTTGCGCCGGTACAGGGCCATGGCTTCGGCCAGGCTGCGCTTGGCGCGGACGATGCATTGGGTAATGGTGGCTTCCCTGCTCAGGAAGGCGCGAGCGATTTCATCGGTGGTCAGGCCGCCGAGCAGA
>DATGPR010000086.1:0-9454 GCA_035304725.1 Arenimonas sp.
GATGCGCAAGGCCGCGATGAAGATGCTCGGCGACGAGTTCGACATCGTCACCGGCGACGACGGCCTGGACGCCTGGGCCAAGCTGGAGGCCGACCCGGCCATCCAGGCGGTCTTCACCGACCTGAACATGCCGCGCCTGGACGGCTACGGCCTGCTCGACAGGATCCGCGCCGCCGACGACAGCGGCATCCAGGGCCTGCCGGTGATTGTGGTCACCGGCGCCGAGGACGACGAGAAGGCGCGCATGAAGGCGCTGGACCGCGGCGCCACCGATTTCATCGCCAAGCCCTTCACCGCCAGCGACCTGATCGCCCGGGCCCGGGCGCACGCCAACTACACGCGGGTGACGCGGCAGTTGCAGGACGCCATCACCCTCGACCCGACCACCGGCCTGGCCAACCGCGCCGGCTTCCTGGACCGGCTGCAGCAGGACATCGCCTACGCGCGCCGGCACCAGCAGCCGCTGAGCCTGGTGCAGATCGAGGTGGACGATTTCCGCCGCTTCTTCCTCAACAACGGCCGCGAGGCCGCCGATGCGCTGCTGCAGCACATCGCCCAGTTGCTGCGCGGGCGCATCCGCAAGGAGGACACCGCCGGCCGCATCGGCCTGGGCGCCTTCGGTCTGTCGCTGCCGGGCGGCCAGGAGGCCGGCATCATCACCCTGGTGGACTGGCTGCGCGGTCGCCTGGCGGCGGAGCCGCCGGTGATCGCCGGGCAGCCGCGCGAGGTGCGCCTGCTCACGGCAGTGATGAGCCCGCTGCTGGACCCGTCCATGGACGCGGCGGGGGCGCTGGAAGCCATCCAGCAACGCCTCGAGGGGCCGCCGGAGATCGCGGCGGAGGCAGCGGCCGCGCCGGAACCGGCAGCCGCGCCGGAACCAGCAGAAAGTGCCGCGCCTGCGGTGGAAGCGGCAGCACCCGTCGTTGCGCCACCCGCGCCCGCGCCCGTGGCCCAGCCTGCGGCGGTCGCGCCGGCGCCGGCGCCCGCTGCGCCCGCTACCGCTCCGGCGCCGCCGGCCGCCGCGCCGGCCACGATCAGCGTCGACGAGGTGCTGGCCCGCATCCACGATGGTCACGCGCGGGAAGTACTGCCGCAGATCCCGGCGGTGATCGGCCGCCTGCTGCCGCTGCTGCGCCTGCTGGGGCCCAAGCAGCGGGCGCAGCTGATCCAGTTCCTGCAGAAATAGGCGGGCTCAGGCGCCGCTGGCGCCGCCGCGCAGCCGCCTGACGCCGGCGAACACCAGCACGATGGCGATGCCGGCCAGCACGCCGAACAGGCCTTCGCTGACAAAGCCGACCAGGCCCGCCAGCCCGTTGCCCGGACTGATCGCCTCGATCAGGTGGTGCACCGGCGGCAGGCCATGCACCAGGATGCCGCCGCCGACCAGGAACATGGCGGCGGTGCCGGCCACCGAGAGGAACTTCATCAGCCAGGGCGCGCTGTAGAGGATGCCGCGGCCCAAGGCGCGCAGGCCACGCGGCCAGCCGCCATCGCCGGGGCGCCGGCTGAGGTGCAGGCCGGCGTCGTCCATCTTCACGATGCCGGCCACCAGGCCATAGACACCGGCGGTCATCAGCAGGGCGATGAGGATCAGGGTGCCGACCTGCACCATGAAGGGCTTGCCGGCTACGGTGCCCAGGCTGATGACGATGATCTCGGCCGAGAGGATGAAGTCGGTGCGGATGGCGCCGCGGATCTTGTTGCGCTCGAAGGCGACCAGGTCCACCTGTTCGTCGGCGACGGCCTCGGCCAGGGCCTGGCGTGCCGCTTCCTTGTCCTCTGGCGAGTGCAGGAGGCGGTGGATCAGCTTCTCCGCACCCTCGTAGCAGAGGAAGGCGCCGCCGAGCATCATCAGCGGCAGGATGATGGGGATGGCATGGCCGCGCGACTGCAGCCAGGTTTCCAGGGCGCTGATCGCCAGCGCCGCCGGCACCAGGATGGCCTTGTTCACCAGCGAGCCCTTGGCCACCGCCCAGACCACCGGCAGTTCGCGGTCGGGTTTGACGCCGGTCACCTGGTGCGCGTTCAGCGCGAGATCGTCGCCGAGCACGCCGGCGGTCTTCTTGGTGGCGACCTTGGTCATCACCGAGACGTCGTCGAGCACGGTGGTGATGTCGTCGAGCAGGGCGAGCAGGCTGGAGGCCATGGCAGGTTCGGGCAACTCGGGAGGGCGATTCTGGCATGGCCTGCCCGGTGCTGGGCTAGACTGGCCCCGAATCCGGAGGAGGTGGCAGGCATGCGTGATCGGAGGCTTGTACGGCGTCTTGGCGCGGCGGTCCTGATGCTGGCCGTCACAGGTTGTGGCGACGAGACCGGGCGGGCCGGCAGCGAGGCCGGGGCCGCCCTGGCCGGCAAGCTCGACCAGGCGGCACTGACCGCCCGCGTGCTGTCGGACAAGGCGCGGACCATGGGCTTTGCCGTGACCGGCACACGCTACGGCTACGACGCGCATCCGCAGACCGGCCAGCGCCGGCCCTACCTCGACATCGAGTTCCACAACGAAAGCCAGCTGGACATCGAGCGCTTGTGGGTACAGGTGAGCCTGCGCAGCAATGGCGGCGCCTGGCTGACGCAGGTGTTCAACTTTCCGGTGTCCGGCGGCCTGGCGGCGGGTGCCGACGGCAGCGCCCGGCTGACGCCGCAGCCCGGCTCCGACTGGGACGTGAAGGCGCCGCCGGAGGGCGAGCCGGTGAACGTCAACGTGCTGCCCTTTGCCCTGCGCACGACGGGTGGCGAGACGCTGCTGCTGGACGCCGCGCTGCGTCCCGAGCTCGCCGACAAGCTGCCGCTGGAGTGACGCCGTGCCCGTGCTCCTGATGAACCTGCGCGACGTGCCTGAGGACGAGCTGGAGGAGATCCGCGCCCTGCTCGAGGCCGAGCGCGTGGACTTCTACGAGACGCGGCCGAGCATGTGGGGCGTGTCCGGCGGCGGCATCTGGCTGCCGGACGACACCGACGAGGCCGAGGCGGCGCGCGCCCGCGCCCGTCTGGCCGAGTACCAGCAGTCGCGTGCCCGGCGCATGCGCGAGCTGCGCGCCGCCGGTGTGCGCGAGTCGCCCTGGCGCGAGCATCCCTTGCGCAGCCTGGCGGCGCTTCTGGGCCTGCTGATCATGCTGGGTCTGGTCACCGTTCCCTTCCTGATGCTGGGGCGCTGATGGCGGCGAAGTGGCGGGTGCCGCTGATGCTGCTGGCGGCCGGAATGGCGCAGGCGGGGGAGGTGAAAGCCGAATCAGCGAATTCCGGGACGGCGCAGCCCGCGGCGGGAACGGACGAGCCTGTCGGCATCCTGGAGATCAGCGAGCGGCGCGAGTACTACGTGGTGGATGCCACCACCCACGACGAACTCAGGCAGCAACTGGACGCGGCGATGGCGGGGCATGGCGAGGGCAAGAGCGTCGGCCGGACCGAGCAGGACCTGCGCTCCGCCTACGAGCTGGTGGCCACGCCTGAGGGCTGCCGCTTCAAGGATCTGGTGGTGAGCCTGGACATCAGCATCCACCTGCCGAGCTGGCAGCCGGCCAACGGCAAGCGGCCGTACAAGCTCGACAAGGCTTGGGAGAAGATGATCGCGGCCCTGACCCTGCACGAGGAAGGCCATCGCGACATCGCGGTGGAGACGGCCGGTTTCCTGCTGGACAGCCTGCGCGCCTTGCCGGCCCATCTGGATTGCGGGCAGTTGCGCGAGCAGGCTGGCAAGGCGTTCTTCAGGGCGCGGGTCCGCCATTCCATCGTCGACGGCATCTACGACCGTCGCACCCGACACGGCATCGCCCAGGGCGCCGTGCTCTGAGCGGGCACGGTGACCCTGTCCGGCCCCAGCCGGCGCGGCAGGCGGCCGAGCAGGTCGGGCAGGGCGTTGTGCCGGGGAACGTTGTCGCGACCCAGCAGTTCCCAGTGGCCGAAGGACAGCGGCGTGAAATGCAGCAGGTCGCAGACATGCGCGACCAGGCGCGCCAACCAGCCCGGCACGCTCAGCCGCAGCGCGGGGCGATCGGTGTAGTTGCGGCGTAGCAGAGCGAGGTAGTCGCCAAGGCCGAGGGCTTCACGGCCGCCCAGTTCCACCGCTTCCGGCAGCGGTGCATCACCGAGGGCCAGGCGGGCGATGGCCTCGCCCAGGTCACGCACGTCCAGGGCAGCGATGCGGCCGCGGGCGCTGGCGGGTACCGGGTGCACCGGCCAGCGCGCCACCCGCCGCAGCCAGCGGGCGCCGAAGCCGCTGTCGTCCGCGTCGAGCAGGGAAGGGCGGACCACACAGGCTTCACCGGCAGCGGCAAGGATCGCCGCTTCGCCCTCGTGCTTGGAGCGGATGAAGCCACTGCGCGCCGGCGCTTCCAGGCCCAGGGCCGAGACGTGCAGCAGGCGCAGGCCGCGTTCGGCGCAGGCCCTGGCCAGGGCGGCGGGTGCAAGGTGATGGACGCGGTCATAACGCTCGGCGCCGCGCGGCCGGAGGATGCCGACGCAGTTGACCACCACCTGCATGCCATCCAGCAGTGCGGTCCAGTCACCGGGGCGCAGCAGGCGCTCCAGGCGGGCGCCGCGGCGGGCGCAGCCGCGGGTGGCCGGCGGCAGGCGTCGCAGGGGTCGTTCCGGGTCCCGGGTTCCCAGGGTCACCTCGGCGCCCATGTCCCGCAGCGCCGCCACCACGTGCCGGCCGATGAAACCGCAGCCGCCCAGCACCAGCACCTTCCTGCCCGTCTGCCGCACGTCCATACCGGACCTCCTCGCCTGGGCTTGTTGTCAGTAATTTCTGTCTTGACAGAAATGTATGCCAGAACTATCCTGCGCGCAATGACAGAGGAAGCCGCCAGCTACCGCGCCGACCCGCTGAGCCCCGTCGCCCGCCGCTTCGTCCTGCACTGGGGCGAAATGGGCTCGCGCTGGGGCGTGAATCGCACCGTCGCCCAGGTCCACGCGCTGCTGTTCCTGGCCGGCCGGCCCATGGACGCCGAGGAGATCGCCGCCACCCTGTTCGTGGCCCGTTCCAACGTCAGCACCAGCCTGCGCGAGCTGATCAACCTCAACCTGGTGAGGGTGGTGCACAAGGTCGGCGAGCGCCGTGACCACTTCGAGACCTCGCGCGACGTCTGGGAGCTTTTCCGCACCATCGTCCGCGAGCGCAAGGCACGCGAGTTCGACCCCACCATGAGCCTGCTGGCCGAGCTGGCCGCCGATCCGAAGTTCGAGGCCGAGCCGGCCGATGTCCGCCAGCGCATCCAGGACACGCAGGCGCTGATGTCGGCGCTCTCGGCCTGGACGGAGGAAATGCTGCGGCTGGAAACCGACACCCTGCGCAAGCTGCTCAAGCTGGGCGGCCGCATCCGCAACCTGCTGCGTGACGGAGGCAAGAAATGAACGTGGCCTGGCCACTGCGGATCTACTACGACGCTTCCTGCCCGCTGTGCCGGGAGGAGATGCAGGCCATCGTCGCCAGCGACCGCGAGGGCCGTATCCAGCTGCACGACGCCTCCGGCCCCGAAGGCGTGGACGGGCACGCCCGCGCTGCCGGCCTGACCCGCGAGCAGCTGATGCGCCTGATCCACGCCCGTGACGCCGAAGGCCGCTGGCTGGTCGGCGTGGATGTCTTCGTCGTTGCCTATGGCGCCGTCGGCCTGAGCGGCATCGCCCGCTTCTGGTCGCACCCGCGGCTGCGGCCGCTGCTGGACCGTGTCTATCCCTGGATCGCCCGGGCCCGGCAGCCCTTGTCGCGGCTGCGCCTGAACCGCCTCTACGGGTGGTGGGTGCGGCGGGCGGCGCGACGGGCGCAGCAGCGTTCGCAGGCCTGTGCCAACGGCTACTGCGCCCTGCCGTCCGGCCGGGAGCACTGAGCGCATGGCGGACCTGCTGCGTTGGCCGAAGGCGCTGCTGGCCTTCGCCCTGGTTGGATTGAACACGGCCGTGCATGGCACGGTGCTGCTGGCGGTGGCCCTGCTGAAGCTGCTGCTGCCGGCGGGCTGGCGGCAGCGCCCGAACCGCTGGCTGGCGGCCATCGCCGAGCAGTGGATCGGCGTCAACAGCGCCCTGATCGACCTGTTCACCCATACCTGCTTCATCGTCGAAGGCGGCGAGGGCCTGCGCGCCGATGGCCGCTACCTCGTGCTGGCCAACCACCGCAGCTGGGTCGACATCCCGGTACTGCAGAAGGTGCTGAACCGGCGCATCCCGCTGCTGCGCTTCTTCCTCAAGCGCAGCCTGATCTGGGTGCCGGTGCTGGGCCTGTGCTGGTGGGCCCTGGACTTTCCCTTCATGCGCCGCTACACGCCGCAGCAGCTGGCGCGCCGGCCCGAGCTCGCCGGCCGCGACCTGGAGGAAACCCGCAAGGCCTGCGCCAGGTTCCGCCAGTTGCCGGTGTCGGTGATGAACTTCGTCGAGGGCACGCGCTTCACCGCGGCCAAGCAGGAAGCGGGCGGCGCCGGCTATCGGCACCTGCTGCGGCCCAAGGCCGGCGGCGTCGCCTTCGTGATGGGGGCGATGGGCGACGTGCTCGACGCGGTGCTCGACGTCACCCTGCATTACGAGCCCGGCACGCCCAGCCTGATCGACCTGTTCACCGACCGCGTGCGCACGGTGCGCCTGCACATGCGCCTGTTGCCGGTGCCGGAAGGTTTCGCCGGCGCCGATTACGCCGGCGACCCGCAGTTCCGCCAGCGTTTCCAGGATTGGGTCAACGCGCTCTGGGCGGAAAAGGACGCCCGGCTGGCCAGCTGGTCGGCCGACTGAGCGGCCGCCGAACTGCCGGAAGCCTCAGCGCCCCACGGCCCCGAACCGCGCGCAGCCGGCGATCAGGCCGCCCTCAGAGCCGCGAGGCCGAGAAGGTGTCGCAGGCGGCCGGATCGCCGCTCTGGAAGCCGGTACGGAACCAGCGCACCCGCTGCTCGGCGGTGCCGTGGCTGAAACTGTCCGGCACCACCGTGCCGCGCGACTGCCGCTGCAGGGTGTCGTCGCCGATGGCGGTGGCGGTTGCCAGGGCCTCTTCCAGGTCGCCTTCCTCCAGCCAGGCATGCCGGCGCTGGGCGTGGTGGGCCCAGAGGCCGGCGTAGCAGTCGGCCTGCAGTTCCTGCCGCACCAGCAGGCCGCCGTCGCCCTCGACGCGCTCGCCGCGGCGGCGGGCATCGTTCACCCGCGCCGAGACGCCGGTCAGGGTCTGCACGTGGTGGCCGACCTCGTGGGCGATCACATAGGCCTGGGCGAAATCGCCGCCGCCGCCCAGGCGCCGTTCCATCTCGTCGAAAAAGCCCAGGTCGATGTAGACCTTGCGGTCGCCCGGGCAATAGAAGGGACCGACCGCCGAGGTGGCGCCGCCGCAGGCGGACTGCACGGCACCGCTGAACAGCACCAGGGTGGGCGCGGCGTAGTTGCCACCGCTGCCCTGGAACAGCGCCGTCCAGACATCCTCGGTTTCGCCGAGGATGGCGGCGACGAACTGCGAGCCCTCGTCATCGGCCGGCGGCGCACCGCCCGGTGCCGGCATCTGCCCCTGCGGTGCGCCCTGCTGCATCTCGGCAACCAGGCCGAGCATCTCCATCGGGTTCTTGCCCAGCAGCAGGCCGATCACGACGACGGCGGCGATGCCGCCCAGGCCGAGCTTCATGCCGCCACCCGCCAACGGCTGGCCGCGGCGGTCCTCGATGTTGCTGCTGCGACGGGCGCTGCGCCATTTCATGGGGGATCTCCTCGGCCGGGGGCTGGGGCGATGGTAACCGCAGTGGCGGCGGCCGGCTCAATGGCCCCGGCGCAGGGCCTCGAGCAGGGCCTGGCCGGCGCGGCCGTCGGGTTCCCGGCCCAGGCGCTGCTGTTCCAGGCGGATGGCGGCGCGGCTGCGTTCGCCCAGCAGGCCGTCGACCTCGCCGATGTCGTGGCCGCGGGCGATCAGCAGGGTCTGCAGCTCGCGCCGCTGCGCCCGCGACAGGCCGGGATCGTCGGTGGGCCAGGGGGTGTGCAGGCCTTCGCCGCCGCGCACGCGGTCGGAGAGCAGGGCGATGGCCAGGGCGTAACTCTCGGCAGCGTTGTAGCTGAAGATCGCGTCGTAGTTGCGGAAGACCAGGAAGGCCGGCCCCTTCGGACCTGCCGGAAGCAGCAGCGCCGCCTGGCGATCGTCCCTGGGCCACTCGCCGCCATCGGCGCGGCGCAGGCCGCGGCCGGTCCAGTACGACAGCGGGCGCCGGTTCGTGCGCCCGTTGAGCGAGGTGTCGAAGCCCTTGGGCAGCGTCACCTCGTGGCCCCAGGCCTGGCCCGGGCGCCAGCCGGCCTGGCGCAGGTAGTGCGCGGTCGAGGCCAGGGCATCGGGAATGCTGGCCACCAGGTCGCGGCGGCCATCGCCATCGCCGTCCACGGCGACGCGGGCATAGGTCGAGGGCATGAACTGGGTCTGGCCGAAGGCGCCGGCCCAGGAGCCGGTCAGGCCGTCGGCCTGCAGGTCGCCCTTGCCGATCAGGCCCAGCAGCGCGAACAGCTCGCCGCGGAAGAAGGCCTGGCGGCGGCCGGCGCAGGACAGCGTCGCCAGCGAATCCAGCAGCGGCTTGCGGCCGGTGACGCGGCCGTAGTCGCTTTCCACGCCCCAGACCGCGACCACGGTAGCGGCGTCGACGCCGTGCTCGGCCTCGATGCGCGCCAGCAGATCCGCGTGTTCCTGCAGGCGGGCCTGGCCATCGGTGATGCGCTCCTCGTCCACCAGGCCGGCCAGGTAGTCCCAGATCGGCAGCCTGAACTCGGGCTGCTGGTCCAGCGCTTCGAGCACGCCCGGATCGAAGGTGCGTTCCTTCATGTGCGCATCCCAGGTGGCCGCGGGCACGCCCTTGGCCAGGGCTTGCGGGCGCAGGCCGGCGAGACAACGCCCGAAGGAACCGGTGCCGGCATCGGCGGCCGACACGGAGGAGGCGAGGACGAGGGCGAGCAGCGGAACGGCAGCGTGCGGCGTCATGCGCGGCACTCTGCCATTGCCGGACTGAACGACGACCGCAGCGGTTTCAGCTTCCCAGCGCCTGCCACCAGGCGCGCAGCGCCCGGGACAGTTCGCGCAGCGGATAACGCAGCGGCCGGGCGCCGGCCAGGCGGGCGCGCGGCCGGCGCAGGTGGCGCCGGAGCGACAACCGTCCGGCGTGGTGCAGGCCTCGCGGATGGAACTGGGGCGCCATGGCTCAGGCGCTCCGCGGCCTCGGCCAGGGGTTGCGCTCGTTGGCCGCCAGCGCCCGGCGACGGGCGATCTCGGCGTCCAGGCGGCGGTACTCGGGGGTACCGATCTGGCCGGCCATCACCAGCTCCCAGAGCTGGATCGCCAGCTCCTCGTCCATCACCTTGCGGGTCGGGAATGGAATTACCTTGCCCATGTCTGACCTCCTGAAACGGGGGGTTGGAGTGTCGCCAGCCATGTGCTGCAGGTTTCATGCCAGCGGAGCGTGGGCGAAAGGCTTCGTTGGGGTTCAACGCCCCGGAAACGTGAAGTCGGTCACGAAATGGG
>DATGPR010000087.1:0-2739 GCA_035304725.1 Arenimonas sp.
ACCACCCAACCAAGCAGGCGCCCGCACAAATTTCCTGCGCACACTGTCAAAGATCCAATCCGCCAGGCCTTCGCCCAGGGCCCGGGCATTTCGCCCGAGGGAGCCGCACATTATACGGCACTTTCCGGAACCGTCAACACCCGAAATCGGTGTTTTTCGGTCCTCCCGGGCGGTCCGGCGGGGCCGGGGTCCAGGAGGGCCGCGCAGGATAGCGGCAGGCCCCGAAATTGGGAAGCCCCTCCCCGCCTTGACACCCCCGACCCGCATCCCGGAACGTCCCGCCAACGCCCCATTCCGCCGATCCCATGCGCCGCGCCACCCGCCTGATGTCCTGCCTGCCCCTGCTGCTGCTCGCCGCCTGCGCCACCAGCCAGCCCTGGGTGGAGCTGGGGGGCGAGCGCTTCCGCGTCGAAATCGCCGACGAGTACGACGAGCGCGCCCGCGGCCTGATGTTCCGCGACCGCCTCGAGGCCGACGCCGGCATGCTGTTCGTGCACGAGCAGGAACAGCCGCTGGCCTACTGGATGCGGAACACCCGCATTCCGCTGGACATCCTGTATTTCGACGCCCAGCGGCGACTGGTGTCGGTGAGCCAGGCCTCGCCCTGTTCGCTCGGCAGCCGCTGCCCGCCCTATCCCAGCGCCGGCCCGGCGCTGTACGTGCTGGAACTGAACGCCGGCACCGCCAGGCGCCTGGGCGTCAAGCGCGGCGACGTCATCCGGTTCTCGCCGGACATCCCGGAAATCGGCAAGCCCTGAGCGAACGCTTGATTCCCCAGGCCATCGCCGCCACATTGGCGGCATGGCACGCCCTGTTCTGCCCGACTGGAATGCACTGGCGCGGCTGGCCGACGACGAGTTGCCGCTGCTGGGCACCGCGCTGCTGATCGCCCGCGACGAATACCCCGACCTCGATGCCGAGGGCTACGCCGCCCAGCTGGAAGCCTGGGCCGAGGACCTGCGCCAGCGCGTCGACGACAGCACCGACCTGGCCACCCGCCTGACCGAGGTGAACCGCTACCTGTTCGAGGAGCTGGGTTTCGCCGGCAACACCACCGACTACGACGACCCGCGCAACAGCTACCTCAACGAGGTGGTGGACCGGAAGCTGGGCATCCCCATCTCGCTGGCGCTGGTGCAGATGGAAGTGACGCGCCGGCTCGGCCTGCCGCTGCAGGGCGTTTCCTTCCCCGGCCATTTCCTGGTGCGGCTGCCGGTGGACGACGGCATCCTGGTGCTGGATCCCTTCAACAAGGGCCGGCCGGTCAGCGCCGAGGAACTGCGTTCGCGGGCGGTGCCCCACCTGGGCGGCCAGCCGCCCGATGACGGCCTGCTGCTGAAGATCCTCGCCCCCGCTTCGAACCGGGCGATGCTGGTGCGCATGCTGCGCAACCTCAAGGGCCTCTACCAGGACAGCGCCGACTGGGAACGCGTGGCCCGCTGCGCCGACCGCCTGCTGAAGCTGGTGCCGGACATGGCCGACGCGGTGCGCGACCGCGGCCTGGCCTACCTGGAACTGGGCCACATCCGCGGCGCCCGCGAGGACCTCGGCCGCTACCTGCAGATGCAGCCCGAAGCCGAGGACGCCGACGCCGTGCGCGAAGCCCTGGTGGTCCTGGCCGGACAGCCGGTCCGGCTGAACTGAGCGGCGGGCCTCAGCCCGCCGGCACCATCTCGAAGTCTTCCTTGGTGACACCGCAGTCCGGGCAGCACCAGTCGTCCGGGATGTCCTCCCAGCGGGTGCCGGGCGGGATGCCCTCTTCCGGCAGCCCGGCCGCCTCGTCGTAGGTGAAGCCGCAGACCACGCACATCCAGGTGCGGTAGGTCGTGGCGGTGTCGGTGTTGCCCATTGCGGCCTCGGTCATGCGGTAAGGGCTAACATTGTCGCACCATGGCGGCGGCTTTGAGATGAACACCCCCCGTTGGCCGCGCCGCGGCCTCTACCTGCTGACCCCCGACGAGCCCGACACCGGCCGCCTGCTGGCCCGCCTGCAGCCGCTGCTGGCCACTCGCCCCGCCCTCGTCCAGTACCGGAACAAGCTGGCCGGCCGGGACCTTGCGCGCGAACAGGCCACGGCCGTGCTGGCCGCCTGCCGCGCCGCCAACATTCCCATGCTGGTCAATGACGACTGGCGCCTGGCCGCCGGGATCGGCGCCGACGGCGCCCACCTGGGCGAACACGACGGCGTCCTCGCCGAGGCCCGGACCGCGCTCGGGCCCGGCGCCATCCTCGGCGCCTCCTGCTACGACAGCCTGGAGCGCGCCCGCGCCGCGGCCGCGGCCGGCGCCAGCTACATCGCCTTCGGCGCCTTCTTTCCCTCCGGCACCAAGCCCAGCGCCCGCCACGCCCACCCGGGCCTGCTGCGCGAAAGCGCCGGCCTGGGCCTGCCGCGGGTGGCGATCGGCGGGCTCACGCCGGACAATGCCGCACCGGTCATCGCCGCCGGCGCCGACCTGCTGGCGGTGATCGGCGCGGTCTTCGACGCTCCCGATCCCGTCGCCGTCGCCCGCGCCTTCACGCGCCTGTTCGCAACGACTTCCCACGAGAACACCCGTCCATGAATACCGAACGCAGCCACGCCCTCTTCACCCGCGCCCAGGCGCTGATGCCGGGAGGCGTGAACTCGCCGGTGCGCGCCTTCCGTTCGGTCGGCGGCGAGCCCTTCTTCGCCGCCCGCGCCGAGGGCGCGTACATCGAGGACGTGGACGGCAACCGCTACGTGGACTACGTCGGCAGCTG
>DATGPR010000088.1:0-4171 GCA_035304725.1 Arenimonas sp.
CCCTGCAGGGGGGCCAGCCGCCAATGATCTCCGCCCCGGCGCTTGGCCTCGTAGAGGGCGCCGTCGGCCTGGCTGTACCAGGCCGACCAGCCGCCCGGGTCGGCGCAGAAGGCACCGCCCACGGAGACCGACAGGCGGTGCTCGCGCAGGCTGGGCAGGCGCAGGCTGCGGATGGCCCCCATCAGGCCCAGGGCCCGGTTGGCCAGCTCGCCGGCGTCGGCCACCCGCAGGACCAGGGCGAACTCGTCGCCGCCCAGCCGGCAGGGCAGTTCCAGCGGACCGGCCAGGCGGCGCACCTCCTCGGCGACGGCGCGCAGGGCGGCATCGCCCGCCAGGTGGCCGCTGCGGTCGTTGATGGTCTTGAAGTGGTCGATGTCGACCAGCAGCAGGGCCAGCTTCATGCCGTCCAGGGGCTGGCGGCCCAGCTCGTCCAGATAGCGGTACAGGCCGCGCCGGTTGGCCAGGCCGGTCAGGTCGTCGGTGCGCACCAGCTGCTGGGCGACGGTCAGTTCGGTGCGGGTCTGGCGCAGGGTGTCCAGGGTCTGCAGCAGGTCCTCGTTGCGGCGCTTGAGGTGCTGCACCAACTGGTGCTCGCCGGCCACCAGGTAGGCGAAGCTGCGCTGCATGAAGCGGGCGACCACCACCGGCTCGCGCAGCAGCAGGGCGTCGAAGGCCTCGCGGCTGATCTCGTAGAGGACACCGGGGGTCTCAGCCACGGCCCGGGCGAATCGCTGATGTTGGCCGATGAAGACCGCAAGTTCGCCGAAGTACTGCCCAGGACCCAGCAACTTGTCGGCCAGGCCGTCGTCGAAGCTCAGGCGGATCTCGCCGGTGTCGACCAGGAACATGCTGGCGGCGGCCTCGCCCCGGCGGAACAGCTCCTCGCCCGGCAGCACCGCCCGGCTGGTGCCGGCCGAAGCCAGCACCCGGAATTCTTCCGGGGCGAGTTGTGAGGGGAGGTGGGTGTCGACCCCCTCTCCCGGGCGGAGATGCCCGTCCAGAGTGTTGGCTGGGTTCACGAGTCGTTCAGGCCTGAAGCGTCGGCCGACTATACCCAAGCCGACCGCGCTGTCATACCCGGTACGCCGGAGCGGGACCGGCATCCGGCCCCGCCCCGCTGCCGCCCGGCCTCAGGCGACGGCGCGCTCGTGGAACTGCTCTTCCTCGGTCGAGCCCTTCAGGGCCACGGTCGAGCTCTGCCCACCCTGGATGGTCTGGGTGACGGCATCGAAGTAGCCGGTGCCGACCTCGCGCTGGTGCTTGACCGCGGTGAAGCCCAGCTCGGCGGCAGCGAACTCCTTCTCCTGCAGCTCGACGAAGGCGCTCATCTGCCGGCGCGCGTAGCCGTGCGCCAGGCTGAACATCGAGTAGTTCAGGGCGTGGAAGCCGGCCAGGGTGATGAACTGGAACCTGTAGCCCATGGCTGCCAGCTCCTTCTGGAAGCGGGCGATGGTGGCGTCGTCCAGGTTCTTCTTCCAGTTGAAGCTCGGCGAGCAGTTGTAGGCCAGCAGCTTGCCCGGGTACTTCGCATGGATGGCCTCGGCGAACTTGCGGGCGAACTCCAGGTCCGGCTTGCCGGTCTCGCACCACACCAGGTCGGCGTAGGGCGCGTAGGCCAGGCCGCGGCTGATCGCCTGGTCCAGGCCCTTCCTCGTCTTGTAGAAGCCCTCGACGGTGCGCTCGCCGGTGCAGAAGGGCTTGTCGTTGTCGTCGATGTCCGAGGTCAGCAGGTCGGCGGCCTCGGCATCGGTGCGGGCGACGATCAGGGTCGGCACGTTCAGCAGGTCGGCGGCCAGGCGCGCGGCCACCAGCTTCTCGATCGCCTCGCGGGTCGGTACCAGCACCTTGCCGCCCATGTGGCCGCACTTCTTCACGCTGGCCAGCTGGTCCTCGAAGTGCACGCCGGCGGCGCCGGCCTCGATCATCGCCTTCATCAGCTCGAAGGCGTTGAGCACGCCGCCGAAGCCGGCCTCGGCGTCGGCGACGATGGGCTGCAGGAAGTCGATGTCGTCATTTCCTTCGGCGTGATGCAGCTGGTCGGCGCGCAGCAGGGTGTTGTTGATGCGCTTGACCACCTGCGGCACCGAGTTGGCCGGATACAGCGACTGGTCCGGATACATCTCGCCGGCCAGGTTGGCGTCGGCGGCGACCTGCCAGCCGCTGAGGTAGATGGCCTTGAGGCCGGCCTTCACCTGCTGCATGGCCTGGTTGCCGGTCAGCGCGCCCAGGGCGTTCACGAAGGGCAGCTCCTGCAGATAGCGCCACAGTTTCTCCGCGCCCAGCCGGGCCAGGGTGTGCTCCACCGGCACGGTGCCGCGCAGGCGCACGACTTCCTCGGCGCTGTAGGGGCGGCGGATGCCGGCCCAGCGCGGATCCTGGGCCCATTGCTGGCGGAGCTGGTCGGCGGTGGGGAGCTTGCTGGTCATGGCGGAGTCCTCGTGCGTGGGGTGCGGGGTGCGGGTATCAGGGCAGGCGCTCGTAGGCCACTTCGGTGAGGAAGGGCGCCAACGTGTCGGCCTGGGTCAGTTCGTCGAGCAGGGCGATGGCCTCGTTGAGGCGGGAAGCGCCCGGCAGCTTCATGCGGTCGGCGAGCTTGGACGGCAGCGCCAGCAGGGCGCGGTCGAACAGCGAGAAGTCCACCGGCGTGCCGTCGTCCAGGTGCAGGTCGCCGTGGTGCAGCCACTGCCAGAGCTGGGCGCGGGCGATCTCGGCGGTGGCGGCATCCTCCATCAGCCAGTGGATGGGCACGCAGCCGTTGCCGTCCAGCCAGGCCGCCAGGTAGCGCACGCAGACCTCGACGTTGTTGTCGAAGCCGGCGCGGGTGATCGTGCCCTTGCTGGGTTCGATCAGCCGGTCGCGCCCGGCGACCACGTCCTCGCGCAGCACGTGCTGCTGGTGCGGGCCAGTCATCACCGCGTCGAACTCGGCCCTGGCCACCGGGATCAGGGCCGGATGCGCCACCCAGGTGCCATCGTGGCCGGCACCGGCTTCGCGGCGCTTGTCGGCGCGCACGCGGGCCAGGGCTTCCTCGTTGGCGATCGGGTCGCCGGCGATCGGGATCTGCGCCGCCATGCCGCCCATGGCGTGGGCGCCGCGGCGGTGGCAGGTGCGGATCAGCAGTTCCGAGTACGCCTTGAGGAAGGGCTGGGTCATGCCGACCTGGCCGCGCTCGGGCAGCACCCGGTCACGGTGCCGGCGGAAGGTCTTGAGGTAGCTGAAGATGTAATCCCAGCGCCCGCAGTTCAGGCCGGCGATGCGGCCGCGCAGGGCGTGCAGGATCTCGTCCATCTCGAGCACCGCCGGCAGCGTCTCGATCAGCACGGTGACCTTCATGCACTGCGCCGGCAGCTCGAGCTCACCCTCGATGAAGGCCAGCACCTGCTCCCACAGCGCCGCCTCTTCCATGCACTCGAGCTTGGGCAGGTAGAAGTAGGGGCCGCGGTCGCGCGCCTGCAGGGCGCGGGCGTTGTGGAAGGCGAACAGGCCAAGGTCGAACAGGGCGCCGCTCATGCGCTGGCCGTCCACCCAGACGTGCTTCTCGTCCAGGTGCCAGCCACGCGGGCGGACGATCAGCACCGTGCGCGAGGACGGATCCAGCACGTAGTGCTTGCTGCCGTCCGGCGCCATCCAGTCCAGGGTGCCGGCCACGGCCTTGCGCAGGGCGCGCTGGCCGGTCAGCAGGTTCTCCCAGGTCGGGCTGGTCGAATCCTCGAAGTCGGCCATGTAGCAGTTGGCGCCGGAGTTCAGCGCGTTGATCACCATCTTCGGCTCGACCGGCCCGGTGATCTCGACCCGGCGGTCCAGCAGGGCCTCGGGCAGCGGCGCCACGGTCCAGTCGGCCTCGCGCAGGGCGCGGGTGTCGGTGCGGAAGTCGGGCAGCTCGCCGGCATCGAAGCGGGCCTGGCGCTGGCGGCGGGCGGCCAGGCGGGTCTGGCGCTGCGGCTCGAAGGCCCGGTGCAGGCGGGCCAGGAAGGCCAGGGCGGCCGGGCTCAGCAGGTCTTCCTGCCCCGCCAGGGCGCCTGTCACCTGTACCGGGGTCTGCTCGGGGATCCGTGCCGCCATGCCTGCCATCGCCATCTTGCTCCCGGGCCCTGGGCCCATCGGTGGGGGATGACCCGACCCTAGGCCCGGAAAATTGGCTTTGACAAAGCAAATGTTTTGATAGCTAGTA
>DATGPR010000089.1:0-17520 GCA_035304725.1 Arenimonas sp.
TGAGGAGAACACCGAGCGCACCCTGCGCGAGGAGTTCCAGAACAAGCAGGGGCGCGCCGCCAACCTCGAGCCGCTCAAGCAGCAGCTGGCCCAGATGGAAGTGATGCTGCAGCAGATGCTGCGGCAGCTGCCCAGCAAGAATGAGATGCCCGACCTGATCGTCGACATCTCGCAGACGGCGCTGGCGGCGGGCATCAGCAACGAGCTGTTCCAGCCGGGTGCCGAGGTGCAGCGTGACTTCTACGCCGAGAAGCCGATCTCGCTGCGCATGGTGGGCACCTACCACCAGTTCGGCGCCTTCGTCAGCGGCGTGGCCTCGCTGCCGCGCGTGGTCATCATGACCATGCACGACATCCAGCTGAAGCCGCGCGGCCAGGGTGACGCGACCCTCGTCCTGGAGGGCACTGTCAAGACCTACCGCTACCTCGACGCGGATGAAGAGGCCGCTGCCTCGGGAGGCAGAAAGTGAGCGAGGCAAGGATGAGCAAGAAGCTGGCGACCGGCCTGATGGTGGCGGCAGTCGCCGTGGCCCTGACCGGCTGCACCCGTAGCAGCCGCGATCTGGAGGCCTGGGTGGCCGAGGTGAAGGCGCGGCCGGCGCCGCCGCTGGATCCGCTGCCGGTGATGAAGCAGTTCGAGACCTTCGAATATGCGGCCCAGGACATGCGAGATCCGTTCGCGACGCCGCGCCCGGACAGCGCTGCCAGCAATGCCCTGCGGCCCGACCCGAACCGGCGCAAGGAGGTCCTCGAGGCCTTCCCGCTGGACAGCCTGGACATGGTCGGCACGATCGGTTCGGGCGACGGCATCGTCGGCCTGGTCATGGGGCCGGACAAGGTGACGCACCGCGTACGGGTGGGGAACTACATGGGCCTGAGCGATGGCCGCATCACCGCGGTTCTTGAGGACCGCATCGAACTCGTCGAACTCGTACCTGATGGGGCGGGTGGCTGGCTGGAACGTCCGGCCAAGATCGCCCTTGAAGACAATTGATTGGGGGAATGCACGATGACCGCGAATAAGCAGATCGGCGAGGGGATGGGCGCCAAGCGCGTTGGCTGGCTCGCCATGGCGGCGCTGGCCGTCGGCATGACCATGTCGTTGCCGGCGCTGGCCGAGAACGTCCTCAAGGACGTGCGTTACGCACAGGCGGCCGGTGGCAAGGTCGACATCACCCTGGAGTTCGCCGAACCCGTGGGTGACGTGCAGGCCTTCACGACCGATACGCCCCCGCGTATCGCCGTGGACCTTCCGGAAACGACCAATGGCCTGGCCCAGCGCCGGGAAGTGATCGGCAGCGGCGCCGTTTCGGCGGTCTCCGCGGTCGAGTCGGGCGGCCGCACCCGCGTGGTGGTGGACCTGTTCCGGCCGGCGGCCTACACCGCCCGCAGCTCCGGCAACCTGCTGGTGCTGACCGTGGATGCCGGCGCCAGCAGCGCCGTCGCCGGCGGTTCCGACCCGACCAAGAAGGTCATGTCGGACATCGAGGTCGCCAACATCGACTTCCGCCGCGGCGAGAACGGCTCGGGCCGGGTCATCCTGCGCTTCAACGGCGACGGTGCCACCGCCGACATGCGCAACGAGGGTTCGCGCGTGGTCGTGGACGTGCCCAATGCCAGCATCCCGGAGTCGCTGCGCCGGAACCTGGACGTCACCGACTTCGCCACCCCGGTGACCAGCCTGGAGCCGCGCGCCAACGCCGGTTCCACCCGCCTGGTGATCAACACCAATGGCGCCTATGAGTCCATGGCCTACCAGACCGGCAACGAGTACGTGGTCGAGATCGCGCCCAAGCGCGGTGCTGCCCCGATGATCGCCGGTGCCCCGGGTCGGGCCGCCGGCGCCGTGGACGGCGCGGCCGATGCCAAGAGCTACACCGGCCGCCCGGTGACCTTCAACTTCCAGGACGTGCCGGTGCGCACGGTGCTGCAGCTGATCGCCGAGGAATCCGGTCTCAACGTGGTCGCCGCCGATACCGTCCAGGGCAATGTCACCCTGCGCCTGATCAACGTGCCCTGGGACCAGGCGATGGACATCGTCCTGCGTGCCAAGCAGCTGGACAAGCGCCGTGAGGGCAATGTGATCTGGGTCGCCCCGCAGAAGGAGATCGCGGACTTCGAGCAGGCGCTGGCCGATGCCCGCATCGCCATCGAGGATCGCGAGCCGCTGGTCACCGAGTACATCCCGATCAACTACGGCAACGCCCAGGAGATCGCGGACCTGCTGACCGAAGGCGCCAAGTTCTCCGCCGGCGGTGGTTCCAGCAGCGGTGCCCCGATCAGCCGTGGCTTCCTGTCGCCGCGCGGCAGCGTCACCGCGGATACCCGCACCAACACGCTGCTGATCATCGACATCCCGCGCAAGATCGACGAGATCCGCACCCTGCTGGCCACCCTGGACCGTCCGGTGGATCAGGTGCTGATCGAGGCCCGCATCGTCATCGCCACCGAGGTGTTCGCCCGCGAGCTGGGCGCCATGTTCGGCGTGCAGGACCGCGTCGGCACCCTGCCGGCCGCGGCCGAAGCGGGCCGCTCCACCAGCGACTCCGGCTTCCTGGTCGACCTGCCGGCCACCACCCCGGCCGGCGTGCTGAACCTGAGCATCCTGCGCAGCGACATCGAGCTGGACCTCGAGCTGTCGGCCCTGGAGGAAGAGGGCCGCGGCGAGGTGGTCTCCAACCCGCGCGTCATCACCGCCAACCAGCGTGAGGCGATCATCCGTCAGGGCGACGAGGTCGGTTACCTGACCATCCAGCCGGCCCAGGCCGCCGGCGGCGTGGTCACCGCCGAGGTCGAGTTCAAGGAAGTGCTGCTCGAACTCAAGGTCACCCCGACCATCACCCAGGACGGCCGCGTCTACCTCAACCTGATGGTGAAGAAGGACGAGGTCAGCGAGCTGATCGCCAACCCGGCCGGCGGCTTCGTGCCGCAGATCGCCAAGCGTGAGGTCAGCACCGCCGTGCTCGTGGACAATGGCCAGACCGTGGTGGTCGGCGGCGTCTACGAGTTCAAGAGCCGCGAGGACCTGCGCAAGGTGCCGTGGCTGGGCGATGTCCCGGTGCTGGGCAACCTGTTCCGCAACAAGAGCCGCGAGACGGAGAAGGCCGAGCTGCTGATCTTCGTGACCCCGCGCGTCCTGCAGGTCGCCCACCGCGGCTGATCCTGCCGGCAAGCCGGAAGCAGTACCCGACAGGGCCGCGCAAGCGGCCCTGTCGCTTTCAGGGGCCAGGAACCGCCACGGGTGCGATCGCCGCCCTTCCGTCCAGGCCGCCCGCGGTCGCGGCGGCGACCGCGCATGACCGCCTCGTGTAAGCTCCCCGGGTTCGCGAGGGGAGGCTCGTCCCGATGGCATCCATGTCCCTGCATACCCGCATGCTGGTCGGCTTCGTGGCCGGCACGGCGCTTGGCCTGGCGGCGAACCTGTGGTTCGCCGACGCCGCCTGGCTGCAGGCGCTGACCACCTACGTCGCCGATCCGGTGGGCCAGCTGTTCCTGCGCCTGCTGTTCATGCTGGTGATCCCGCTGGTGTTCTCGGCGCTGGTGCTGGGCGTGGTCGAGATCGGCGACCCGCGCTCACTGGGCCGGATCGGTGGCCGGACCCTGGTCTGGATCCTGGCGGTCACCGCCATCGCCGTCACGATCGGCCTGGTGCTGGTGAACCTGATCAAGCCCGGCCACGGCATCCCGCCGGAGCTGGGCCAGCAGCTGATCGAGCAGTCCGGCGACCGCGCCGGCCAGATCGCCGCCGGCCGCGAGCAGGTCTCGGGCATCGCCGTGTTGCTCAACATCGTGCCGCGCAACCCGGTGAAGGCGGCCGCCGAAGGTGACCTGATCGCGGTGATGTTTTTCGCGCTGATGTTCGGCATCGCTGCCACGGTGATCCGCAGCGAGGGCACCCGCAGCTTCGTCTCGGCCATGCAGGGCGTCTACGACATCTGCCTGAAGCTGATCGGCTGGGTGATCGAACTGGCCCCCTGGGCGGTGGCCGCCCTGCTGTTCGGCATCACCGCCAAGCTGGGCTTCGACGTGCTGCGGCAGCTGGCCTGGTTCGTGGGCACGGTGCTGCTGGCCCTCGGCATCCACTTTTTCGTGGTCTTCCCGCTGCTGCTGCGCAGTTTCGGCGGCATGTCGCCCCGGGCCTTCTTCCGCGGCGCCGAACCGGCCCTGCTGACCGCCTTTTCCACCTCCTCCTCCAGCGCCACCCTGCCGACCACGCTGAAGGTCACCGAGGAGGCCCTGGGGGTACCGCGCCGGGTCGCCCGCTTCGTCTGCACCCTCGGCGCCACCGCCAACATGAACGGCACGGCCCTGTTCGAGGGCGTGACGGTGCTCTTCCTGGCCCAGTTCTTCGGCGTGGAGCTGAGCCTGTTCCAGCAGGGTCTGATCCTGATCCTGTGCATCATGGGCAGCATCGGTGCTGCTGGCGTCCCGGGCGGCTCCCTGCCGGTGATCGCCATGATCCTGGCGATGTTCGGCATCCCGCCCGAGGGCATCGGCCTGATCCTGGGCGTGGACCGGTTGCTGGACATGTGCCGCACGGTGGTGAACGTCGGCGGCGACATGGTCGGCTCGGTGGTCATCGCCCGCCACGAACCCACCCACGTGTCCGACGGCCTGGCCTGAGCGTCATGGCGCCGGCGCCGGCGCCGCGGCGCCGGCTCGCCGTACCGGCAGCACTGCCGCCGGAAAATGCTCCCCGTACCCGGCCCCAGAGTGCCGCCGGGCGGGACTAGCACCGCCGCCCGCGCCATTCAACCGCGACAAGCCCGGCCGGGTAGGGGAAAATGCGCTGCCCGCCGACGCCGCGGGCGACTCCCGGAACCGTAGCCGCCCGTCATGAACGCCGCCCGCCCGACCCGTCGCGAACTCGCCAACGCCGTCCGTTTCCTGGCCATCGATGCCGTGGAGGCCGCCAAGTCCGGCCACCCGGGCATGCCCATGGGCATGGCCGACATCGCCGAAGTGCTCTGGAACGACTTCCTGAGCCACAACCCGAACAACCCGGGCTGGTTCAACCGCGACCGCTTCGTGCTGTCCAACGGCCACGGCTCGATGCTGCTGTACGCGCTGCTGCACCTGAGCGGCTACGACCTGCCGATGGACGAGCTGCGCCGTTTCCGCCAGCTGGGCAGCCGCACCGCCGGCCATCCGGAGTTCGGCCACACCCCGGGCGTGGAGACCACCACCGGCCCGCTTGGCCAGGGCTTCGCCAACGCCGTTGGCATGGCCCTGGCGGAGAAGCTGCTGGCCCGCCGCTTCAACCGGCCCGAATTCGACATCATCGACCACTACACCTGGGTCTTCATGGGCGATGGCTGCCTGATGGAGGGTGTCTCGCACGAGGCCGCCTCCCTGGCCGGCACCTGGGGCCTGGGCAAGCTGATCTGCTTCTGGGACGACAACCGCATCTCCATCGACGGCGACACCGCCGGCTGGTTCACCGATGACACCGCCGCCCGTTTCGAGGCCTACGGCTGGCAGGTCATCCGCAAGGTGGACGGTCATGACCCGGACGAGATCGCCCAGGCCATCCGCACCGCCCAGGCCGACAGCGAGCGCCCGACCCTGATCTGCTGCCGCACCACCATCGGCTACGGCGCGCCCAACAAGCAGGGCAAGGAATCCACCCACGGCGCGCCGCTGGGCAAGGACGAGGTCGCCGCCGCCCGCCAGCACCTGAACTGGCCGCACGCGCCCTTCGAGATCCCGGAGGCCATCGCCGCCGGCTGGCGCGCCGGCAATACCGGCCTGGTGCGCGAGGAGCAGTGGAAGCAGCGCCTCGGTGAGTACGCCCGCCTCTACCCGGAGCTGGCCAATGAGCTGCTGCGCCGCATCCGCGGCGAGCTGCCGGAAGGTTTCGACGAGGTCGCCCGCGCCTTCGCCGCCCGCCTGCAGCAGGAAGGCCCGGTGGTCGCTTCCCGCAAGGCCTCGCAGATGGCGCTGGAAGCCTACGGCCCGCACCTGCCGGAGCTGATCGGCGGCTCCGCCGACCTGGCCCATTCCAACCTGACGGTGTGGAAGGGCAGCAAACCGGTCACTGCCGACGATCCGGATGCCAACTACATCCACTACGGCGTGCGCGAGTTCGGCATGACCGCCATCGGCAACGGCATCGCCCTGCACGGTGGCTTCATTCCCTACGACGCCACCTTCCTGGTGTTCTCGGACTACTCGCGCAATGCGTTGCGCATGTCGGCGCTGATCCCGACCCGCAGCATCCACGTCTTCACCCACGATTCGATCGGCCTGGGCGAGGACGGCCCGACCCACCAGCCGGTGGAGCACCTGGCCTCGCTGCGCTACATCCCGAACAACGACGTCTGGCGTCCCTGCGACGCGGTCGAGTCGGCGGTGGCCTGGCGGGTGGCGCTGCAGCGTCGCGAGGGCCCGACCTGCCTGGTCTTCAGCCGGCAGAACCTGGCGCACCAGCCGCGCACGCCGCAGCAGCTGGAGGACATCGCCCGCGGCGGTTACGTGCTGTCGGATCCGCCGGAGGGCCGTTTCGACCTGATCCTCATTGCCACCGGTTCCGAGGTGGAGCTGGCCATGGAGGCGATGCGCCAGCTGGCCGCCGAGGGCATCGCCGCGCGCGTGGTCTCCATGCCCAGCGCCGAGGTATTCGCGCGGCAGCCGCTGGAGTGGCGCGAGGGTGTGCTGCCCTCCTGGTGCCGGAAGCGGGTGGCGGTCGAGGCCGGTGTCACCGCCTACTGGCGGCAGTTCGTCGGTCTGGACGGCGCCGTCGTCGGCATCGACCGGTTCGGCGCGTCGGCGCCGGCGGACCAGCTCTTCCGCCATTTCGGCATCACCGTCGAGGCGGTCGTCGCAGCGGCGAAGTCGCTGCAAGCCTGACTGGCGTTCGCGGGCGACAGCGCCGGCTGACCTGCGGGTTGGCCGGCGCTTGCTTTTGCGCGATTGCCTGTGCTGCGGGCGAGTTCCTTGGTGCGGATGGAGTGCCCGGCACTCCACCTCCCCCGCCGCGTCAGTCGTCCGGGCCGGTCGCGCAGAAGTTGCGATGGAGGGTTTCGATGACGTCGTGGACCGTGCCGTCGGCGACCGAGTAGTAGACCGTCTGCGCCTCGCGGCGCGTCTTGACCAGCTTCTTCTCCCGCAGCACTGCCAGGTGCTGCGACAGCGCCGACTGGCTCAGCGGCACCAGCGCGTTCAACTCGCCGACCGACATCTCCCGTTCGATCAGCAGGCATAGCACCCGCAGCCGCTGCGGATTGGCCATGGCCTTCAGCAGCTCGGCGGCGGCCTCGGAACGGGCCTGCATCTGCGCCGCCAGACCCGTCCCCGGCGGGGCGGTCGGGGCTTTTCGGCCATTTCGGGTCCCGGGCTTGATCCTGGTCATGAGCGACTCCTGGCGGGAGGGGTATTTTCATCGTTGAAATCTAAATAAGCAACTACTAATATACGGACACCCCGGGCAGGCGCCCGGCATGGGAGGCAGCGATGGCCAGAATCGTGGTGTTGGGAGCCGGTCTGGGCGGCATGAGCGCCGCCTATGAGCTGCGTGACCGCCTGGGCCAGGAGCACGCCGTCACCGTGGTTGGGGATGGCGAGCTGTTCAGCTTCACGCCGTCCAATCCCTGGGTGGCGGTGGGCTGGCGCAAGCCGGAGGAGATCCAGTTGCCGGTGCGCGAGCACCTGGAGAAGCGCGGCATCGCCTTCGAGTCCGCCGGCGTGGAGCGGGTGCTGCCGGAACGGAATCAGGTGCAGCTGCGTGGCGGCCGGTCGCTGGACTTCGACTACCTGGTCATCACCACCGGCCCGCGCCTGGCCTTCGACGAGGTGCCGGGCCTGGGGCCGGAAGGCGGCCACACCCAGTCCGTCTGCACGACGCCGCACGCGTTGAAGGCCTGGGAGGCGTACCAGAGCTTCCTGCAGGATCCCGGCCCGATCATCGTCGGCGCGGCGCCGGGCGCCTCCTGCTTCGGACCGGCCTACGAGTTCGCGATGATCCTGGATGCCGACCTGCGCAAGCGCAGGCTGCGCGACCGGGTGCCGATCACCTATGTCACGCCCGAGCCCTACCTGGGCCATATGGGCCTGGGTGGCGTCGGCGATTCCCGCGGGCTGATGGAGGCGGAGTTCCGCAAGCGGCACATCCGCGCCATCACCAATGCGCGCATCACCTCCGTGCAGGCGGACCGGATGCAGGTCGAGGAAGTGGACCGGCACGGCGAGCACGAGGCCAGCCACGAGCTGGAGTTCCGCTACGCGATGGTGCTGCCGGCCTTCACCGGCGTCGATGCGGTTCGGGAAGCGAAGTCGCTGTGCAATCCGCGCGGCTTCGTCCAGGTGGACCGGCACCAGCGCAACCCGGCCCATGGCAACGTGTTCGCCGCCGGCGTCTGCGTCGCCATCCCGCCGGTCGAGCCGACGCCGGTGCCGACCGGCGCGCCCAAGACCGGCTTCATGATCGAGTCCATGGTCACGGCCATCGCCCACAACATCGCCGACGAGCTGGCGCGCCAGCCGGCGGAGGCGGTGGCGAGCTGGAATGCCGTCTGCCTGGCCGACCTGGGCGACACCGGCATGGCCTTCGTCGCCCTGCCGCAAAACCCGCCGCGCAACCTCACCTGGACGAAGGAAGGCAGGTGGGTGCGCCTGGCCAAGAAGGCCTTCGAGAAGTACTTCCTGGCCAAGATGCGCTCGGGCAACAGCGAACCGATCTACGAGAAATACATCCTCAAGGCGCTCGGCATCGAACGCCTGAAATGACACCGACGACAGACAGGAGGAGAACGACCATGAACCTAGACCGTGCCGTGATGGCCTTCGCCGGCGTGATGATCCTCGCCAGCGTTGCGCTCGCCCACTTCGTGTCGCCCTGGTGGCTGCTGCTTACCGCCTTCATCGGCCTGAACATGCTGCAAGCGTCTTTCACCGGCTTCTGCCCGGCGGCGATGCTGTTCGCCAGGCTGGGGGTCAAGTCCGGCTGTGCCTTCAAGTAGGCGGGTGTGAAGATGCGCAAGCTCGGCTGGATCCTTGCCTCGGCCCTGCTCTTGCTGGCTGCCTGCGGTCAGCAGGCGCCGGCACCGGCCGAACGCGCCCCCGTGGCCTTCGAAACCCTTGAGGTGAAGGCCGTTCCCTCGGTGCGCGAGCGGCACTGGGATGGCGTGGTCGAGGCCGTCAGCCAGGCCACGCTCTCCGCGCAGACGGCCGGCCGGGTGCTGGAACTGCCCTTCGACGTCAACGACTACGTCGAGGCAGGCCAGGTGGTGGTGCGCTTCACCGACGTCGAGCAGGTCTCGGCGCAGCGCCGGGCCGAGGCTGCCCTGAATGCCGCCCGGGCCGACCTCGCCGAGGCCGAGGCCGACTTCCGCCGTACCGAGGAGCTGGTCGGCCGGCAGTTGCTTGCCCGCGCCGCCCTGGACCAGGCCCGCGCCCGACGCGACGCCGCCCGCGCAGCGCTGGAATCCGCCCGTGCAGGCCTGAGTGAAGCCGGCGAGCAGGTGGACTACACCGTCATCCGTGCGCCGTACTCCGGCATCCTGACCGAGCGTCATGTCGACGTTGGCGAGGCGGTGCAACCCGGCCAGCCGCTGGTGTCCGGGCTGTCGCTGAATCGCCTGCGGGTGAAGGTGGACGTGCCGCAGTCCGACGTCGCCGCCATTCGCGAGCACCTGCAGGCGGCGGTCCTGCTGCCCGGCGGCCGGCGCCTGCAGGCCGATCAGGTGATCGTCTTCCCCTATGCCGACCCGCGCACCCACAGTTTCCAGGTACGGGTCGAGCTGCCCGAGGCGGAAACCGGCCTGCAGCCGGGCATGACCGTCAAGACCACCTTCAAGCTGGGCGAACAACGCCGGGTGATGGTGCCGGTTTCGGCCCTGGTCCGGCGCAGCGAGGTCACCGCCGTCTACGTGGTCGGCGAGGACAACCGGGTCAGCCTGCGCCAGGTGCGCCTGGGCCACCAGGTGGATGACCGGGTGGAGGTGATCGCCGGCCTGGCCGAGGGCGAGCGCATCGCTGCCGATCCGCTGGCGGCCCTGGCCCACCTGACCGGAGAGGGCAGCGATGGCTGAGCCGCGCCTGGGCCTGTCGGGGCGCCTGGCGCGCGCCTTCCAGGCCAATCCACTGACCCCGGTGCTGGCCCTCGCGGGCCTGTTGCTGGGCCTGGCCGCCACCCTGGTGACGCCGCGGGAGGAAGAGCCGCAGATCGACGTCACCATGGCCAATGTGATCGTGCCCTTTCCGGGCGCGCCGGCCGAGGACGTCGAGAACCTGCTCACCTATCCCCTCGAGCAGGTGCTCTCGGAGATCGAGGGCGTCAAGCACGTCCATTCGATCAGCCGCACCGGCCTGTCGCTGATCACCGTCGAATTCGACGTGGGCGTACCGCGCCAGGACGCGCTGGTGCGCCTGTACAACGAGGTCTACTCCAACGCCGACCGGGTGCCGTCGGGCATGGGCGCTGGCCAGCCGCTGGTGCGGCCGATGGGCATTGACGACGTGCCGGTGATGTCGGTGACGCTGTGGACCGATGATCCGGCCCGTGGCGGCATCGAGCTGGCCGAGATCGCCCACACGCTGGAGACCGAGCTCAAGCGGGTGCCTGGCACCCGCGATGTCTACACCATCGGTGCGCCGCAGCGGGCGGTCGTGGTCGAACTCGACGCCACCCGCCTGGCCAGCTACGGCATGACCGCCGACGACCTGGCCGCCGCCCTGGCTGCCGCCAACGTGGTCACCCAGGCCGGCGAGCGGGTCAGTGCCGAGGGCGTGCGGCCCATGACTGCCGGCACCTATCTGGCCGACGCCAGCCAGGTGGCCGGGCTGGTCATCGGCTTGGCCGATGGCCGCCCGCTCTATCTCTCCGACGTGGCCGAGATCCGCCGCGGCGCCGACTTGCCCGCCAGCTATGCCTGGCACGTCGGGCCCGACGGCCGCAGCCACCCGGCCGTCACTATCGCCATCGCCAAGAAGCCGGGCACCAACGCCGCCGACATCACCACCGCCATCGCCGCCCGCCTCGAGGGCCTGCGCGCCACCCATATCCCGGAAGGCGTGCATGCGCTGGTGACCCGTGACTACGGTGCCACCGCCAGCGACAAGGCGATGACCCTGATCCAGAAGCTGGTCTTCGCCACCCTGTCGGTGGTGCTGCTGGTGCTGTTCGCCCTTGGCTGGCGCGAGGCGATCGTGGTTGGCTCGGCCGTGGTGCTGACCCTGGCCCTGACCCTGTTCGCCTCCTGGGCCATGGGTTTCACCCTCAACCGCGTGTCGCTGTTCGCGCTGATCTTCTCGATCGGCATCCTCGTGGACGACGCCATCGTGGTGGTGGAGAACATCCACCGGCACATGCGCATGGGCGGCAAGTCGCTGCTGGAGGCGATCCCGCCGGCGGTGGACGAGGTCGGCAGCCCGACCATCCTGGCTACCTTCACGGTGATCGCGGCGCTGCTGCCCATGGCCTTCGTATCCGGCCTGATGGGCCCCTACATGCGGCCGATTCCGATCAACGCCTCGGCGGGCATGCTGCTCAGCCTTCTGGTGGCGCTGACGGTGACGCCCTGGCTGTCCTGGCGCCTTCTCTCGCGCCGCCTCGCAGGTGGGGCAGGGCATGACGGCGACGGCGGTCATGGCGCCAGGCTGGCGGACGGGCTGCGCGCGACCTTCGAACGCGTGCTGCGGCCCTTTCTCGACGAGGCGCGCGGTCCGCGCCGGCGCCGCCTCCTCTACAGCAGCGTGCTCGCCGGCATGGCCCTGGCGGCCAGTCTGGCGGCGCTGCAGCTGGTAGTGCTGAAGATGCTGCCCTTCGACAACAAGTCGGAGTTCCAGGTGGTGGTGGACCTGCCCGAGGGGACGCCGCTGGAGCGCACCAATGCCCTGCTGCAGGACCTGGCCGCGGCGGTTTCGGAGCTGCCCGAGGTTCGCGACATGCAGGGGTATGCCGGCACGTCGGCGCCGGTGAACTTCAACGGGCTGGTCCGGCAGTACTACCTGCGCAGCGGCGCCAACGTCGGCGACCTGCAGGTCAATCTGGTGGACAAGTCGGAACGCGACCGCAAGAGCCACGACATCGCCCGCGCCATCCGGCCGGCGCTGGCGGAGATCGGCACCCGCTACGGCGCCTCGGTCAAGGTGGTGGAAGTGCCGCCGGGGCCGCCGGTGATGGCGCCGCTGGTGGCGGAGATCTACGGGCCGGATGTCGGCCGCGCCCGCGAGCTGGCGAGGGAGTTGCAGGCGCGTTTCCTCGCCACCGACGGCATCGTGGACGTGGATGTCAGCGTCGAGGCCGTCGGCGCTGCCCGCGACCTGGTGTTGATCAACCGTGATCGCGCCGCGCGTCTCGGCGTGAGCCAGGCGGCGGTGGCGCAGGCATTGCAGCTGGGCGTGCAGGGCCGCGACGCCACCTGGCTGCGCGACGGCGCTTCCAGGTATCCGGTGCCGGTACGGCTGCGCCTGCCGGCCGGCGACCAGGCCAGCCTGGAACAGCTGCTGGCCCTGCGCGTGCGTGCCGGCGACGGCCGGCTGGTGCCGCTGTCGGAACTGGTGGAAGTTCACCGCGTTGGTTGGGAGCAGGCGATCCACCACAAGGACCTGCTGCCGGTGGTCTACGTCACCGGCGACGAGGCCGGCGACTTCGACAGCCCGCTGTACGGCATGTTCGATCTGGTCGGCCAGGTCCACGAGGCACCGCTGGCCGGCATTCCGGTCGAACAGCGCTTCCTGTCGGCGCCCGGGCAGGTCAGCCGTTTCGCCATCAAGTGGGACGGCGAGTGGCAGATCACCTGGGAGACCTTCCGCGACATGGGCCTGGCCTATTCGGTCGGCCTGGTGCTGATCTACCTGCTGGTGGTGGCGCAGTTCCGCAGTTACGTGGTGCCGCTGGTGATCATGGCGCCGATCCCGCTGACGGTGATCGGCGTGATGCCGGGCCATGCCCTGCTGGGCGCGCAGTTCACCGCCACCAGCATGATCGGCATGATCGCCCTGGCCGGCATCATCGTCCGCAACTCCATCCTGCTGGTGGATTTCATCAACCACGCCGTCGCCCGGGGGCAGCACCTGGCCGACGCGGTGGTCGAGGCCTGCGCGGTGCGCGCCCAGCCGATCGCCCTGACCGCGGTGGCGGCCATGGCCGGCGCCTTCTTCATCCTCGATGACCCGATCTTCAACGGCCTGGCGATCTCGCTGGTGTTCGGCATCTTCGTTTCCACCCTGCTGACCCTGGTGGTGATCCCGCTGCTGTATTTCGCCCTGCTCAGCCGCAGGGCCCGCAGGGAGGTGAACGCGTGATGAGATCCGTGCACAGAACGATTGCCCTGCTGCTGGCGCCCCTGTGCTTGATGGCCTGCGCCGCGCAGCAGGCACCGGATGCCCAGGACGTGGCCGCGGAAACGGCCGCGGAAACGGCTACCCAAACCGCCGTGCCCGCCGTGGGTTCCGCTGCCACCCCGGACGCACTTCAGGCCCGCGCCGCAGCGGCCATGCAGGACTTCGGCGGCCGCCTGCGCGGCGAATTGCGGGCGGCGATGGAAGCCGGTGGCCCGATCGCCGCGGTGGACGTGTGCCACGCCCGCGCCCCGGCCATCGCCGGGGAGGTGATGGCCGCGCATGGCGTGCGCCTGGGCCGGGTGGCGGTACCGGACCGGCACCGCAACCCCGGCAATGTCGCCGAGGGCTGGCAAGGCGAGGCGCTGGCCAGGTTCCAGGCCGCGGTGGACGCCGGCGGTGCGCCGGAGGACCAGGCCATCTTGCAGTACGAAGGCCTGCCCGAGGGCGTGGCCCTGCGCATGGCCCGCGGCCTGCGGGTCGAGCCGGGTTGCCTGGCCTGCCACGGCAACGACATCGCCCCGGACCTGGCCGCACGCCTGCGCGAGCGCTATCCGCAGGACCTGGCCACCGGCTTCCAGGCGGGCGACCTGCGCGGCGCCATCTGGGTGGAAGTACCGGCGCCGGGACACGCGCCATGACCGGGCCGAAGCTGCCCGCCCCATCGAATCCAGAAAGGAAAGCCCCGTGAGCCAGTCCTACCCCGACCTGATAGACGACCTCAACGCTGCCATCGCCAAGTTGCGCGCCGGCGCGCCCGGGCCGATGCGTGCCTTCAGCGGCCTGGCCCGCGAAGCTCTGACGCCGGGCACGCTGGACGTGAAGACCAAGGAGCTGCTGGCGATAGGCATTGCCATCGCGGTGCGCTGCGACGGCTGCATCGGATTCCACGTCAAGGCCGCCCTGCGCGCCGGCGCCAGCCGCGAAGAGGTGCTGGAAGCGGCGGCCATGGCCATCTACATGGGCGCGGGCCCCTCGATGATTTACGCCGCCGAAACCCTGCGCGCCTTCGACGAGATCAGCGCCGCCACGCCGGCTGCCACCGCCTAGAGGCGATCGACCGGCAGCTTGAGGTAGCGCACGCCGTTGTCCTCGGGCTCGGGGAGGCGGCCGCCGCGGATGTTGACCTGGATGGCCGGCAGGATCAGCGCCGGCATGGAGAGCGTGGCGTCGCGGGCCTCGCGCAGCGCGACGAACTCGGCCTCGCTGCTGTCGGCGCGGACGTGGATGTTGCCGCGCTTCTGCTCGCCGATGCTGGTTTCGCAACGCGGCTCGCGGCCGCCGGCGCCGTAATCGTGGCAGACGAAAACGCGCGTCTCCTCGGGAAGCCGGTAGAGCGTCTGGATGGAACGGAACAGCACCGCTGCATTGCCGCCCGGGAAATCGCAGCGGGCCGTGCCGCTGTCCGGCATGAACAGCGAATCGCCGGGGAACAGCGCGTCGCCGATCAGGTAGGCGATGCTGTCGCTGGTATGGCCCGGCACCGGGATCGCCCGCGCCGGCAGGCCACCCACGGCGAAGCTTTCGTCGTCGCCGAACAGATGGTCGAACTGCGAGCCGTCCACCGGGAAGTCCTCGCCGAGGTTGAAGACCGGTCGGAAGGTTTTCTGCACCTCGCGGATGCCCTGGCCGATGGCGAGGCGGGCACCCGGCAAGTGCTGCTTCAGCCAGTGGCCGGCGCTGAGGTGGTCGGCGTGGGCGTGGGTTTCCAGGATCCAGTCGACCTGCCAGCCGCCTTCGCCGGCGATGTCCAGCAGGGCCTGGGCGGAGGCGGTGCCGGTGCGGCCGGACTTGGCGTCGAAGTCCAGCACCGGGTCGATGATGGCGGCCCGCCGGCTGGCGGGGTCGCCGACCAGATAGGACCAGGTACCGGTATCCCGGTGGTAGCGCGGCTGGACCAGGGCTTGGGGCATCGGCGTGTCCTCGGTGGCGGCCGTGGGAATTATGCGCCCGCCCCGTGCGCCTGCCGGCTCAGCGGGCCGGCGCCAGGGTCGCCTCCAGCAATTCCGCCAGGCGGGCGCCGGCCAGGCGGATGCGCTGCTCGGCCAGGGGGCGGTGCTGCTCCAGGTAGGCGTCGCCGATGCGGTGGCGGGGCGGGTACAGGCTCTCGCTGTGGATCAGGCGGCAGGACTCCATGGCCCAGGCACGGGGGCCTTCGCCGGCCGCGGAGGCGGTCTGCGGCGCCGGCCGGGCCAGCAGGCGGTCGGCATAGGCCGGGACGTCCAGGCCGGCCGACTGCAGCAGCCAGTAGTCCCAGACGCCGTGCAGGTTGGTGCCCTCGCCATCGGGCGCGCCCTTGCCGCGGTACTGGATCTGGTAGCCGTTGCCGCCGCGGTCGTGCGGGTAGCCGGCGTGCATGGGCTGGTGCACGTCGCCAAGGAAATGCACCACGAACTTCAGGGCCTGCGCCCGTGCTTCCCGCGGCTGCGAACGGTCGGCCAGGATGGCGCGCTGCGCCTCGATGGCACCGATGATGCAGTTGCCGTCCGGGCAGTCGCGCTCCGGCCGGTAGTTGCAATCCGCACCGGGGATGTTGACGTAATGCCAGCGCTTGCTGCGCTGGCCGAGATCGCCATTGTCGGCGCGGATCTCGTCGGCCCAGGGGGCGATGGCCGCCAGGCTGGGTTCCGGCTCGTCGGCCAGCAGCTCGCGGACCTCGGCCAGGACGGCGGGGGAGAGCTGGCGTTCGGCCAGCTCACCCACCAGCTGGTGGCCCTGGCGGCTCCAGGCCTGGACGTTGGGACAGGCCAGCGCCAGGACCAGCGGCGCGAGAAGGATCAGGCGGCGGTTCATGGCCGCGGACTTTACGCCAGCGGCCATGAACCGCGCCATCTCCCCAAACGAACCCGCGAGCAGGCTCAGAACGCCCAGACGAAGGCGACGCCGTAGACCAGCGGGTCCACCTCGACGGTGCCGACCTTGGCGCCATTCACCTTCACGTCGGTGTCGATGTCGATCCAGCGGGCGTCGACGCGCAGCCACTTGTTCTCGCCGACGGCGAAGTCCAGGCCGGCGTGCGCGGCCAGGCCCCAGGAGGCGTCCAGGTCGAGATCGGCACCGCCCAGCACGCCGGTGGTCTTCTCATCGAAGAAGCGGGTGTAGTTCAGGCCCAGGCCGAGGAAGGGAGACACCTTCTCGCCCTTGAAGTGGTACTGCACGGCAACGGTCGGCGGCAGGTGTCTGGTCGAGCCGGCCTTCACGCCGTTGAGCTTGATGTCGTGCTCGAACGGCAGGGCGGCGAGCACCTCGATGCCCCAGTTGTCACGGAAGAAGTACTCGGCGGTGATGCTCGGGCGCCAGTCATTGCCGACGTCGGCTTCCAGGGCGCCACCGGCCAGGCGGCCGTTGTCGGAGGTTGGGTTGACGGCGTGGGCACCCAGGCCAAAGGTCCAGGTACCGGCCTCCTGGGCCTGGGCGGGGGCGGCCAGGGCAAGGGCCAGCGGGGCGAGCAGCAGATAGCGGCGCATGGAGATGACTCCGTGGTTTGAACTGGCGCCAGTGTCCGGCCATCCCCGGGAGGGGACGTTGAGCGAGGTCACCGCTTGAGCCAGGTCAAACGCGGCGTTCTGCTGCCGTTTGGGGCCGCCGCGCCGGGGTTGCTAAAATACGGGGCTTTCCAACCACCCCATTCCGGCCCGGGGCCGGCCCAGGAGACGTCATGCCCATCAAGGTCGCCATCAACGGTTATGGCCGCATCGGCCGCAACATCCTCCGCGCGCTGTACGAGTCCAAGCGCACCCACGAGATCCAGGTGGTGGCCATCAACGACCTGGGCGATGCCGAGACCAACGCCCACCTGACCCAGTACGACACCGCCCATGGCAAGTTCCCGGGCACCGTGTCGGTGGACGGCGGCGACCTGATCGTCAACGGCGACCGCATCAAGGTCTGCGCCGAGCGCGATCCGGCCAAGCTGCCCTGGGGCGAGCTCGGCGTCGACGTGGTTCTGGAGTGCACCGGCCTGTTCACCTCCAAGGCCAAGGCCTCGGCCCACCTGAGCGCCGGCGCCAGGAAGGTCATCATTTCCGCCCCCGGCGACAAGGACGTGGACAACACCGTCGTCTACGGCGTCAACCACCACACCCTGAAGGCGTCGGATACCGTCATCTCCAACGCCTCCTGCACCACCAACTGCCTGGCGCCGCTGGCCAAGGTGCTGCACGAGAAGATCGGCATGGTGCACGGCCTGATGACCACCATCCACGCCTACACCAACGACCAGGTGCTGACCGACGTCTTC
>DATGPR010000090.1:0-8282 GCA_035304725.1 Arenimonas sp.
AGGGCCAGCGCATCGACGTCTCGCTGTTCGACAGCCAGCTGTCGATGCTGGCCAACGTCGCCGGCAATGTGCTGTTCACCGGCGCCGATGCCTCGCGCTTCGGCAATGCCCATCCCAGCATCGTGCCCTACCAGTCCTTCCTGGCCGCCGACCGGCCCTTCGTGCTGACAGTGGCCAGCGAGAAGCTCTGGGTGCAACTGTGCGAGGCGCTGGGCCGCGACGACTGGCTGCGCGACCCGCGCTTCCGCAACAACGCCGCCCGCGTCGAGAACCGCGAGGATCTCTGCGGCCAGATGGCGGCGCTGTTCGCCAGGGAGCGTGCCAGCCACTGGCTGCAGCTGTTCGCCAAGGCCGGCGTGCCGGCGGCACCGATCAACTCGGTGCGCCAGGCGCTGGAACATCCGATCGCGCATGCGCGCGGCATGCGGGTGGAGATCGGCGGCATCCCGATGGTCGGCAGCCCGATGAAGCTGTCCGGCTCGCCGCCGCGGCTGGAGCGGCCGCCGCCGCACCTGGGCCAGCACAGCGACGAAATCGCCCTGGCCTACGGTTTCTCGCCGCAGTCGCTGCGGTCCGCGGGGGCGATCCGGTGATCGGCCGGCTGGCCCCGCCCTGGGACGGGCTGCTGCTGGACGCGCGCCTGGCGACGCTGCGCGACGACCTCGGCGCCTACGGCGCCATCGACGACGGCGTGCTGGCCTGGAAGGAAGGCCTGATCGCCTGGGCCGGCCCGCGCGCCGAGCTTCCCGGTGAACCCGAAGCGCTGGCGCGCCGCGTCGAATCGGCGCAGCGGCGCTGGATCACGCCGGGCCTGATCGATTGCCACACCCACCTGGTCTTCGCCGGCGATCGCGCCGTCGAGTTCGAGCGTCGGCTGCAGGGTGCCAGCTACGAGCAGATCGCCCGCGAAGGCGGCGGCATCCTTTCCACCGTGCGCGCCACCCGCGCCGCCGGCGAGGCCGGCCTGCTGCTCGCCTCGCTGCCGCGGGCGCGGGCGCTGCTGGCCGATGGCGTCACCACCCTCGAGATCAAGTCCGGCTACGGCCTGGATTTCGACAGCGAACGCGCCATGCTGCGCGTGGCCCGGCGCATCGGCGAGGAGCTGGGCATCGAGGTGCGCACCACCTACCTGGCCGCGCACGCGCTGCCGCCGGAGTTCGCCGGCCGCGCCGACGACTACATCGCCGCCGCCTGCGAATGGCTGCCGAAACTGCATGCCGAAGGCCTGGTGGACGCGGTGGATGCCTTCTGCGAGGGCATCGGTTTCTCGCCGGCGCAGGTGCGGCGGCTGTTCGAGACGGCGCGCGGCCTGGGCCTGCCGGTGAAGCTGCATGCCGACCAGCTCAGCGACCTGGGCGGCGCGGCGCTGGCGGCCGAGTTCGGCGGCCTTTCCGCCGACCACATCGAATACACCGGCGAGGACGCGGTGAAGGCGATGGCCGCCGCCGGCACCGTCGCGGTGCTGCTGCCCGGCGCCTTCCACGTGCTGCGGGAAACGCGGCTGCCGCCGATCGCCGCCCTGCGCGAACAGGCAGTGCCGATGGCGGTGGCCACCGACCTCAATCCCGGCACCTCGCCGCTGCAGTCGCTGCGCCTGGCGATGTCGCTGGCCTGCACGCATTTCCGCCTCACGCCGGAGGAAGCCCTGCGCGGCGCCACGGTGAACGCCGCCCGCGCCCTGGGCCTGCACGACC
Source organism: Arenimonas sp. (assembly GCA_035304725.1). Taxonomy (GTDB): domain Bacteria; phylum Pseudomonadota; class Gammaproteobacteria; order Xanthomonadales; family Xanthomonadaceae; genus Arenimonas. The sequence continues at coordinate 1,695 of DATGPR010000090.1, forward strand.
GCGGCCGGCTGGTGCCGGGCCAGCGCGCCGACTTCGTGCAGTGGGACATCCAGCATCCGGCCGAACTGGCCTACTGGCTGGGCGGCGCGACCGCGCACGCCGTGCACGTCGGCGGCGTCGCGCACCACTGAGGCCCGCCTCCCCGCCTCCGGAAACGACGAAGCCCCGCCGGAGCGGGGCTTCGCGATCGCCTTGCCGTCGCCGCCGCGCGGGCGGCGGCGATGGCAGGACGTGATTACTTGGCGGCAGCCTTCTTGGCGGCGGTCTTGCGGGCCGGCGCCTTGGCAGCCGGCGCCTTCACGGTCGCCGCGGTCTTGCCACCGGTGGCCTTCCTGGCCGCGGCCTTCGGCCTGGCATTGCCGTAGCTGCTGGCGTAACGCTTGCCCTTGGCGGTCTTCTTGTCGCCCCTGCCCATGTCGGTTCCTTGAAAGTGGTGATTCGTGGGGCGCGTAGCCTACCACCGGCCCCGACCACGGCCAACGGGCCGGCGGCCGCTCAGTGGCTGTGGCCCCAGGACAGGCGCAGGTTGACCAGGTGGGCCAGGCCGATCAGGACGCCGCCGACGGTCATCATCGCCGCGTGCGCGATGGCGGCATCGTGCAGTGGCGGATACAGGGTCGCCACCCACACCAGGGCCAGGCCCGGCGCCACCAGCAGCCAGGCGTGGTAGGCCCGGTGGCTGCGGTAGCCCAGGTACAGGCTGGTGACGGCCAGCACCGTCGCCACGCCGGCGAAGGCGATCTCGAAGCCATGCCAGGCCAGCACGCCCAGGCCCACCGCCGGCAGCAGCGCCAGGGCCAGGGGAATCAGCGCGCAGTGTGCGGCGCAGAGGAAGGCACCGAAGGCCCCCAGGCGGTCGGCCCAGGGCGGCAGGCGGAAGCGCTGCGGCTTGACGGTGGTGGACATGACGAAGGGGGCTTGCCTTGGGAATGAAACAATATAACATTCCGCAGCCTCCGGCAATCTTCATGGAAGAGAGCAATGCCCAGCCGTTCCCCCCGTCTCCGCCCCCTCGCCGCCGCCCTGCTGCTGGCTCTCCCCGCCGCCGCGACCGCCACCGACCGGGTACCGGAACAGGACGCCGGGCAGGAACACGCGCACCAGCCGGCGCGCACCCTGGACGCCGTCCAGGTCACCGCCACGCCCCTGCACCAGGGCGTCGACGAGCTGGCCCGACCGATCGAGGTGCTGGCCGGCGAGGACCTGGACGCCCGCCGCGCCGGCACCCTGGGTGAAACCCTGGAGCGCCTGCCCGGCGTGCATTCGGCCAGCTTCGGCCCCGGCGTCGGCCGACCGGTGATCCGCGGCCAGGACGGCGCCCGCGTGCAGGTGCTGGCCGGCGGCATGTCCTCGATGGACGTCTCCACCGTCAGCGCCGATCACGCCGTCGCCATCGAGCCTTTCCTGGCCGACCAGATCGAGGTGCTCAAGGGGCCGGCCGCCCTGCTCTATGGCAGCGGCGCCATCGGCGGCGCGGTGAATGTGGTGGACGGCCGCGTGCCGACCCTGCCCGCCGGCGCCGCCGCCAGTGGCCGCGCCGAAGTCCGCCACGGCAGCGGCGCCGACGAGAACGTGGCGATGGCCCGGTTCGACGGCGACGCCGGCGCGCTGACCCTGCACTTCGACGGTTTCCACCGCGAGGCCGGCGACTACCGCGTGCCCGGTCATGCCTGGTCGCCGGCCCTGGTCGCCGGGATGCTGGCCGAGGGCGAGCACAGCGACGAACTGGCCTACGGCCGCGTGCCGAACACCAGCCTGCGCAGCCAGGGCGGCGCGGTCGGTGCCAGCTGGTTCGGCGAACGTGCCTGGTTCGGCGCCGCCGCCAGCACCTACCGCAGCGACTACGGCATCCCGCCCGGCGCGCACCTGCACCACGAGGACGAGCACGAGCACGAGGACGGCGACGACCACGATCACGATGAGCACGGCGAACACGACGTGCGCATCGACCTGCGCCAGGACCGCTTCGATTTCCGCGGCGGCATCCAGGGCCTGGCCGGCCTGCGCGAACTCACCTGGCGGGCCGCGCGCAGCCGCTACGAGCATGCCGAGCTCGAGGAAGACAGCATCGCCACCGTCTACGGCAACATCGGCACCGAAGTCCGCCTGGAAGCGGTGCAGAACCCCTGGAACGGCTGGAACGGCGCCTTCGGCCTGCAGTACGGCCACCGCGACTTCACTGCCGAGGGCGCCGAGGCCTTCGTACCCCCCTCGGTCAGCCGTGACCTGGGCCTGTTCACGGTGCAGGAGCGCAGCTTCGGTCCGCTGGAACTGGAATTCGGCCTGCGCCACGACCGCATCCGCGTCCGCCCCGAGGACGGCCCGGCCGCGCGCTTCTCCACCACCAACCTCGCCCTCGGCGGCCTGTGGGAAATCAACGAGAGCCTGCACCTGAGCCTGAACCTCGACCGCGCCGAACGCGCGCCCACGGCCGAGGAACTGTTCTCCGACGGCCCGCACATCGCCACCGCCAGCCACGAGGTCGGCAACGCCGGCCTCGACACCGAGGGCGCCTTCAACGCCGAACTGGGCCTGCACCTGCACCACGGCCGCCTCGAGGCCAAGGCCGCCATCTTCCGCACCCGCTACGACGGCTTCATCTACCTGGCTGACACGATGCTGGCGGTCGACGAACTGCCATTGCGCACCTGGACCCAGGCCGATGCCCGCTTCCGCGGCTGGGAGGCCGAGGCGCGGCTGGAGCTGCACGACGGCCCGTCCGGCCTCTGGCGTCTGCGTGCCTTCGCCGACGCGGTGGACGCGCGCCTGGACAGCGGCGAGCGGCTGCCGCGCATCGCCCCGGCGCGTGCCGGTGTGGACCTGGAATGGAGCCGGGACGGCTGGCGCGCCCGCCTCGGCGCGGTGCGGGTGGCGAAACAGGACGAGGTGGCGCCGAACGAGACGCCGACCGCCGGCTACACCCTGGTCGACGCCGGCCTGGCCTACCACTGGGACAGCGAGCGCGCCGGCTGGGAGCTGTTCCTCGAGGGCCGCAACCTCACCGACCGCGAGGCGCGCTCGCACACGTCCTTCCTGAAGTCGCTGGCGCCCCTGCCCGGCCGCAACCTGCAGGCGGGCCTGCGCATCAGCTTCTGAGCGATCGCCGGCGGAGCGGACCGTCGCCGGCGGGGACTTACTCGAAGTCCTCGCCGGTTTCCGGATCCTGGTTCTCCGGCCGGTCCTCCGGATCTTCTTCCGGCGGCTCGACCGTGGACGGCATGGCCGCCTCCTGCACCGCCTGCTGCTCGCTGGTCTCGGTGCCGAGGTGGAAGGCGGCGTAACCCGGCAGCACCACCTGGTTGAGCGCCATGCCGATCACCCGGCCGGCCACCGGTGCCAGGATGTAGCGCTCGGTGTTCTCCACCGGGTCGATGACCCGGCCCAGGCGCTGCCCGGCCAGCACGCGCTGGCCCAGGCTGACCTCGCTGATCAGCATGCCGCCGGAGTTGGCGCGCACCCAGCGCGAATCCAGGAAGATCGGCGCCGGCTCCGGTTCGGCCGCCAGCACTTCCGGCCCGACCACACCGATGCCGACATTCTCCGGCACTTCCGGCGCCTCGAGCATGCCCAGCTTGATCATCAGCCGCTCGATCGCCGCCACCGACTCGGCGATCTCGGTCGGCTCCAGCCGCTGCGGCGCGCCGGCCTCGAAGGTGACGGCGGGAATGCCGGCGGCCGTCGCCGCCACCCGCAACATGCCGCGGTTGCCCGGACTGTGCAGCACCACCGTATTGCCGAAGCCACGGGTGAACTCCAGCACCTCCGGCTGGGTCAGGTCGGCGCGCACCTGCGGCAGGTTGCTGCGCTCGAAGCTGCCGGTGTGGAAGTCCACCAGCATGTCGCAGTGGCGGACGATGTCGCGGAAGAAGGAATAGGCGATGCGCGAGGCGATCGAACCGCGGGCGCTGCCGGGGAAATGCCGGTTCAGGTCACGCCGGTCCGGCAGGTAGCGGGTACCGCGCGAATAGCCGAAGACGTTGACGATGGGCACGCCGATCACCGTGCCCGAGAGCCGGGTCGGATCGACCGAGTGCGCCAGCCGGCGCACGGTCTCCACGCCATTGATCTCGTCGCCGTGCACGCCGGCGGTCAGGCACAGCACCGGGCCCGGCAGGGCGCCACGCGCCACCACCACCGGACTGGGGATCTCGGCATTGCTGATGCCGCCGGCCGGCCGCCATTCCAGCTGCATGCGCGTGCCCGGCACCACCAGCCGATCGAGGATGGACAGCGGCGTCACCAGCGGCGGCGCCTCCTCGGCCAGCAGCTCCGGCGAGATGATGCCGATCGGCGGCAGACGCGCGTCGTCGTCGGCACCGCCACCCGGCGGGTCGATGGGGAAATCCTGCACGGCGGCGGCCGCCGCCGACGCCGTCAGCAGCGCAGCGCCAAAGGCAAGGATCGGCCTCAGGCCTCGGAACAGTGTGCGCACAGTCCGTGCACCTCGAGGGTCTGGGCCCGCGGACTGAAACCCAGGGCACGCGCCTGATCATCCAGCAGGGCGGTGACCCGGGAGTCCTCGAGCTCGGTCGCGGAATGGCAGCGGTCGCAGATCAGGAAGGGCACCGAATGCCGCACCTGCGGATGGTGACAGCCAACGAAGGCGTTCACCGAAGCCAGGCGGTGGATGAATCCCTGTTCGAGCAGGAAATCCAGGGCGCGGTACACCGTCGGCGGCGCACTGGCCCGGTGCTCCTGCTTCATTGCGTCCAGCAATTCGTAGGCCTTGACCGGGCGTCCGGCCTCGGCGATCAGGCCCAGCACCTGGGCCCGCAAGGGCGTGAGCCGCAGGCCGCGCTGCTCGCAGGCCTGCTCGACCGCGCGCACGTAATCGTGCGCCCCGTGCACGTGATGCTCGGGGTCGGTGCAGGCATGCGGCTTGTTGCGCGGCTTGGACATGGCTCTAGGGTGGGCCCGGACAGGCCCGAAATCAAATCGCGCCGGCGGCCGTTCAGTCGACGATGCGCTCCAGCGCGGCGTCGATGCGGGCCAGGGCCTGGTCCCGGCCGGCCAGGTAGACCGTGTGGTCGATGGACGGGCTGACCTGGGTGCCGGTGATGGCCACGCGCAGCGGCTGCGCCACCTTGCCCATGCCCAGGCCGAGCTCGCCGGCGGCGGCCTCGATCACGCCGTGCACCGCCTCCGGGCTCCACTCCTTCAGTGCCGCCAGGCCGGCCCGCACCGCCGACAGCGGCGCCCGGGCGGCGGCGACCAGATGCTTGGCCACGGCCTTCTCGTCGTACTGGTGCAGCGGCCGGTACCAGACGGCGGCGCGCTCGGCCATTTCCTTCAGCGTGTGCACGCGGTCGCGCAGGGCGACCACGACGTCCACCGGCTTCGGGCCCGAGGCCAGGTCGTAGCCGAAGGCGCGCAACTGCGGCTCCAGGTGCGCGGCCACGGCGGCCGGATCGTCCGTCTTCATGTAGTGCTGGTTGAGCCAGCCCAGCTTGACCGGGTCCAGGCGCGAGGCCTTCTGGTTGACGTCCTCGATCCTGAACAGCGAGATCATCTCCTCGCGGCTGAAGATCTCCTGGTCGCCATGCGACCAGCCCAGGCGCACCAGGTAGTTCACCAGCGCATGCGGCAGGTAGCCGTCCTCGCGGTACTGCATGACATTGGCGGCGCCATGCCGCTTGCTCAGCTTGGCGCCCTCCGGGTCGAGGATCATCGGCATGTGCGAGAAATGCGGCACCGGCACGCCCAGGGCCTCGTAGATGTTGATCTGCCGCGGCGTGTTGTTGACGTGGTCGTCACCGCGGATCACGTCGGTGATGCCCATGTCCATGTCGTCCACCACCACCGCGAAGTTGTAGGTGGGGTAGCCGTCGGAGCGGAAGATCACCAGGTCGTCCAGCTCCTCGTTGCTCCAGGCGATGCGGCCCTTGATCTTGTCGTGGAAGACCACCTCGCCGTGCAGCGGGTTCTTGAAGCGGATCACCCGGTTCGGGTCGTCGCGGTAGGGCGCGTTGGCGTCGCGGTAGGCACCGTTGTAGCGGGGCTTGAGGCCCTTGGCCATCGCCTCCTCGCGCATGGCCTCCAGCTCTTCCCGGGTCTCGTAGGCGTAATAGGCCTTGCCGGCGTCCAGCAGCTGCTGCGCCACCTCGCGGTAACGCTCCAGCCGCTGCGTCTGGTAGAACGGGCCCTCGTCGTAATCCAGGCCCAGCCAGTCCATGGCCTCGAGGATGGCGTCGATGGCCGCCTGGGTGCTGCGCTCGCGGTCGGTGTCCTCGATGCGCAGGATGAACTTGCCGCCGCGACGGCGTGCTTCCAGCCAGCAGTACAGCGCCGTGCGGGCGCCGCCGATGTGCAGGAATCCGGTGGGGCTGGGAGCAAAACGGGTACGGCAGGTCATCGGGCCGGGCTCAGGGGATCACGGGAAGCCCGGCATTTTACGCCAACCCGGCGTCCGGACCCGTGACCGGGGGCTGACGGGACGCCCTCCCGCCACCCATCGCTCCCCGGGGCTGCCCGGACAACCGGAGCGGCGACGTGATGCGAGGGGGGACGAACCGAAGCGGAGGGCAGGAAGCCCGTAGCGGGCGGCCTTTGCCGCCAGGGATGGCGCTTGGCAAGAGGCCGACGGGGCGC
>DATGPR010000091.1:0-2039 GCA_035304725.1 Arenimonas sp.
GATGGTCTTGCCCAGCAGCTGCGACAGCTCGGTGATGCCGCTGTCGCGGCGCACGAAGAAGACGGTGCGGTACTCGCGCGAGCCGCTGCGCTCGGTCAGCAGCAACGGCCGGGCGCCGGCGCGGTCGGCCAGCAGCAGGCCGGTGCCCGGGGTCTCGGTGACCCAGTCGACCTTGCCGCGGCGCAGGTAGCTGATCATCTGCTGCGGGTCGCTGGCCATCAGCACCCGCCCCTCGCGGATGCCGACCGTGCGCATGCGCGGCACGACGTAGTCCAGCAGCGGTTGCAGCTGTTCGTAGTGCCGGCGCGGGTCATCGCTGATCCGCCCCAGCACCAGCACTCCGTCCTCGGCCGTGGCAAAGCCGGGAAGCAGGGCGAGCAGCAGGAGCAGGAGCCAACGGAGTCCGCCGGTAACGGTGCTGGGATGCGGGGACGTCACGGACCGGGCGTTCTCGGGGTGGCTGGGGGGACCGGCGTACTGTATGCGGCCCCGCCCGGGGATGCTAGGCACCCCGGTCCCGCGCCAGCCGGGCCAGGCGCTGGGCGTCCGAGAGGATGCCGCGCAGGATGCGGATCTCCCGCTGGTCCAGGCCGGCCCGCAGGTAGAGCCGGCGCAGCCGGGCCATCACCATCTCCGGGGCGCGGCCCTTGTGGAAGTCGAAGTCGTCCAGGGCCTGGGCCAGGTGCTCGAAGTAGCGCTCCAGCTCCTCGGCCGTGGCCGGCGGCTCCGGCGCCCCGCCCTCGGGCCCGGGCTCCGGGGCGGCCACCGCCCCGGCCTCCAGCAGGGCCAGGCGCAGCTCGTAGGCCAGCACCTGGACGGCGGCGGCCAGGTTGAGCGAGCTGAAGTCCGGGTCGGTCGGGATGGTGACGGTGGCATGACAGCGCTGCAGCTCGGCGTTCTCCAGGCCAGTGCGCTCGCGGCCGAAGACCAGGGCGACCGGGCCGGCGGCGGCGGCCCGGACCAGCTCCCCGGCGGCCTCGCGCGGGCTCAGCTCCGGCAGGGGTACCGAGCGGCGGCGGGCGCTGGTGCCCACCACCCGGTGGCAGCCGGCCAGGGCCCCGACCAGGTCGGCATGGATGGCCGCGCCGGCCAGCACGTCGTCGGCGCCGGCGGCCAGGGCCGTGGCCTCGGGGTCCGGGAAGCGCTCGGGCGCGACCAGGTGCAGGTCGCGCAGGCCCATGGTCTTCATGGCCCGGGCGGCCGAGCCGATGTTGCCGGGATGCTGGGTGCCGACCAGCACGATGCGGATGTTGGCGACGGGTCCGTTCATGTCGGGTGCGGGCCGGAACGAGCCCGACCTGATATCCTTGCGCGGCGCCGGCCGGACCGGCGTCTTCGTTCTGTTCACAATCCAGCGGTCAACGGACGGGCTCCATGCAGAAACCTGTCGTCAACGTCATGGTCAAGGCGGCCCGCGCCGCCGGCAACGTGATCCTGCGCCACATGGGCAAACTCGACTCGCTCAATGTCGTCGAGAAGGCCAGGCAGGACTATGCCAGCGAGGTGGACGCCTCCGCCGAGGCCGAGATCATACGCGAGCTGCGCCGGGCCTTCCCGGACTACGGCATCCTCGGCGAGGAGTCGGGCGCCATGGGCCAGGGCCGCAGCACCTTCGTGATCGATCCGCTGGATGGCACCTCCAACTACCTGCGCGGCCTGCCGCATTTCTGCGTCTCCATCGCCGTCGTCGAGAACGGCGAGCCGGTGCATGGCGTCGTCTTCGATCCGCTGCGCAACGAACTCTTCACCGCCAGCAAGGGCGCCGGCGCCCTGCTCAATGACCGCAAGATCCGCGTCGCCGAGCGCAAGGACCTCAATGGCGCCCTGCTGGTCACCGGTTTCCCGCCGCGCGAGCGCAAGCGCCTGGCGCCGCAGCTGGACGCGGTCGGCAAGTTGCTGGAGACGGCCGAGGACATCCGCCGCACCGGTTCGGCGGCGCTGGACCTGGCCTACGTGGCCTGCGGCCGCGCCGACGGTTACTTCGAGGCCGGGGTGAAGTCCTGGGACATCGCCGCCGGCATGCTGCTGGTGCGCGAGGC
>DATGPR010000092.1:0-16372 GCA_035304725.1 Arenimonas sp.
CGCCGACGACAACCGCGACCGCAAGGCCCTGTACCGCGAGATCGCCGTGGCCAACAACCACCCCGAGTGGGAGGCCCAGATCCGCGAGACCTTCGCCAGGCAGTGGGTGGCCAGCGCCCGCAAGGGCTGGTGGTACCAGGCGGCCGACGGCAGCTGGAAGCAGAAGTAAGACCCTCGCAGGGGGAGTCGCCGGCCGGGCCGCGGCCCGGCCGGTTTCCCGCTGACGGGGCGGGGGTATGCGACAATCCGCGGCCCGTTTCTCCAGGCCGTACCGTGTCCCGTTCCCGCAGCAAGCTTCACCAGATCCTCGAACTCGATATCCATGACCTGAGCCATGACGGCCGCGGCGTCAGCCGCAATGCCGAGGGCAAGACGGTGTTCGTCGAGGGCGGGCTGCCGGGCGAGCGGGTCCGGGCCGAGCGCACCGGCCGAAACCGCCATTTCGACGAGGCCCGCACCCTGGAGGTGCTGCAGGCCTCGCCGGACCGGATCGAGCCGCGCTGCCCGCACTTTCGCGACTGCGCCGGCTGCGTGCTGCAGCACCTGCGCGAGGAGAAGCAGATCGAGGCCAAGCAGCGCACGCTGCTGGACAACCTGCGCCGCATCGGCCACGTCGAGCCCGAGCGGGTGCTGCCGCCGCTCACCGATGCCGCCTGGAACTACCGGCGCAAGGGCCGCTTCTCGGTGCGCTACGTCGAGAAGAAGGGCAGGACCGTGGTCGGCTTCCGCGAGGCCAACCCGCGCTTCGTCGCCGATCTGACGCAATGCCATACCGTGCTGCCGGAGATCTCCGCGGCCATTCCCGGGCTGGCGGCGCTGGTGGACGGCATGGACGGCCGCCGCATCATTCCGCAGGTCGAGTTCATCGCCGGCGACGAGGGCGTGGCCTTCGTGTTCCGGCACCTGGAGCCGCTGTCCGACGCCGACCTGGAGAAGCTGCGCGATTACGCCCGCCGCAGCGGCCACGCCGTGTTCCTGCAGCCGGGCGGCGTCGATTCGGTGCAGCCGCTGTGGCCGGAGCAGTTCCCGCTCTCCTTCGCACTGCCGGAGTGGGACGTGCGCCTGGCCTTCCGGCCGCTGGACTTCATCCAGGTCAATGCCGGCCTCAACCACCGGATGATCCGCCTGGCCCTGGAGCTGCTGGACCCGCAGCCGCAGGACCGCGTGCTGGACCTGTTCTGCGGCCTGGGCAACTTCACCCTGCCGCTGGCGCGCAGGGCCGGCAGCGTGGTCGGCGTCGAGGGCGAGGCCGGGCTGGTGCAGCGGGCGCGCGGGAACGCCGCCGCCAATGGCGTGGCCAATGCCCAGTTCCACGCCGCCGACCTGGCCAAGGACCTGGCCGGCGAGCCCTGGATGCGCGCCGGCTTCGACAAGCTGCTGCTGGACCCGCCGCGCGCCGGCGCCGCCGAGGTGCTGGCGCAGCTGCCGCTCAAGGGCATCGACCGCATCGTCTACGTGTCCTGCCATCCGGGCTCGCTCGCCCGTGACGCCGGCTTCCTGGTGCGCGAGCGCGGCTATCGCCTGGTCGCCGCCGGCGCCATGGACATGTTCCCGCAGACGGCGCATGTCGAATCCATCGCCCTGTTCGAACGCTGAGCCCGCCCATGGCCATCGAGATCGAAAGGAAGTTCCGGGTCGTCAGCGAGGACTGGCGGCAGGCTGCCTCGCGCTCCCAGCGCATGGCCCAGGGTTACCTCAATGACATGGCCAGCCTGCGCGAGGGCCGGCAGCAGGCCTCGGTGCGGGTGCGCATCGCCGGCGACCGCGCCTGGCTCAACCTCAAGTCGCGTGAGCTCGGCAGCACCCGCCAGGAGTTCGACTACGAGATCCCGGTCGCCGATGCCGAGGCGCTGCTGAAGCTGTGCACGGGCGGCCTGGTGGAGAAGGTGCGGCACTACGTCGAGTACGGCGGCCATGTCTTCGAGGTGGACGAGTTCCTCGGCGAGAATGCCGGCCTGGTGGTGGCCGAACTGGAGCTGGAGTCGGCCGACGCCGCCTTCGAACGACCCGACTGGCTGGGCACCGAAGTGACCGACCAGTCGCGCTACTACAACCTGGCGCTCGCCGAGCGCCCCTACGCGCGCTGGAGCGCGCAGGAGCAAGCCTGATGCTGGTGATCGGAATCGCGGGCCACACCCTGTCCGCGGACGAGCGGGAATGGCTGCAGCACCCGGCGGTGGCCGGCGTGATCCTGTTCTCGCGCAACTTCGCCTCGCGCGAGCAGGTGGCCGAACTGACCGCCGCCATCCGCGAGGCGGCGCCGCGGCCGATGCTGGTCTGTGTCGACCAGGAAGGCGGCCGCGTGCAGCGCTTCCGTGAGGGCTACCACCCGTTGCCGGCGCTGGAAGGCTTCGGCGCCATGTACGCCCGTGACCGGGCCGGCGCCCTGGCCCTGGCCCGTGAGCACGCCTGGCTGATGGCCAGCGAGATCCGTGCCACCGGCCTGGACCTGAGCTTCGCCCCGGTGGTGGACCTGGGCCGCGGCAACCGTGCCATCGGCGACCGCGCCTTCCACGCCGAGCCGGCGGTGGTGGCCGAGTTCACCCGCGCCTACGTGGCCGGCATGCACGAGGCCGGCATGGCCGCCACGCTCAAGCACTTCCCCGGCCATGGTTCGGTGCTGGAGGACACGCACTTCGACGAGGCCGTGGACCCGCGCCCGCTGCCGGTGCTGGAAGCCGAGGACCTGCTGCCCTTCCGCGCCGGCATCGCCGCCGGCGCCGACGCCGTGATGATGGCGCACGTGCGCTATCCCGAGGTCGCGCCGGAACCGGCCGGCTACTCGCCGCGCTGGATCAACGAGATCCTGCGCGCGCAGATGGGCTTCCGCGGCGTGGTCTTCTCCGACGACATCGGCATGGCCGCCGCCGAATCCGCCGGCGGCGTGCGCGCCCGCATCCTGGCCCACCTGCAGGCCGGCTGCGACGTCGTGCTGGTCTGCCCGCCGGCGCTGGTGCCGGCCTCGCTGGAGGCCATGGAAGAAGCGCCGCCGACCAATGCCGCCGCGCTGACCGCGCTGCTGGGTCGCGGTGGCGCCGGCTGGGACAGCCTGCTGGCGCAGCCGCGTTACGATCAGGCCCGGGCTCGCCTGGCCGGGCCGGAAGGAGTTGCCTGATGAGCCTGGACCTGGCCACCGCCCTGCAACGCTCGACGGTGCTGTACGACCGCGAGCGCCTCGACCGCGAGATCCGCCGCCTGGCCGCCGAGCTGGACGCGCACTATGCCGGCGGCGGGCAGCGCCCGCTGCTGCTGACGGTGATGCACGGCGGCCTGCCGTTCGCCGGCCAGCTGGCCCTGGCCATGCGCACCGACCTCGAGTTCGACTACGTGCACGCCACCCGCTACCGCGGCCAGACCACCGGCGCCGAGCTGGTCTGGCTGCACCGTCCGGCCACGCCGCTGCGCGGGCGCCGGGTGCTGCTGGCCGACGACATCCTCGACGAGGGCAATACCCTGCGCGAGGTGCGGCAGTGGTGCCTGGACGAGGGCGCCAGCGAGGTGCGGGTGGCGGTGCTGGCGGTGAAGGAACACGACCGCCGCGTGCCCGGCATCGCCGCCGACCACGTCGGCGTGACCGTGCCGGACCGCTACGTCTACGGCTACGGCATGGACGTCTACGGCCAGGGTCGCAACCTGCCGGCCATCTACGCGATGGAGGACTGAGATGTCGGCCCTGGACCTGGCGGTGATCGGTGGCACCGGCGTCTATCGCCTGGCCAGCCTGGAAGGCGCCGAGGCGGTCAGCGGCGACACGCCCTGGGGCAAACCCTCGGGTCCGGTGCGGGTGGGCACGGTGGCCGGCAAGCGGGTCGGCTTCCTGGCCCGGCACGGCGAGGGCCATTCGCTGCCGCCGCACCGGGTGAACTACCGCGCCAACCTCTGGCAGCTGAAGTCGCTGGGTGCCCGCCGTGTGCTGGCCATCAACACGGTCGGCGGCATCAGCGAAGGCTTCGGCCCGCGCGTGCTGGCCTGCCCGGACCAGCTGATCGATTACACCTGGGGCCGGCCGAGCAGCTTCTGGGACGGCGAGGGCGGCGAAGTGCTGCACGTGGATTTCGGCGATCCCTACAGCCCCGGTTTCCGCGCCGAAGTGCTGGCCGCCGCCGCCCGAGCCGGCGTCGCGGTGGTGGACGGCGGCTGTTACGGCGCCACCCAGGGCCCGCGCCTGGAGACGAAGGCCGAGATCGCCCGGCTGCGCCGGGATGGCTGCGATCTGGTCGGCATGACCGGCATGCCCGAGGCCGGCCTGGCCCGCGAGGCGGGGCTGGAATACGCCTGCCTGGCCGTGGTGGCCAACTGGGCGGCCGGCTGCGGCGACGACCGCGAGATCACCCTGGCCGAGGTGCTGGCCAACGTCGAGGCGGCCTCGGCCGGCCTGCCGGCCGTCGTGGAAGCGCTGCTGGGGTGATTGTCAAGCGTTTGGCCCTTGTTCATACTCGGGCCGTGCACGCGGCCCGGTGAACCGGAACACGGCGCACGCTCGCTACCTACCGCATTGAGGTCACGTTTTATGAGTTTCGGCACCGTGAAGTGGTTCAACGACGCCAAGGGCTTCGGTTTCATCGCTCCCGAGGACGGCAGCGCGGACGTGTTCGTGCATTACTCGGCCATCAACGCCAAGGGCTTCCGCACGCTCCAGGAAGGCCAGCGTGTCAGCTTCGACGTGGTCCAGGGCCCGAAGGGCTCGCAGGCCGCCAACGTCGTTCCGGCCTGATTTCCGGCCGGATCGTCGCCCGAACGCATGACAGGAAGCCCCGCCCAGCGCGGGGCTTCTTGTTTGCGCCGGCGTTGCCCGCCGGGGCTCAGTGCTGCCCGAACTGCAGCCGCGCCAGCTCGGCGTAGAGGCCGCCCTTGGCGATCAGCTCGGCGTGGCTGCCCTGGTCGACGACGCGGCCGCGGTCCATCACCACGATCCGGTCGGCCTTGAGCACGGTGGCCAGGCGGTGGGCGATGACCAGGGTGGTGCGGCCCTGCATCAGCCGCTCCAGGGCTTGCTGCACGGCCCGCTCGCTCTGCGCGTCCAGGGCGCTGGTGGCCTCGTCCAGCAGCAGGATGGGCGCGTCCTTGAGCAGGGCGCGGGCGATCACCAGGCGCTGCTGCTGGCCGCCGGAGAGGCGGGCGCCGCGTTCGCCCAGCTCGCTGTCGTAGCCGCCGGGCAGGGCGCTGATGAACTCGTGCGCCTCGGCGGCGCGGGCCGCCGCCTCGATGGCGGCCTGGTCGGCGTCGAGCCGGCCGTAGCCGATGTTGTCACGGGCGCTGGCGGCGAAGATCACCGGATCCTGCGGCACCAGGGCAATGTTCCGCCGCAGTTGCACCGGATCCAGCTGGCGCAGGTCCAGGCCGTCCACCCGCACGGTGCCGTCCTGCGGGTCGTGGAAGCGCAGCAGCAGCTGGAAGACCGTGCTCTTGCCGGCGCCCGAGGGCCCGACCAGGGCCACCGTCTCGCCCGGCCGCACCTCCAGGGAGAAATCCTCCAGCGCCGGCGCGTCCGGACGGCTGGGGTAGTGGAAGCGCACCTGCTCGAAGACGACATGGCCGCGCACCGGCTCCGGCAGGGCCGCCGGTTGCGCCGGCACCGGCAGGCCCGAGCGTTCCTTCAGCAGCTCCTCGATGCGGGCCATGCCGCCGGCGGCGCGCTGCACTTCGGCCCAGACCTCGGCCAGGGCACCGACCGAGCCGGCGCCGATCAGCGCGTACAGCACGAACTGGCCCAGGGTGCCCGGGCTCATGCGGCCGCCGACCACGTCCTGGGCGCCGATCCACAGCACCGCCGTGATCGAGCCGAACACCAGCACGATGACCACGGCGGTCAGCGCCGCCTGCAGGCGGATGCGCCGGCGCGCCGCCCGCAGTGCCACCGCCACCGCCTCGCCGAAGCGGCCGGCCTCGTAGGCCTCGCGGGCGTAGCTCTGCACGGTGTGCATGGCGCCCAGGGTCTCGCCGGCGCGGGCATTGGCATCGGCGACGCGGTCCTGGGCGGCCTTGGCCACCGCGCGCACGCGCCGGCCCGAAAGCACCAGCGGCGCCACCACCAGCGGGATGCCCAGCAGGGCCAGCAGGGCCAGGCGCGGGCTGGTCACCGCCAGCATCACCGCGCTGCCCAGCACGGTGACGAGGCTGCGCAGGGCCACCGACATGCTCGAGCCGACCACGCTGCGCAGCAGCTCGGTATCGGCCGACAGGCGCGAGAGCAGTTCGCTGGAGCGGCTGCGTTCGAAGAAGCCCATGTCCAGCGACAGCAGGTGCGAGTACAGCGCCCGCCGCAGGTCGGCGACCATGCGCTCGCCCAGCAGGGTGACGAAATAGAAGCGCGCCGCCGTCGCCAGCGCCAGCAGCACCGCCACCGCGAACAGCAGGGCGAACCAGCGGTCCACCGAGCCTTCCGAGGAAAAGCCCTGGTCGATCATGTGCCGCACCGCCACCGGCAGCAGCAGCGTCGCGGTGGAGGACAGGGCCAGCGCCGCCAGCCACAGCGCCACCAGCCCGCGGTGCGGGCGCAGGAAGGGCAGCAGCCCGCGAAGGGAGTTCACGGGCACGCGGGCGCGTTCGGAATCGGTCATGGCGTCCTGTCGGTGCGGTGCAGCCGGGCGCTGCCGCGGCTCAGGTCGCGCAGTTTAGCCGCCAGCTCGTCCAGGCGGGCCGCCGGCAGCCGCAGCCGCAGGCGCAGGCCGTGCTCGTCGAAGCCTTCTTCCAGCTTGCCGGCCTCGACCTGGGCCAGCAGGGCGTGCACGGCGCCGGCATGGGCGAAATCGCAGGCCAGCTCGGCCTCGGCCCAGTCCACCAGCTCGCGCCGCGGCGCCGTGCGCAGGCATTCGGCGGCGGCGCCACCATAGGCGCGCACCAGGCCGCCCACGCCCAGCTTCACGCCGCCGAACCAGCGCGTCACCACCACCATCACCTGGTCCAGGCCCTGGCCGTCGATGGCAGCCAGGATCGGCCGGCCGGCGCTGCCGCCGGGTTCGCCGTCGTCGGAAAAGCGGTATTGCTGGCCGATCCGGTAGGCCCAGCAGTTGTGCGTGGCCTGCGGGTCGGCCACCTCGTCCAGGAAGGCCAGCGCCTGCTCCGGCGTGTTCACCGGGCAGGCGTGGACGAGGAAGCGGCTCTTGCGGACTTCGAGCAGGTGTTCGGCCCGGCCCGCCAGGGTCTGGGCGGCGCTCACTTCAGCAGGTCCGCCAGGTCCGCTGGCAGCGGCAGGTCGGGGTGCTCGCGCCGCAGCAGCGCCAGGCTGGCGCGGGCGCCGGCGTCGTCGCCGATGTCCCGGCGCATGCGGATGCGTTCGATCCAGTCTTCCGGCGCGAGCAGGCGATCGTCGCCCACCGGCGGCAGGGCCGGCGGCGGCGCGGCGGGCGCCACCATCGGCGGCGGTGGCGGCGCCGGCACCGGTTCAACGATGTCGACGGGCGAGGGCTCGTCGAAGATCAGGGGAGCCGAATCCGCACCGGTGTCGCGGCGTTCGAATCCCTGAGCCCGGCTTTCGCCAGCCGCTTCGGTGGGCTGCAGCTCCGGCGGAGCTTCCGGCGGCGCGCTCGCGGTGGGCGGGGCGGCGTCCGCCTCCGCGGCCTGACGGGCCTGCGCACGGCGGGCGGCTTCCGCTTCCGCCATCGACCGCGCCCGCTCGGTGGCACGGGCCTCCGCTTCCGCTGCCGCCTGGGCGGCGGCGCGCTCGGCGGCTTGGCGGGCCTCGGCCTCGATGCCGCTGGCGCGCGGCGCTTCCGGTGCCGGCGGCGGCGGGGGTGGCGGCGCCACGCGGTAGGCGGCCGGTGCTGGCAGCTCCTGCGTCTCCAGCGTCGTGTCCGCTGCCGCGTCCTGCGCGGATGGGGCTTCGGCCTTGGCGGCGGCGGCCGGCTCCGCCGGCGCCTCGGCGGTGAGCTCGCGTGGCGCCGGCGTCATTTCCGGGCGCAGTTGCGAACCGACGAAGACGGCGAGCACCGCCGCCGCAGCCGTGCCCAGGGCCCAGGCCGGCAGGCGCCGGCGCGGCTGCTTCGGCTGGACCGCGCCGCCCTGGCCGGCCACCGCGTCGGTGGCCGCCCGCAGGATGGCCGCGTCCACCCGTGCCGAAGGCTCGCCTCCGGGCAGGGCACGCAGCACCCTGGCCAGCTCGGCTTCCTCGCTGGTCAGGGGCTGCTCGCGCGGGTCCTGCGGGGTGTTCACAGTGGTCCTTATTCCTCGTGGATGGCGGCGACACCGGGCTGGCGGGCTTCGCTCAGGCTACGCGCCATGCCGACCAGCTGCAGGAATTCTCCCCGATAACCCCAGGGATCGTCGCCGCGGGCGCCGCGCGCCAGGGCCTCGACCCGGGCCCAGTCGAAATCGCCGGTGGTGCCGCCACCACGCAGCAGGTCGGCGAAGGCGATCACCGCCGCGGCGAAGCGCAGGTCCTCGCTGGCCGCGCTGCGGATCTGCGTGCGGTTGATCGGCTGCTCGACCAGCACGCTGTTCTCCTCGCCCGGGTGCTTGTAGCGCAGCTTGAGGAAGGCCAGCTCGTCGGCATGCGGCGTGGCGGCCGGCCCGCTGCCGTAGCGCAGCGGGTCGGAGGAGTCACAGCCCATGCCGTGCAGGCAGAGCTCGTAGACGGCGGTGACATCGTGGCCGGCGCCGATCTCGCCGGCGTCCACCTTGTCGTTGTTGAAATCCTCGCGGGCCAGGGTGCGGTTCTCGTAGCCGACCAGGCGGTACTCGGCGACCGTGGCCGGGTTGAACTCGACCTGGATCTTCACGTCGCTGGCGATGGTCAGCAGGGTCGAGCCCATTTCCTCGACCAGTACCTTGCGCGCCTCCATCAGATTGTCGATGTAGGCGTAGTTGCCATTGCCGACATCGGCCAGCCTCTCGGCCAGGGCGTCGTTGTAGTTGCCGCCGCCGAAGCCCAGCACGCTGAAGGCGACGCCGGACTTGCGGCCGGCCTCGATGCGGGTTTCCAGCGCGCGCGGGTCGTAGATGCCGACATTGAAGTCGCCGTCGCTGGCCAGCAGGATGCGGTTGACGCCGTTCTCGATGAAGGCCTGCTTCGCCACCGCGTAGGCCAGCTCGATGCCTTCGCCGCCATTGGTCGAGCCGCCGGCTTCCAGGCGGTTGAGCGCGTCCAGAATCTCGCCGTGGCGGTCGCCCGGGGTCGGCGGCAGCACCAGGCCGGCGCTGCCGGCGTAGGCGACGATGGAGACGCGGTCCTGCGGCCGCAGCCGCGACACCAGCTGGCTGAAGGCCTGCTTGAGCAGGGGCAGCTTGTCCTCCGAGTACATCGAGCCGGAGGTGTCGATCAGGAAGACCAGGTTGGCGGCCGGGATCTCCGTCGCCGGCACGCTGTAGCCCTTCAGGCCGATGTGCATCAGGGTGCGGCGCTCGTCCCAGGGCGCCGGCGCCAGTTCGACGCGGGTGGCGAAGGGCTGCTGCCGGCTGGCCGGGGCCGGGTAGGCGTAGTCGAAGTAGTTGAGCATCTCCTCGACCCGCACCGCGTCCTTGGGCGGCAGGCGGCCACCGTTGAGCATGCGGCGGACATTGCTGTAGCTGCCGGTGTCCACGTCGATGGAGAAGGTGGACACCGGGTTGTCGGCCGTGCGGACGATGCCGTTGTCCTCGAAGGCCGCGTAGTTCTCGGTGTTGACCTCGGGCATCCGCTGGTAGATGCCCATCACCGGCGACGGCGGGGGCGGTGCCGCCGGCGGCGCGTATGCGAAGGCGGCGGTTTCGGAGGCCGCCACGGCCTCGTGCCGCTCGCGGGCAGCGGCATCGGCGCGGCGCCGGTGCTCGGCCTTGGCCGCGGCGACGGCCTGGTCCCGGGCGTCGGGTTCGACGGGGGCCCCGGCGCGGGTTTCGGATTGCCGGGCGCAGCCGCTTCCCAGGGCGAAGGCGACGGCGGTGGCGAGCAGGGTCAGGTGGATGCGGGACATGGCGGATCTCCTGTCAGGGTAGGCGCCCATGTCAACGACCAGCGGCGCGGAACGGGGTTGAACTCGGCCGAAGCTCATGCCCGCAGCCTCGCCCGCAGCTTGTCCATGGCGTAGCGGAGGCGGGATTTCACCGTCTCCCGGCCGACGCCGGTGATGTCGCCGATCTCCTCCAGGCTCAGTTCCTGCTCGAGCCGCAGCAGCAGCACCTCGCGCTGCTCCGGCGGCAGTTCCTCCAGGGCCAGCTGCAGGCGCCGGCGTTCCTCGAAGGCCGACAGCTGCCGTTCCGGGCCGTCCGGGTCGGGGATGGCCTCGACGATGGCCTTGGCCTCCTCGGGGGCCTCGGGCCGGTACTGCCGGGCCCGCCAGTGGTCGGCCAGGCGGTTGTGCGCGACCTGGTAGAGCCAGGTGGCGAAGCGGGCCTCGGGCCGCCAGCGCTCACGGGCGGCGATCACCCGCTGCCAGACGTCCTGGAACAGTTCCTCGGCCAGGGAGGGGTCGCGCAGCTGCCGCAGCAGGTGCCGGAACAGGCCATTGCGGTGCCGGGCATACAGGGCCTGGAAGGCGGAGACGTCGCCGGCCCCGTAGGCCAGCATCAGCTCCTCGTCGGTCGTCTCCGGCTGCATGCGGGCAGCCTAAGGCCAAGCGCCGCCGCCGTGAAGGCCGGTACAGGAATCCTGTTGTAGATTTCCGCCATGTCCGCGCCCGACCCGTTCGCCCAGGCCGTCCCGGACCCGGCGGCGGGAGGAGGGTGGCTGCGTCCCGGACGGCCCCTGCTGGCAGGCGCGCTGGTGCTGGCGATCGGCATCCTCTTCAGCATCGAATCGGCCAGCCAGGAACGGCGCCGGGAACTGTCCGAGCGACGCTCCGACGTGCAGAAGGAGCTGTCGGACTTCCGTGCCCGCCTGGAAACCGACGTCTACGCCTCCACCGCCCTGGTGCGCGGCCTGGCCGTGCAGCTGATGCTGGCCGAGGGCATCTCCGACCAGGACTTCGACGCCATCGCCGCCGAGCTGCTGCGCCAGCAGCCGCAGATCCGCAACCTCAGCCTGGCGCCGGGTTTCGTCATCAGCCGCATCCATCCGCTGGAAGGCAACGAGACGGCGATCGGCCTGGACCTGCTGCAGGACCCGGTGCAGAGCGCGGCGATGCGCCGGGCGATCAGCCAGGACGGCGCGGTGCTGGCCGGCCCCTTCGAGCTGGTGCAGGGCGGCCGCGGCCTGGCGGTGCGCATCCCGCTGTGGCTGGATCGCGACGGCGTGCCGCGGCTCTGGGGCGCGGTCAGCATGCTGCTCGACTATGAGGAGATGTTGCAGCGGGCCGGCATCCGCCGCCTGGAGGATGATCTCGACATCGCCATCGTCGGCCGCGATGCCGCCGGCCCGGGCGGCGAGCTGTTCCGTGGCCGGCGCCACGAGACCGGCGCCGGCGCGGTGCGCATGCCGGTCTTCCTTCCCGGCGGCAGCTGGCTGATTTCGGCGGTGCCGCGCGAGGGCTGGCTGCCGCACCGTTCCTGGCTGAGCCCGGGCCTGGTCTTCCGGCTGCTGGCCTCGGTGCTGGCGGCGCTGGCCACCACCCGCATCCTGTACGACCGCCAGCGCATCCGCCGCCTGGCCGAGCGCGATGCACTCACCGACCTGCCGAACCGGCGCTACGCACTGCGCCGGCTGGCGCGGCTGATCCAACGCGGCCGCCGCAACGGCGGGCGCTTCGCGCTGTTCTCCTTCGACCTGGACGGTTTCAAGCCGGTCAACGACACCCATGGCCATGCTGCCGGTGACCGCCTGCTGGCGGAGATCGCCCAGCGCCTGGGCGACGCGGTGCGCCCCGGCGACCTGGTGGCGCGCATGGGCGGCGACGAGTTCATCGTGCTGGTGCCCATGGAAACCGGCATCGACGAGCAGTGGCTGCGCGCGGTCGCCCGCCGCCTGCAGGGCGCGGTGAGCCGGCCGGTGGCGGTGGAGGACGAGTGGGTGGTAGTGGGCACCAGCATCGGCATCGCCCGTTTCCCCGAGGACGGCGACGACGCCGAGGTCCTGCTGCGCAAGGCCGACGAAGCCATGTACCGCGCCAAGTCCGGCCACTCCGAAGGCATCGAATTCGCTACCCCCATCTTTCCGGCGGGTGCGGGCGGGAAGGCGGGGTTAATCCGCTTCTGAATCCTTCCCTTCCACCCGCAGCCGGAGCGTCCCGCGGGCGAGGCGGGCGGTGAGGCGGGCGTGGGTGTCGGTGCGGGCGGCGTCGGTGAGGACGCGGCCGTGTTCGTCCTGGAGGATGGCGTAGCCGCGCTTGAGCGTGGCCAGCGGGCTGACGCCGGCGAGGGCGCGGCCCAGGCCTTCCAGGCGCAGGCGGCGTGGCGGCAGCAGGCGGGCCGGCAGGGCGTCGAGGCGGCCGCCGGCGCGCAGCAGGCGTTGCCGCAGCAGCTCGAGCCGGCGTTGCGGATGGCCCTGGTCGAGACGGCGCAGCAGCCGGGCCAGGCGTTCCTGGCGGGGCTGCAGCGCCAGCCGCGCGCCCGCGGCCAGGCGGTGGCGCAGGTCTTCCAGGCGGTGCCGGCCACGTTCCAGGCGCAGCTGCGGCCGCGCCGCGCGCAGGCGCAGCCAGGCCTGGTCGCCGCGCTGGGCGGCGTTGGCCAGTTGCCGGCGCAGGCGTTCGTGCAGGCTGTCGCGGGCCTGGCGCAGGCGCCGCGACAGTGCGCCCGCCTCGGGCACCAGCAGTTCGGCCGCGGCCGAGGGGGTGGGCGCGCGCAGGTCGGCGGCGAAGTCGGTCAGGCTGACATCGACTTCATGGCCGACGGCGCTGACCACCGGCACCGGGCAGGCGACGATGGCGCGGGCCAGGGCTTCGTCGTTGAAGGCCCAGAGATCCTCCAGCGAACCGCCACCACGGGTCAGCAGCAGGACGTCGTAGCGGCCACTGCGCCCGGCCTTCTCGAGCATGGCGCGGATCTCGGCGGCGGCGCCTTCGCCCTGGACCGGTACCGGCAGCACGTCCACCTCCAGCAAGGGGAAGCGTCGGCCCAGCACCGTCATCACGTCGTGCACGGCGGCGCCGCGCGGCGAGGTCAGCACGCCCAGGCGGCGCGGCATGGCCGGCAGCGGCCGCTTGCGCGCCTGGTCGAACAGGCCCTCGGCGGCGAGCCTGGCCTTCAGTTCCTCGAAGGCGCGGCGCAGGGCGCCTTCGCCGGCTTCCTCCAGGTGGTCCAGCACCAGCTGGCAGTCGCCGCGGGCCTCGTACAGGGTCAGGCGGCCGCGGGCCAGCACCTGCATGCCATCGCGCGGCTGGAATCTCAGCCGGATCGCGTTGGAGCGGAACAGGGCGCAGCGCACCTGGGCGCGCTCGTCCTTCAGGGTGAAGTAGCAGTGGCCCGAGGCCGGACGGGAGAAATTGCTGATCTCGCCTTCCACCCAGACCTGCGGGAAGCTGCCCTCGAGCAGGTCGCGGGCGAGGGCGTTGAGCTGGGACGGTCGCAGGACCTGGCGTTCGCGGGCGAGGCTGGACATCGGCTGGGGCCTTCGGGGCCGGACAGCATACCCCCATCGCCGGCCGGGGCTGGGGCGCCAGCCCGGCCGGGCTTACACTGTGCAGGCCAGAAGGAGCCGTGATGAGCGAGAGCTACCGCCGCCTCAGCCAGGATCTGCCGCCGCCGGTGGGCGGCGCGCCGCGCTTCGCCGCCGATCCGCGCAAGGTCAAGGCCTGGGTGGCCGCCCTGCCGCGCGCCAACCCCGAGGCCACCGAGCAGGAACTGGCGCGGGCGATCGAGGGCCTGGCCGGCCAGCGGTTGGACGGCGGCACCCGCTTCGCCGCGCTGGAGGAGCTGCGCGGCGCCGCGCTCGAGGTGGTGACCCTGCTGGAACGGCAGTTCGCCGCCAGCCCGCTGCCGCTGCCGCCGGACAAGGCCCGCGCCGCCGCCGCCGCCGAAGCCTTCCACCTCGGCATGGGCCATGGCTATCGCCTGGCCGTGGCCGAGCTGTGCGCGCCCGAGGGCAAGATTCCCTTCCTCAAGGGCGGCAACGTGCAGACCGCGCTGCATCGCGCCGCTTGGCATTACAGCCGTGCCCTGGCCCTGGCCTGGCGCGTCTACCGGCCGGCCACGCCCGGCGCCTGGCAGGGCCTGCACCGCCTGCACCGCTTCGCCAGCGCGCTCAGGCTCGAGCGCAAGACGGTGGAGGACAAGGCCGGCGGCGGCGCGCCGGACCTGCTGACCCTCTACGTGCAGACGCTGCTGATGGCGGCGCTGAATCCCTATGCCTTCGCCCAGGCCGAGCAGGACACCCTCTGGCCCATCGCCCGCGGTTACGCCGGCCGCTGCGGCCTGGTCGGGCAGCCGCCCGGCGACCTGGCGCCGGTGGTGCCGGACGATGCCGACCGCGGCCCCGGCGGCAACAGCGACGAGCCGCATTCGTACTGGCTGGACCTGCGTGCCTTCGCCGACGACGTCGACCGCGCCCTGGCGCGGGTGCGCGACGGCCAGTCCGAGCTGACGCCCGGTCCCGGCCCCGGCGTGCGCGTCGGCAACGACCTGCTGATCCGCCTGCGCCGCGCCTTCGGCCAGATGTCGGCGCGCGGCCTGCGCCGCCTCCCGGCCGGTCATCGCCTGGAGACGGTGCTGGGCCTGAGCGGCCTGCACTACTTCCTGGCCGGCCAGCGCGACTTCGACACCTTCATGCGCCAGTCCGCCGCTGGCACCGTGCACGTGATCACCGGCGCCGCCTGGACCCAGGGCGCCGCCGCCATGACCCGCATGCCGCGCTATCCGGCCAAGGTGCTGGACCAGAGCCTGGGCGGCTACCGCATGGCCTGGGACAGCGCCGAGCAGGCCCGGGCCAAGGTCGGCGAACTGGTCGGCCTGAACTTCGGCGAGGGCGACGACGACAGCGAGTGGATGGTCGGCGTGATGCGCTGGCTGCGCTACGAGGCCGACGGCAGCCTGTCGGCCGGCGTCGAGCTGCTGTCCCGCCGCGCCACCCCGGTGGCCCTGCGCGTGGTCAGCGCCGACGGTGGCAGCCGCCAGGTCAACCGCGCGGTGGAGATCTACCCCATGGACGGCTCGCCGGGCCGGCGCTTCGTTTCCAACGTCTCGGTGGACTCGGGCAGCCGCATCGAGGTCATCCACGACGCCAACAGCCTGGTGCCCGAGGCGGGCCCGCGGCCGCCGGACCTGCTGGCCGATGTCGAAGTGCTGCTCAACGCCGGCGACTACGTGCTGCTGGGCGAGCGGCTGGAACAGCCGGCCGCCGAGGCCGCCGGCGCGGAGGAAGTGAACGCATGAGCGAGGCCCGTCCGATGCCCCGCCGCCGCAGCCTGCAGGTGGCGGTGGGCAAGGTCATGATCGGTGGCGACGCGCCGATCGTGGTGCAGTCGATGACCAATACCGATACCGCCGACGTGGAAGCCACCACCCGGCAGGTGGCGGAGCTGTGGCGGGCCGGTTCCGAGATCGTCCGCGTCACCGTCAACAACCCGGAATCGGCGGCGGCGGTGCCGCGCATCCGCGAGCGCCTGGACCGGATGAACGTGCCGGCGCCGCTGGTGGGTGATTTCCACTACAACGGTGACCGCCTGCTGGCCGCCGAGCCGGCCTGCGCCGAGGCCCTGGCCAAGTACCGCATCAACCCCGGCAACGTCGGCTTCGGCAAGAAGAAGGACACGCAGTTCGCCGCCATCGTCGAAAAGGCCATCGAATACGGCAAGCCGGTGCGCATCGGCGTCAACTGGGGCTCGCTGGACCAGGCCCTGGCCGCCCGCCTGATGGACGAGAACGCCGCCCGCGCCGAGCCCTGGGATGCTGCCCGGGTGCTGCGCGAGGCCCTGGTGGTCTCGGCCATCGAATCGGCCGAGCGGGCGGTGGAGCTGGGCCTGCCGCGCGACCGCATCGTGCTTTCGGCCAAGGTCAGCGGCGTGCAGGAACTGATCGCCGTCTACCGCGACCTGGCGGCACGCTGCGACTGGCCGCTGCACCTGGGCCTGACCGAGGCTGGCATGGGCAGCAAGGGCATCGTCGCCTCCAGCGCCGCCCTGGCGGTGCTGCTGCAGGAGGGCATCGGCGACACCATCCGCATCTCGCTGACGCCGGAACCGGGCGCGCCGCGCACCCTGGAAGTGATCGTCGCCCAGGAACTGCTGCAGACCATGGGCCTGCGCGCCTTCACCCCGCTGGTCACCGCCTGCCCGGGCTGCGGCCGCACCACCAGCGAGTTCTTCCAGGTGCTGGCCAAGAAGGTGCAGGAGCACGTGCGGGCGCAGATGCCGGTCTGGAAGCTCAAGTACCCCGGCGTCGAGAACCTGTCGCTGGCGGTGATGGGCTGCGTGGTGAACGGTCCGGGCGAATCGCGTCATGCCGACATCGGCATCTCCCTGCCGGGCACCGGCGAGGCGCCGGCGGCGCCGGTCTTCATCGACGGGCAGAAGGCCATGACCCTGCGGGGCGAGGGCATCGCCGAGGAGTTCATGGCGGTGATCGACGACTACGTGGCCAGGCGCTGGGGCCG
>DATGPR010000093.1:0-7487 GCA_035304725.1 Arenimonas sp.
GTTGCAATGGCCGTCGGTCAGCTGTACGTCGACCAGGCCGTCGCCCTCGTCGAGATTGATGGCCCAGATGCCGGTGGCGCGCGGACGCGAGTAGTCGCTGAGCGGGGTCTTCTTCACCGTACCGTTGCGGGTGGCGAAGAAGACGTAGTGCTGGTCGTCGAACTCACGCACCGGTAGCACCGCCTGCACCTTCTCGCCTTCCTGCAGCGGGATCCAGTTGACGATCGGCCGGCCGCGCGAGTTCGGGCCGGCCTCCGGCAGCTGGTACACCTTGAGCCAGAACACGCGGCCGGTGCTGGTGAAGGTCAGCAGGGTGTCATGGGTGTTGACCACCCACAGCCGCTCGATGAAGTCCTCTTCCTTCACCGCCGTCGCCGAGCGGCCCTTGCCGCCGCGACGCTGGGCCCGGTAGGTGCTCAGCGGCTGGCGCTTGGCATAGCCGGCGTGCGAGAGCGTGACCACCACGTCCTCGGGGGCGATCAGGTCGAGGATGTCCAGGTCTTCCTCGGAGGCGCGGATCTCGGTGCGGCGCGGGTCGGCGTACTCGGCGCGCAGCGCCTGCAGCTCGTCGCGGATCACCTGCAGCAGCTTTTCCGGGCTCTCCAGGATGGAGATCAGCTCGGCGATGGTGTCCAGCAACTGCCGGTATTCCTCGGTCAGCTTCTCCTGCTCCAGGCCGGTCAGGCGGTGCAGGCGCATCTCCAGGATCTGCTGGGCCTGGGTGTCGGTGAGCTGGTAGCCGCCCTCGAGCAGGCCGACGCCCGGCGGCAGGTCCTCCGGCCGCGAGGCCTCGGCGCCGGCGGCCGACAGCAGCGCGCCGACCAGGCCCGCCTGCCACAGCCGGGCGAGCATGCGCTCCTTGGCGACGGTCGGGTTCTCCGAAGTCTTGATCAGCTCGATCAGCTCGTCGATGTTGGCCAGCGCGACGGTCAGGCCTTCGAGGATGTGGGCGCGGGCGCGGGCCTTGCGCAGCTCGAAGATGGTGCGGCGGGTGACGACCTCGCGGCGGTGCCGGATGAAGGCCTCGAGCATCTGCTTGAGGTTCAGCGTCTGCGGCCGGCCGTCCACCAGGGCGACCATGTTGATGCCGAACACCGACTCCATCGGCGTCTGCGCGTACAGGTTGTTGAGCACCACCTCGGCGCTCTCGCCGCGCTTGACCTCGATGTAGATGCGCATACCGTCCTTGTCGGACTCGTCGCGCAGCTCGCTGATGCCCTCGATCTTCTTTTCCTTGACCAGCTCGGCGATCTTCTCGATCAGCCGCGCCTTGTTCACCTGGTAGGGCAGCTCGGTGACGATGATGGCCTCGCGGCCGGTCTCGTCATTGACCTCGACCTCGGCGCGGGCGCGGATGCGCACGCGGCCACGGCCGGTGTGGTAGGCGGCGTGGATGCCGGCGGAGCCGTTGATGATGCCGGCGGTGGGGAAATCGGGGCCCGGGATGTGCTGCATCAGGTCGCCGATGCTGGCGTCCGGGTCGTCGATCAGGGCAATCAGCGCGTCCACCACCTCGCCGAGGTTGTGCGGCGGGATGTTGGTGGCCATGCCGACGGCGATGCCGGCCGAGCCGTTGACCAGCAGGTTCGGGAACCGGGTCGGCAGGACCGTCGGCTCCAGTTCCTTCTCGTCGTAGTTGGGCTGGAAATCGACCGTTTCCTTGTCGATGTCGGCGACCAGCTCGTGGGTGAGCCTGGTCATGCGCGCCTCGGTGTATCGCATCGCGGCGGCATCGTCGCCGTCGATGGAACCGAAGTTGCCCTGGCCGTCCACCAGCAGGTAGCGCAGCGAGAACGGCTGCGCCATGCGCACCAGGGTGTCGTACACCGACTGGTCACCGTGCGGGTGGTACTTGCCGATGACGTCGCCAACGATGCGGGCCGACTTCACATGCGGCTTGTTCGCATGCGTGCCCAGCTCGTTCATGGCGTACAGGACGCGGCGGTGCACTGGCTTGAGACCGTCGCGGACATCCGGGAGGGCGCGGCCCACGATCACGCTCATGGCGTAATCGAGGTAGCTCTTGCGCATCTCGTCTTCGAGGTTTACCGGGATGATTTCCTTCGCGAGATCTGCCATTTATCGTCCGTAATCAGGTTTCCGGGGCCGCGCGCCCGGGGCGGCGCGGGCTCCGGCGCGGGTGGCGGCAAGGGGCTGCCGCGGCACCGGGCCGGAAGGGTCTGATTCTAGCAGAAACGGCCGCTGAACCGGTGCCGCAAGCCCTTGATTCCACACCCCCTCAGGGCGTCGGCGCGGCCCCGGCGAACAGCCGGGCCATGGCCTCCGGGCCGGGCTGCGTGACGACGCCCCGCTCGGTGACGATGGCGTCGATCAGGCCGGCCGGGGTGACGTCGAAAACCGGGTTCCAGGCCTGCACGCCCTCGGCCACAGTCCGGGTGCCGGACACCGACAGCAGCTCGGCCGGATCACGCAGTTCGATCTCGATGTCCTCGCCGCGGGCGGTGGCCATGTCCACGGTCGAGGACGGCGCCACCACCATCACCTTCACGCCGTGCTGGCGGGCGGCGATGGCATGGGCGTAGGTGCCGATCTTGTTGGCGACATCGCCGTTGGCGCAGATGCGGTCGGCGCCGACCACCAGCCACTGCACGGCGCCGGTCTTCATCAGGTGGGCGCCGGCGCCGTCGGCGATCAGGGTGGCGGCGATGCCGTCCTGCAGCAGCTCCCAGACCGTCAGCCGGGCGCCCTGCAGCCAGGGCCGGGTTTCCGAGGCGTAGACGCGGGCGATGCGGCCCTCGGCGACGCCGGCGCGGATCACGCCCAGGGCGGTACCGAAGCCGGCGGTGGCCAGGGAGCCGGTATTGCAATGGGTCAGCACGCCGCTGCCGGGCGCGATCAGGGCAGCGCCGAGCGCGCCCATGCGGCGGTTGGCGGCCAGGTCCTCGGCGGCGATGGCGGCGGCCTCGCCTTCCAGCACCTGGCGCCAGTCGGCACCGGCGCCGGCCAGGACACCGGCCATGCGGTCCAGGGCCCACATCAGGTTCACCGCCGTCGGACGGGCGGCGCGCAGCCGGGCCAGGGCCGGCCGCAGCCGCTCCAGCGCCTCGGCGCCGTCGTCGGCCTCGACCGCCTGCCCGGCCAGCACCAGGCCCCAGGCGGCGGCGATGCCGATGGCCGGCGCGCCACGCACGACCAGGTCGCGGATGGCGGCGGCGACGGCGTCGCTGTCCCGGCATTCCAGCTCGCTCACCTCGAAGGGCAGCCGGCGCTGGTCCAGCAGGCCCAGGCGGTCGCCCTGCCAGCGGATCGGGCGGATGCGGTCGTAGCGGTCGAAGTCCATGCCTGTCTGTCTGCGCATTGGCGGTGCCGGGAAGGGGCGCGAGTCTAGCAAGCCGGACCGGCGTGGGCCGCGTGTATGCTGCCGGCATGGCCAGCCGCCCTGCCCCACGCCGCCGCAGCACCACGCCACGCAAGCCGGCCGGCAAGGCCGCGCGCGGCGCCGGCGAGGCCGGCACCGAAGCCCTGCTGCACGGCGCCTGCGTCAAGGCCGGCGCCAGCGCCGCCCTGCGCATCGGCCTGGAACGGGCGCCGCTGCTGCGGCCGCTGCTGCCGACGGCCCTGCGCCAGGCCGCGCGCAGCGAATCGGTGGACGCCATCCAGCGTCGCCTGGTCCGCGCCATCTACCGCCGCTACGGCCTGGTGCCGGCGGCCTGGGAACTGGAAGGCGTGCTGGCCGTCGCCCAGACCCAGGCGGTGATGGCGCCGCTGGCCAGCCAGGAAAGCCTGCGTGCCCTGCTCTCGCGCTGGCTGCCCGACCTGATCAGCGCGCCGCTGGTGCGCTACACGCCGCTGGAACCGCTGGTCACCGCCACCGCCAGCGCCGTGGCCGCGACCTGGGCCGCGGGCCGCTATGCCGACAGCGTCTGCCGCCTGCGCCAGGCCGGCGCCGACTGGTTGCCGGCGCCGCTGGCCGAAGCCCTGAAGCTGGCCCCGGCCACCCTGCGCGACTGGAGCGCCGAGGCGCTGTCGCTGGCGCTGCCTCCGGTGCGCTTCGCCGGTGAGCTGGGACGCCGCCTGGTGAACCTGGCGGCACCGGCAGCGAAGCCGGCGCCGGCGCGCCGCCGTACTCAGAAGACCACGAAGTCGGCGCGGCAGCCGCGTTCCACCCAGACGCCGTCGCGGCGGAAGCCCCAGCTGTAGCCGAACTCGCAGCCGGCCTTGCTCAGCCGCCGGTCGAGGCGCACGTCACGGACGCCGCCGGGCACGTGGCAGAAGCGCGGACGATGGTCCACCGATTCGCAGCGCACGACGCGCGGGCCGTAGCCGCCGCCGTAGCCGTGGCCGCCGCGGGCATGGCCGCCACCGACCTCGAACCGGGCCCGGCAGCCGCCGGTCACCCAGATGCCGCCGCGGTCATAGCCCCAGGTCTGCCCGAGCACGCAGGCCGCCTTCGAATCGCGCTTCACCAGGCGTACGCCGCCGCGGGTATCGGCCGGGCAATAACGGTCGCGGTGGTCGATCGAGGCACAGCTGACGACGTAGCCGCCGGGCGGCGGCGCATGACCATGTCCGGCGGCAACGACGCCGGGCAGGACCAGCAGGGCCAGCAGGGCGAAACGGAAGGACATCGGCTTCATCGCGGGACTCCGTGGCAGCGGTCCGCCGTGGACCGTCGCCCGGAGTCTGGTCAGCGCGGGATGAATCGCCGGGCAATCCGGCGCCCTGCCCCGGCGTCCGCTCAGGGACGATTCACGCCCGATCGAAGGGGAAGGCCAGCACGTCGGCCACCTTGTCGGTGCCCATCAGCGCCATCAGCAGGCGATCGACACCGAGGGCGACGCCGGCACAGTCCGGCAGCTTGCCGAGGCTGGCCAGCAGGCGCTCGTCCATCGGCGGCAATACCGCCTCGCGCGCTTCGCGCCTGCGCAGGTCGGCCTCGAAACGGGCGCGCTGCTCGGCCGGATCGCGCAGCTCGTGGTAGCCGTTGGCGACCTCGAGCGGACCGACGAAGGCCTCGAAACGCTCGGCCACCGGCGGGTCGCCGGGACGGATGCGCGCCAGCGCGCACTGGCTGGCCGGCCAGTCGTAGACCAGCAGGATCCGGTTGGCGGGAATGCCGGGCTGGATGAGGTGGGTCATCAGCAGGTCCAGCCAGTCGTCCCGCGACAGGCCGCGCGGATCGATGTCGTAGACCGACAGCGGCGCGCGCAGCTCGGCCTCGCTGGCGGTCATCGGATCCAGGCCGAAGCGGTCGAGATAGAGCTGGCGGAAGCTGGTCTCGCGCACCGTCGCCCGGCGTCCGGCCAGGGCCAGCGCCGCCTTGAGCAGCTCGGCGGTCTCGTCCATCAGCCGGTGGTGATCCCAGCCGACCCGGTACCACTCGAGCATGGTGAACTCGGGGTTGTGCCGCTTGCCGGCCTCGCCATTGCGGAAGACGCGGCCGAGCTCGTAGCAGTCGCCGATGCCGGCGGCCAGCAGGCGCTTGAGCGGGAATTCCGGCGAGGTGCGCAGCCAGCGCTCCGGCGCGCCGGCACCCCTGGGTCCGTCGAAACGCAGGCGGAAGCTTTCGATGTTGGGTTCGGTGTTGCCGGCCGCCGACAGGATCGGCGTCTCCACTTCGAGCACGCCGCGCTCGGCGAAGAAGCGCCGGATCATGGCGTAGAGCTCGGCGCGCAGGCGCAGGGCCTCGAGCTTGGCGGTGGGTTTCCAGTCCTTCATGGCGCAATAGGCTACGCCTGCCCCCGCCGGGCCGGTGTGACCGCCGTCAAAGCGGCCTGGGATCGTTCAGGTAATCCAGCAGCCGCTGCTCGTCCCAGACCTCGATGCCCAGCTCCCCGGCCTTGGCCAGCTTGGAGCCGGCGGCCTCGCCCGCCACCACGAAGCTGGTCTTCTTGCTGACGCTGCCGGCGACCTTGGCGCCCAGGGCCTGCAGGCGGGCGCCGGCCTCGTCCCGGGACATGGAGGACAGGGCGCCGGTCAGGACCACCGTCTTGCCGGCCAGCGGGCCCTCGGCCGCCCGTTGCGGCGCGCTTTCGGGCCAGTGCACCCCCGCCTGGCGCAGCGCGGCGATGACCTCGCGGTTGTGCGGCTCGGCGAAGAAGCCGGCGATGCGCGCCGCCACCACCGGGCCGACGTCGGGGATTTCCACCAGCTCGGCCTCGCTGGCTGCCATCACCGGATCCAGGGCGCCGAACCAGCGCGCCAGGGTGCGGGCGGTGGACTCGCCGACGTCGCGGATGCCCAGGGCGAACAGCAGCCGCTCCAGGGTGGTCGACTTGCTGGCGGCGATGGCCTCGACCAGGTTCTCGGCCCAGCGGGTGGCGATCTTGCCGGCCTTGACCGTCTCCGGCACGGTGCCGTCGCGCTCGTCGGCGCGGCGCTTCATCTCCAGGAAGTCGTCCAGGCTCAGCGCGTACAGGTCGGCCACCGTCTTCACGTAGCCGAAGTCCACCAGCGCCTCGATGTAGCGCTCGCCCAGGCCCTCGATGTCCATGGCCCGGCGCGAGGCGAAGTGGATCAGCGCCTGCTTGCGCTGGGCCGGGCAGAACAGGCCGCCGGTGCAGACGATGGTGGCGCCTTCGGCGTATTCGATGCCGGCCTTGGTCTGGCGCAGCACCTTGCGCACCGCCTCGGTATGCGAGCCGCAGGCCGGGCAGCGGTCCGGGAACCGGTAGGGCGGATGCAGCGGCTGGCCGCGACCGTCGTGCGGCCGGCGCTCCTCCACCACCCGC
The DNA here is from genome assembly GCA_035304725.1 of Arenimonas sp. Lineage (GTDB taxonomy): Bacteria > Pseudomonadota > Gammaproteobacteria > Xanthomonadales > Xanthomonadaceae > Arenimonas. Next base: position 6,693 of record DATGPR010000093.1, read on the forward strand.
ACGACTTCCGGGATGACGTCGCCGGCGCGGCGCACGATCACCGTGTCGCCGACGCGCACGTCCAGGCGGGCGATCTGGTCGGCGTTGTGCAGGGTGGCATTGGTGACGGTGACGCCGGCCACCTGCACCGGCGCCAGCCGCGCCACCGGCGTCAGCGCGCCGGTGCGGCCGACCTGCACCTCGATGGCCTCGACCGTGGTCAGCTGTTCCTGGGCCGGGAACTTGTGCGCGATCGCCCAGCGCGGCGCCCGCGAGACGAAACCCATGGCGTTCTGCTGGTCGTAGCGGTCCAGCTTGTAGACCACGCCGTCGATGTCGTACGGCAGCCCGTCGCGGCGTTCGCCGATGGCGCGGAAGTACGCCAGCAGGCCGTCGAGACCGCGGGCCGTGCCGGCCTCGGGCGAGACCGGGAAACCGAATCCGCGCAACGCCTGCAGCGTCTGCGAGTGCTTCGCCGGCAGCTGCCAGCCCTCCACCACGCCCAGGCCGTAGGCGAAGAAGGCCAGCGGCCGGCTGGCGGTCACCCTGGGATCGAGCTGGCGCAGCGAACCGGCGGCGCCATTGCGGGGATTGGCCAGCACCTTGCCGCCGGTCTCGCGCATGCGGGCGTTGAAGGCCTCGAAACCGGCGCGCGGCATGTAGACCTCGCCGCGTACCTCCAGCACCGCCGGCACGCTGTCGCCGCGCAGGCGCAGCGGGATGGCCTTGACCGTGCGCAGGTTGGCGGTGACGTCCTCGCCGGTGGCGCCGTCGCCGCGGGTGGCGCCGCGCACGAACAGGCCCTGCTCGTACCGC
>DATGPR010000094.1:0-6787 GCA_035304725.1 Arenimonas sp.
CACCACGATCGAGTCGTCCACCACCATGCCGGTGGCCAGGGCCAGGCCGGCCAGGGACATGACGTTCAGGTCCAGGCCCAGCTGCGCCATGAAGAAGAAGGTGGCGATGATCGACACCGGCAGCGACAGGCCGATCACCAGCGTGCTCCAGCCGTCGCGCAGGAAGAAGAAGATCAGCAGGATGGCGAAGATGCCGCCCATGATCGCCTCGTGCCGGACCTCCTCCAGGGCCGCCTGGATGAAGATGGACTGGTCCTCGATCGTGGTCAGCGAGGAACCGGCCGGCAGCTCGCTGCGCAGGCGTTCCAGGGCGCGCTTCACCGCATCGGCGACGGCGACGGTGTTGGCGTCGCCTTCCTTGTAGATCGCCAGCTCGACCGCCTCGCGGCCGCCCAGGCGGATGATCGCCTCGCGCTCCTTGTAGCCCTGCTGGACGGTGGCGACGTCGCGCAGGTAGACCGGCACGCCATCCACATTGGCCACCAGCAGCGCCCGCATCTGCTCCAGGTCGGTGAACTGGTTGACGGTACGCACCAGGTAGCGCTGCGAGCCTTCCTCGATGCGGCCGCCGGAGACGTTGACGTTCTCCAGGCGCAGGCGGTCGATCACAGTGCCGACCGAGAGGTTGAGCTGGGCCAGCTTGCCCTGGTCGATCAGCACCTGGACCTCGTCCTCGAGGCCGCCGGCCACCTTGACCGCGGCCACGCCCTCGACCGGCTCCAGGCGCTTCTTGAGCTCGTCCTCGGCGTAGCGGCGCAGCCGCATCAGCTCGGCTTCCTCGCTGCCGGAGAGCTCGCCCTCGCCGGCCAGCACGAGGCGCATGATCGGCTCGGTCGAGGGGTTGAAGCGCAGCAGCACCGGCTGCTCGGCTTCCAGCGGCAGGTTCAGCACCTCGAGCTTGTCGCGCACCTCGAGGCTGGCCTGGTCCATGTCGGTGCCCCAGGCGAACTCCAGCACCACGTCACTCTGGCCGGTGCGGGAGATCGAGCGCAGCTTGCGCAGGTTCTTGACCACGCCGACGGCCTGTTCGACCGGTTCACTGATCAGGGTCTCGATCTCGGCCGGCGCCGCACCGGTGTATTCGGTGCGCACCGTCAGCGTCGGGTAGCTCAGGTCAGGCAGCAGGTTGACCCTGAGGCCGTAGGCGGCGATCAGGCCGAACAGCACCAGGGTGACCGTCGCCATCGCCACCGTGACACGGCGGCGGGTCGAGAACTCGACGATGCTCATTTCAGTAGGCCTGGGCGATGGCCGCGTTGCCGGCCGGGGCTTCGGCCGGACCATCGGCGTTGATCACCTCGACCGCGGAGCCGTCGCGGATGGCCACCTTGCCCGCGGTCACCACCGCGTCGCCCTCGCTCAGGCCGGCGCGGACCTCGGCGTACTCGCCGTTCATGTAACCCAGCTGCACCGGGACCCGCACGGCCTTGGCCTCGCGGATCACGAACACGGCCGGCTCGCCCTCATTCTCCAGCAGGGCGATGCGCGGCATGGTCAGCGCGTTCTCGCGCTCGTCGTAGACCACGTCGATGCGACCGAACATGCCCGGGCGCAGCTCGCCGCCACCGGCGAAGGTGGCGACGACGCGGAAGGTGCCGCTGCCGGCGTCCACCACCGGGCTGACGCGGTCCACCGTGCCCTCGAAGAACTTGCCGGGAATGGCGTCCACCTTCATGCGCAGCGGCAGGCCGGGCTTGAGGGTGGACATCTCGCGCTCGGGCACGTTCAGCACCGCCTCGAGGCGGCTGTTGTCGACCACGCGGAACACCGGCGCGTTCAGCGGCACCAGGTTGCCGACCTTGACCATGCGCTCGGCGACCACGCCGTCGAAGGGCGCGACGATGTCGGTGTAGGACAGCTCGAGGCGGGCCAGCTCATAGCTGGCGCGGGCCGACTCCAGGTCGTAGCGGATCTGCTCGACCGATTCGGCGCTGACCAGGCGGGCGCCGAGCAGTTCCTGGGCGCGCCGGTAGTTGTTCTCGAGCTTGCGCACCGAGGCGCGCGCCCGCTCCATCTCCAGGCGCGGCTTTTCGGGATCGATGCGGGCCAGGACCTGGCCGGCGCGGACGACATCGCCCTCCTCGGCCAGGATCTGCAGGACCACGCCCGAGGTCTTGGCGACGACCTGGGCCTCGGCCGGCGCCTCCAGGGTGGCGGTGCCGGCGTAGCTGGCGGAAATGGGCCGACGGGCGACCCGGGCCACTTCGACCGGGACCGCAGGGCCCTGGTCCTGCTTGGCCTCGTCCTGGGCGCCGGGTTCGGCGGCCTGGGCGTCGGGTGCGGCGCCGCCGCCACAACCCGCCAGGGTCAGGGACACCGCAAGGGCCAGGGCGGCCATCGTACGGATCGGGGAGGGAGCGCTGAAAGTCTTCATTGTCGCGGGCTCTGGCGGGGGTGTTTTAGTTGAATAGGACAGTACAGGGGTCTTGGTCCGGACCGCATATGCCGGAAGTAGGGATGACCACCGGGGCCATCCCGTCGCCCCTGCCCGGGCACACGGATGGAACAACCCCCTGTCTGGGCTTGGATGCTGTCGCTATACTTCGGGTTTACGCCCGTCCGACCCATCTCGAGCCGGAAACGACCTGATGAAGCGAATCCTGTTGCCCGCCGCCAGCCTGGCGCTTGCCCTGGCTGCCCTGCCCGTCCACGCCAAGGGTGATCCCGACCAGGGCAAGGCCCTGTTCTATACCTGCACCGGCTGCCACGGCATCGTCGACTACAAGAACGCCTACCCCAGCTACCGCGTGCCCAAGGTGGGCGGCCAGAACGAGCAGTACCTGGTGGCGGCCCTGACCGCCTACCGCAACGGTGACCGTCAGCATCCGACCATGCGCGCCCAGGCCGAGAGCTTCACCGACCAGGAGATCGCCGACATCGCCGCCTACCTGGCCAGCCTGAAGCCGGCCGACAGCAACTGAGGGCCACGACGACATGAACATCCGCACCATCGCCGCCGCCGCCCTGTTCGCCCTGGCCCTGCCCGCCCACGCCGCCGCCCCGGTCGGCAATCCGGTGGCCGGCCAGGAGAAGTCCAAGACCTGCGCCTCCTGCCACGGCCCGACCGGCAACGAGAGCCTGGACCCGACCTATCCCAAGCTGGCCGGCCAGCATCCGGACTATCTGGTCAAGGCGCTGCAGGACTACCGCTCCGGCGCCCGCAAGAACCCGATCATGGCCGGCTTCGCCGGTGGCCTCAGCGATGAGGACATCAACGACCTGGCCGCCTTCTTCGCCAGCCAGGCGGGCGACCTGCACGACCTGAGCAAGGTCGAGCAGCGCTGATCCAGCTGCTGGTCGTTCGAATGACGAAGGGGCCCTCGCGGCCCCTTCGCCGTTTCTGATCATCTCCGCCTGCGGCGGCCCTTCTACCGCGGTGGCGGCGGCATGGGATCCGGCTTGGCCAGCGGCTTGCGGCAGGTGGCATCGTAGAGCTTGCGCAGGCGGCGCCAGCCTTCCTGGGTGCTGGCCTGGACGATCTGCTCCCACAGCACCTCGCACTGCCGGTCCTGCTCCGGCGTCAGCACGTTCGGGTCCGCGTACTGATAGCCCTTGTCCGCCTTCACCACGCCGCAGGCGCCCATGACTGCCAGCAGCGAGGCCTTGCAGACCACGGATACACCCGGGTTGCCCGGCACCGGTATCCGCACCTCGCCGGTGGTGGCTTCCACCGCCGCCTCCAGCAGGTCGGTCAGCAGGTCCTTGTCGTGCGGCCGCCAGTACTGCTCGAACTCGGTTTCCCGGTATTCCATCGCCGGAGGGCGGTCGAAGAATTCGCCGGCCTCGGCGACGCCGGCCAGCCGCCACTCGAAATCGCGGTCGGCCGATTCCACTTCCGCCAGCTGGTCCTTGACTTCGTCCGGCAGCGTAAGCGCGCCATCGGTGCCGAACAGGCGAAGCCGTTCGGGCGGCGGTGTCGTGGGCGTGTCCCGGCCGCCGGGCTCGACTGCCTGCAGCGGCGTGGACGGCCGGACGCGCGGGCGCGGCGCCGGTGCTGGCGCGGGAGGCGTTTCCACCGGTTCGACCGGCGGCTCGGGCTCGGGCGGCGGTGGCGGTTCCGGCGTGATGAATTCCAGCACCGTCACCACCTGTGCCGGCGGCGTATCCCCACCGAGGCTGGCCAGCACCATGCCCACCACCACCAGCGCGTGGCCCAGGGCCAGCACACCGAACACGAGCAGGCGCTGGCGCCGGCCGAGGACCGGTTCTTCATTCCAATGGTGGCCGCGCGGTCGGCCGCGCCAGCCGGCAAGCGACAGTACGGGGTCTTGCGGCTTGTCGTCCGGCCTCACGTTTACCCGGTCCCTGGGAAAGACCGCGAGAGCCTAACCATCCCCCCCGGTAAAGAAGGGTTAAGCGCGAGGAGGAACCGCGGTGACGTTCAGGCGCGGGAAATGTACGGATGGGTGCCGGTGCTGTGGTCGGTGACGTCACGCACCTCACGCACCTCGGGCAGGCGCGCCCGCAGCGTCTTCTCGATGCCCTGCTTGAGGGTGACGTCGGCCATGCCGCAGCCGTGGCAGCCGCCGCCGAAGCGCAGCCAGACCACGCCGTCGGCATCCACTGCTTCCAGGGCGACGCGGCCGCGGTGCGCGGCCAGCTGCGGGTTGATCTCGCTGTCGATCAGCCAGCGCACCCGCTCGACCAGGGACGCGCCCTCCCCCGGTGCCTCGCCCTTGATGCGCGGCGCCCGGATGGTCAGCTGGCCGCCGGTCGCGTTCTGCACGAAGTCGATGTCGGCCGCATCCAGGTAGGGCACGCTCGGGCCGTCCACGTAGAGCACGAAGCCAGCGCACTCCACCGCCCATTCCTGGCCATCGAGATCGGCGGCCTCGCAGAACTCCAGCCGCGCGTCGGCGGCCGGCGTGCCCGGATTGACGGCGGACAGGCGGATGCCCACGGCATCACCGCCCTGCTGCTCGAGCAGGCGGCGGAAATAAGCCTGGGCACTTTCGGAGATGTTGATCATGGCGCGCATTGTACGGCGGCCGCCTATACTTCGTGGCCTTCCCGGGAGAACGCTGTCATGACCACGATCAATGAACTGGCGCAGCAGCGCTGCCAGCCCCTGAAGGGCCCCGAACACCGCCTCTCCGACGCGGAGCTGCGCGCCGGCCTGGCCGCCCTGCCCGGCTGGGAACTCATCGAGGATGGCGCCGCCATCGGCAAGACCTTCCGCTTCCCCGACTACCACCGGACCATGGCCTTCGTGAACGCCCTGGCCTGGGTGGCGCACCGGGAAGACCACCATCCCGACCTCGGCGTGCACTACGACCGGGTGGTGGTGCGCTATTCCACCCACGACGTCGGTGGCCCGAGCCGCAACGACCTGATCTGCGCCGCCAAGGCCGAGCTGCTGCTGGCCTGAGGCCGGCCGCTCAGCCCAGGCGGTCCAGCACCGCCGTCAGTTCCGGCGGCAGCGGCGCATTGATCAGGTAGGGCCGCTTGCCGCCCTCCAGGGCGAACTCGATCGAGGCCGCGTGCAGGAACAGCCGGCGCAGCCCGGCCTGCTCGGCCAGGCGCCTGTTGGCCTCGCGGTCCCCGTACTTGCTGTCGCCGGCCACCGGATGGCCCAGGTGGGCGGCGTGCACGCGGATCTGGTGGGTGCGGCCGGTCTCGATCACCACCTCGCAGAAGCTGTGCCCACCGCGGCGCTCGAGCACGGTGAAATGGCTGCGCGAGGGCTTGCCGGCCGGATCCACCCGCACCATGCGCTCGCCGCCTTGCAGCACCGACTTGCGCAGCGGCGCGTCCACCGTCATCCGCCCCTGTGGCAGGCGGCCGACCAGCAGGGCCAGGTAACGCTTGCCCGGGCCTTCCTCGTCCTCGCCGCCGCGCATCAGTGCCTGCAGCTCCAGCAGGGCCGAGCGGCGCTTGGCCACCAGCAGTACGCCGGAGGTATCGCGGTCCAGGCGGTGCACCAGTTCCAGGGGTTCGCCCGGGCGCAGGGCCCGCAGCGCCTCGATGGCACCGACCCGGACGCCACTGCCGCCGTGGGTGGCCAGGCCGCTGGGCTTGTTCAGGGCCAGCAGCCAGCGGTCCTCGAAGACGATCTGCGAGGCCAGGCTCTCCAGCAGGGCCCTGGGCGGCGGCGCCTGCTCGCCGGCCTCGGCCAGGCGCACCGGCGGGATCCGGACCTCGTCGCCGCCGGCCAGGCGGCTGTCGGCCTTGGCCCGCTTGCCATTGATCCGGACTTGGCCGCTGCGCACCAGCTTGTAGACCAGGGAGCGCGGCGCCCCCTTGAGCTGCAGGAGCAGGAAATTGTCCAGCCGCTGCCCGTCCCGGTCCTCGGGGACCCGGACAAGTCTCACGCCGGTGGAGACATCATTTGCCGCCATGGGGCTTCCGCCTATACAATCGCTTCGCGAGATAACGTCCTGATTTCGCAGGGGCTCCGGGCCGAAACCCTCCCAAGCGAATCCCGAGGAACCGCTACCACACCCCACGGGGGTGACCATGTTAGCCGGTGCTGAAGGCGGACGGATATTGCCGCGGCCCCCGAGGGCCGCGAAGCACCGGGGCCGCCAGGCGGGCCCGGGCCCACCGGACACAGACAAACGTAGCGCTCCCGCGGGTTCGCCCAAGGTACTGAAGCGCTGGAAGTTCCTCCCAGGTCCGGGTGCGCCAGGCGCCCCGGGCCGGTTGTATCGGGCGCGGACCCCGGCGTTCCTCGCGGTTAGAGCGCGTGAGGAATCCAAGACAATGAAGCGCATGCTGATCAATGCCACGCAGGCCGAAGAACTGCGCGTGGCGATCGTCGATGGCCAGCACCTGTACGACATCGACA
>DATGPR010000095.1:0-5988 GCA_035304725.1 Arenimonas sp.
TTCAGGCCCTGCCAGGGATCCAGGCAGCGGCTGAGCCGGTTCACCTCGTCCGGCGGCAGGCCCAGGCCGCGGGCGGCATCGCGCAGGGCGCTGCGGCCGCGGTAGCAGATCACGGTGGCGGCCAGGGCGGCGCGTTCGCGGCCGTACTTGCTGTAGACGTACTGGATGACCTCCTCGCGCCGCTCGTGCTCGAAGTCCACGTCGATGTCGGGCGGCTCGTTGCGCTCACGCGAGAGGAAGCGGCCGAACAGCAGGCGTGAATGCGCCGGATCCACCGCGGTGATGCCCAGGGCGAAGCAGACCGCCGAATTCGCCGCCGAACCCCGGCCCTGGCAGAGGATGCCGCGCGAGCGGGCGTAGCGGACGATGTCCTCGACGGTGAGGAAGAAGGCTTCGTAGCCCAGCTCGGCGATCAGGGCCAGCTCCGATTCGATGCGCTCGCGCACCGCCGGCGGCGTGCCCTGCGGCCAGCGCCGGCGCATGCCGGCTTCGGTGAGCTCGCGCAGCCAGCTGCTTGGCGTGTGGCCTTCCGGCACCAGCTCGCGCGGGTACCGGTAGCGCAGGCTGTCGAGGCGGAAGCGGCAGCGGCCGGCGATGCGCAGGCTCTCCTCCAGCAGTTCACGCGGATAGATGGCCGACAGGGCGCGGCGCGTGCGCAGGTGCCGCTCGCCATTGGGGAAGAGCCGGTCGCCGGCTTCGGCGACGCTGCGGCGCAGGCGCAGGGCGGTCAGCAGGTCCTGCAGGGCGCGGCGGCTGCGCACGTGCATGTGCGCGTCGCCGGCGGCCACGGCCGGCAGCTGCAGGTGCGCGGCCAGGTCCAGCAACTGGCGCAGGCGGGTGTCATCGTCGGGGCCGCGGTGCAGTTCCACCGCCAGCCAGGCGCGTCCGGGGAAACGTTCGCGCAGCCAGCAGCCCTGGCCGGCATCGGGTTCGGCGCCGGGGATCCACAAGGCCAGCAGGCCATCGGTGGCTTCGTCGAAATCGCTGCGGTGAAGCCGGTAGCCGTGACCATCCTCGCAACGCATCCGCGCCAGGGTGATCAGCCGGCACAGGCGCGAGTAGCCGGCTTCATCCTCGACCAGCAGCACCAGCTTCAGGCCATCGCCGAGGGTGAACTCGCTGCCGGTGATCAGCGGCAGTTCCGCCTCCTTCGAAGCTTCCCAGGCGCGGACGATGCCGGCCAGGCTGCATTCGTCGGTGATGGCCAGGGCGGCGTAACCCTGCTGCCTGGCGCGCCGGAACAGTTCGAGCGCGCTGGAGGCGCCGCGGCCGAAGCTGAAGTGGCTCAGGCAGTGCAGTTCGGCGTAGCCGGGGAGCTTGGGTTCAGGCGGCTGCCTGCCGGACGACCCCGCGTCGCGCACCCTTGCGGCCAGCGATACGACCTTCATGCGAACCAGCCATGCAGCATCCACGGCCCGCGCTCGCCGGCGGGGCAGAACACCCAGGCGCGCTGGCCGTTGCCGGTGCGCACCACGTAGTAGTCGCGACGCAGGTCTTCGCCATCCCACCAGCCCGATTCGATGCGTTCGGGCCCGGCCAGCACGGTCGGCGCCGGGCCGCGCAGGGGAATGGGGCGCGCCAGCAGCCAGGTCGGGCGGGGCAGGGGCGTGGCGATGCGCGCCTCGCCCGGAACGTCCTCGCGCACGCGCCGCATCGCCCGTTCCGGACGCGGATCGGGCTGCAGGACGTAGCGGTGCACCGCCTCGGCGTCGAGACGTGCCTGCAGCCGCGCCTGCAGTGCCGGCCAGTCCAGGGCGCCGGCCGGGCGGGTATCGAACAGGTCGGTGGCCGGCGGCACGAAGGGTGGCAGTTCCTCGGCGCAGACCGACAGCGCCCGCACCGGCGCCGGCAATGTCTCGCGCTCCAGTACCAGCCTGGCCAGTTCGAACAGCCGCGCCGGATCGCGCTCGGGCACGGCGCTGCCGACCTGCAGCTGGCTGGGCGCCTGCAGCTCGTGTTCGAAGCGCAGGTGGAAACGCTGCACGCCGCCGTCGCGCCCCGCCAGGAAGCCGGCGAGATCGGTCAGCAGGCGGCGCAGCGGGAAGAGCAGACCGGTGTGGTAGCGGATCTCGTCGTCGAACTCGAAGCGGCGTTCGAAGCGCTCCGGCGGCCGGTAGGCGGGACGCGGATCGGGCGCGGCGCCGGTGAGCCGGTCCAGCCATTGCCCCAGCTCCGCGCCGAAGCGCCGACGCAGGCCGGCGCGCGGCAGTGCCAGCAACTGGCGCAGGCGACGGACGCCGAGCGCGGCCAGGGCCTCGCGGGTGGCGTCCTGCAGCGGCAGCGTGGCGATGGGCAGGTGATCGAGCAGCTGCCGCAGCGGTTCGATGGCCGTCACCGCCAGGCCATCGCGATGCCGTGCCAGGCACAGCGCCGCCAGCGGCGTGGGCGCCAGGCCGATGCGGTGTTCCAGGCCCAGGGCCTGCAGGTCGTCGCGCAGCAGGCGTTCGAAGCGCGGCCAGGGACCGAACAGGCCCAGGCTGCCGCCGACTTCCAGCCAGACCGTGTCCAGGGCCGGCTCGCTGCAGACCTGACCGGAATAGCCGTAGGCCCAGGCGCAGGCGAGCTCCAGCAACGCATCCGCTTCGGCGGCATCGTGGCCGGCCACCGCCAGGCTCGGGCAGAGCGCGAGGGCGGCGGTCAGCGCCTGGCCCGCCTGCACGCCGGCCTCGCGGGCGGCGGCATTGGCCAGCAGTACCTGCCGGCGCTGCGGCGGGCCCTCGACCAGGGCCAGCGGCGCTTCCGGCTCCGGCTGACGGCGGAGGACGGCGTCGAGCGCCCGCTGCGGCAGGTGGATGGCGGCCCAGAGCATGGCCGCCTCAGTGCAGGGGCCGGGCGGGCCAGGGCAGCGGCGTGGCCGGCGGCTGGGCGCCGCGGCACTTGAGCACGCGCAGGCCTTCGCCCTCGAACTGCAGGCGCAGGGCGGCCGGCGAGGGATTGCGGGCCGCCGACAGCGGCCGGAACAGGAAGCCCAGGCATTGGCCGGTTTCCGCCGCCACCTGCAGCCGGCGCAGCTGCCGGTCGCCCAGGCCGGCGGGCCAGCCGAGCACGGCCCCGCAGGCGCCGCTGCGCAGGCATTGCTCCAGGGCCCAGGCGGCCTGGTCGGCGCCGGCCTCGACCACCCAGATGCGGCGCAGGTCCAGCCCGGCCCGGGCCAGGGCCGGCGCGTAGGGCAGGTAGGGCGGCTGCACCCAGACCACCGGCCGGCCGGCGCGGCTGATGCGCGCCAGGCTGGGCAGCAGCAGTTCCAGTTCGCCGATGCCGTCGGCGGGGATCAGCACTTCGGTGAGCGCGCCCTCGGGCCAGCCGCCGCCGGGCAGCACGGCATCGAGGGCGGCGTGGCCGGTGGGTTCGCGGCCGGGCCCCGCCGGTTCCGCCGGGCGGCCGCGCCAGAGCCGGCGCTCCGCCATCAGGTCGTGCAGGGAAAGGACGGCGCCCATGCCCGGCTCCCGCTCAGCCCTGCCGCACCAGGCCGCAGTACACGCCTTCGATGGCGAAGACCGTGCCGGGCAGCACCTCGATGGGCGCGTGGTCGGGATTGCGCGGCAGCAGCTGGATGCGGTCGCGGCGCCGGCGCAGGCGCTTGACCGTCAGCTCGCCGTCCAGGCGCGCCACGACGATCTGCCCGTCGTGCGCCTCGGGCGTGCGGTGCACGGCGATCAGGTCGCCGTCGAAGATGCCGTCGTCGCGCATGGAATCGCCGCGCACCCGCAGCAGGTAGTCGGGCCTGGGGAAGAACAGGGCGCGGTCGAGCAGCAGCCGGCCCTCGGGCTCGGCATCGCCGATGGGCTCGCCGGCGGCCACCTTGCCCAGCACCGGCAGTGACAGCCCGTCGGCCGGCGGCGGCGGATTGGCCAGGCGGATGCCGCGCGACTTGCCCGGCAGCAGGCGCAGCATGCCCTTGGCTTCCAGGGCCTGCAGGTGCGACTGGGCCGAACGCGGCTGGCGGAAGCCGAACTCGCGGGCGATCTCGGCCAGGGTCGGCGGCAGGCCGTGCTCGGCGACCTGGCGGGCGATGAAGTCGAGGATGGCCTGCTGGCGGGCGGTCAGGGTTTCCATGGCACAAATATATGTGCTATCCATGGCGCCGGCCAGTCCCCGCCGGCGCTTCCCCGACAGGCTGCCGGGCGGCTGTCTCACGGAACGGGACGGGCCCCGGTTTACCCTTGCTCACCCACGGATACGGATGTCTCACCCATGGCCAAGGCCAAGACCGCCTATGTCTGCTCCGACTGCGGCGCCTCCTTCACCCAGTGGCAGGGCCAGTGCGGCGACTGCGGCGCCTGGAACACCCTGAGCAGCTACGTGGTCGAGCCCGCCGCGGCCGGCAAGGGCGCCGCCCCGGCGGCGGCCCGGCACGGCAGCTGGGCCGGCCGGCAGGAAACGGCCGGCATCACCGCCCTCAGGGACGTCAGCCAGGCGGCCGAGTCGCGCACCTCCACCAGCATCGGCGAGCTCGACCGGGTGCTGGGCGGTGGCCTGGTGGACGGCTCGGTGGTGCTGGTCGGCGGCGACCCGGGCATCGGCAAGTCCACCCTGCTGCTGCAGGCGATGGCGCAGATGTCGGCGCAGCGGCCGGCCCTGTACGTCACCGGCGAGGAAAGCCTGGCCCAGGTGGCGGGGCGGGCGCAGCGCCTGGGCCTGCCCATCGACAACCTGCAGGCCCTGGCCGAGACCTGCGTCGAGAAGATCCTGGCGCAGGCCGCTTCGGCCAAACCGGCGCCGCGGCTGCTGGTGGCCGATTCCATCCAGACCCTGTGGAGCGAACTGCTCACCGCCGCGCCCGGCTCGGTCAGCCAGGTGCGCGAGAGCGCCGCCAGGCTGGTGCGCTTCGCCAAGGAAACCGGCACCTCGGTCTTCCTGGTCGGCCACGTCACCAAGGAAGGCGGCATCGCCGGCCCGCGCGTGCTCGAGCACATGGTGGACGCGGTGCTGTATTTCGAGGGCGAATCGGGCTCGCGCTTCCGCGTGCTGCGCGCCTTCAAGAACCGCTTCGGCGCCGTCAACGAGCTGGGCGTGTTCGCCATGGGCGACCGCGGTCTGCGCGAGGTGCCCAATCCTTCCGCCATCTTCCTCAGCGGCTCGAGCACGGCCCAGCCGGGCAGTGCCGTGATGGTGACGCGCGAGGGCACGCGACCGCTGCTGGTGGAGGTGCAGGCGCTGGTGGACCAGTCGCCGCTGGCCAACCCGCGCCGCGTCGCCCTGGGCCTGGAGCAGAACCGCCTGGCCATGCTGCTGGCGGTGCTGCACCGGCACGGCGGCGTGGCGGTGTTCGACCAGGACGTGTTCGTGAACGTGGTCGGCGGCATCCGCGTGCAGGAGACCGCCGCCGACCTGCCGGTGCTGCTGGCCGTGCTCAGCTCGCTGCGCGACCGGCCGCTGCCGGAGAAGACGATCGCCTTCGGCGAGGTCGGCCTCAGCGGCGAGATCCGCCCGGTGCCCAATGGCGAGGAGCGCCTGAAGGAGGCCGCCACCCACGGCTTCCGCCGCGCTATCGTGCCGAGGGCGAACGCGCCGAAGAAAGGCGCCTACAAGGAGATGGAAGTGATCGCGGTGGAACGACTGGCCGAGGCCCTGGAGGCTGCCGGGTGAACGCACTTCTGGATATCGATTTCGGCCTCGGCCGCATCCGCCCCTGGGCACGCAGCGACCGCGACGCGCTGGTGCGGCATGCCAACAGCCCGAACGTGGCGCGCTACACCTCGACGCGCTTCCCGCATCCCTACACCCATGAAGCGGCCGATGCCTGGTTCGATTTCCTCGAGGGTCAGGACGATCCGGAAGCCTATGCCATCGAGGTGGACGGCGAGGCCATGGGCGGCATCGGCATCCGTCGCGGCGAGAACGAATACGCCCACAGCGGCGAACTCGGCTACTGGCTGGGCGAGGCCGCCTGGGGCCGCGGCATCGCCACCGCCGCCGTCCGCGCCTTCGTGCCGGCGATGATGGCGCGCTGGAACCTCTCCCGCCTCAATGCCTTCGTCGTCACCG
>DATGPR010000096.1:0-5977 GCA_035304725.1 Arenimonas sp.
AATGCGAGACCTGGCGCGAGCGGGTGTTCCGCCACGTCGTTCATCTTTCCCCGGAGATTGTGATCATTGGCTCCAGCCACTATCCATTCTCGGAACAGCAATGGCGTGAAGGCAGCCAACGAGTCCTGCGGCGTCTGGGCGGTGACGGCCGTGCCGTAGTTGTGATGGCGCCAACACCCATGCTGCCCTACCACGTGCCGCGTTGCGTGGCTGCGCGCGGCCGGCACGTCGATGGCCGCCTGTCTGCGCCGGCTTGCTCGGCCGATCTCGCCGACGTGGACCCGGCCGCCATCACCAGCGCACTGCGGCAGGCCGCCGCCGACGCGCCCGGCAGCGCCCTGCTTTACATGAACGACGTTGTCTGTCCGCGTGGCACCTGCCAGGGGACAGTGGACGGGCGCCTGACCTACCGGGACGAGCAGCACCTGAATGGCACTTACGTTGAGGACCTGGCCGAGGAATTCGAGCACCGCCTGAAAGCCGCCATGGACGCAGCCCGGAACCGCTAGAATCCGCGCAAGCCGCAGCAATTCCCTCCATGCCACGAACACTCCGCCTCGCCCTCGCCCAGTTCGACTTCCCGGTCGGCGACGTCGAGGGCAATGCCCGCCGCATCGCCGCCCTGGTCGCCGAGGCGAGGGACGTGCACAAGGCCGACCTGGTGCTGTTCCCGGAGCTGGCCCTGAGCGGCTATCCGCCTGAGGACCTGGTGCACCGGCCGGCCTTCCTGGCCGCCTGCGAGCAGGCGCTGCACGGGCTGGCCAGGGCCTGTACCGGCATCGCCGCCGTGGTCGGTTGGCCGGAGGCGGCCGGACCGGTGGTCTACAACGCCGCCAGCCTGCTGCGCGACGGCCGCGTCGAGGCCACCTACCGCAAGCGCGAGCTGCCCAACTACGCCGTCTTCGACGAGCGCCGCTACTTCGCTGTCGATCCCGACGGCGGCCCGCTGGTGTTCGAGCACCAGGGCGTACAGGTCGGCCTGGTGATCTGCGAGGACCTGTGGTTCGCCGAGCCCCTGGCCGACACCGCCGAGGCCGGCGCCGAGCTGGTGCTGGTGCCCAATGCCTCGCCCTACGAGAGCGACAAGACCGCCCAGCGCGATGCCCTGCTGGCGCAGCGCGTGCACGAGACCGGCCTGGGCCTGGCCTACCTGAACCTGGTCGGCGGCCAGGACGAGCTGGTCTTCGACGGCGCCTCGGTGCTGGCCGACGGCGACGGCGGCGTGCATCCGGCCGCGGCCGCCTTCGAGGACCACTGGCTGGTGGCCGACTTCGACGCCGACAGCCGCCGCTTCACCCGCGTGCTGTGGCCGGAGGAGGGGGACGAATCGCGCGAGTCGCTGGCCTGGCGGGCGATCGTCCGCGGCATCCGCGACTACTGCGGCAAGAACGGCTTCCGCAACGTCTGGCTGGGCCTGTCCGGCGGCATCGATTCGGCCCTGGTGCTGGCCCTGGCGGTGGATGCGCTGGGCGCCGGCAACGTCACCGCCGTGCGCCTGCCCTCGCGTTACACCAGCGGCCTGAGCAACGACCTGGCCGAGGAACAGGCCCGCCTGCTCGGCGTGCGCCTGGAGACGGTGGCCATCGAGGCGCCCTTCACCGGCTTCCTGCAGGCGCTGGCGCCGCTGTTCGAGGGGCTGCCGCCCGGGGTGGCGGAGGAGAACCTGCAGTCGCGCTGCCGCGGCGCCCTGATGATGGCGCTGTCCAACAAGTTCGGCGGCCTGCTGCTGACCACCGGCAACAAGAGCGAGTACGCGGTCGGCTACGCCACCATCTACGGCGACATGTGCGGCGGTTTCGCGCCGATCAAGGACCTCTACAAGACCGAGGTCTTCGCCCTGTGCCGCTGGCGCAACCGGCGTTCGCCGGCGATTCCCGAGCCGGTGATCACCCGGCCGCCGTCGGCCGAGCTGCGCGAGAACCAGACCGACCAGGACTCGCTGCCGCCCTACGACGTGCTGGACGGCATCCTGGTGCGCTACGTGGACCGCGAGCTGTCGCCGGCCGAGATCGTCGCCGAGGGATATGACCCGGCGACGGTGGCGCGGGTGCTGCAGCTGCTGCGGGCGAACGAGTGGAAGCGGCGCCAGGCCGCGCCCGGACCCAAGCTTTCGCGGCGGGCCTTCGGCCGCGAGCGGCGCTATCCGATCAGCTCGGGCTGGCGCGACCCGGCCTGAGCCCGCCGCGGTGGCGGGCCCGGCGGCTTACTTGCTGCCGAAGGGATTGAGCTTGCGCAGGACGCCCTTCTCCTCCGGCCAGTCGCCGGACAGGTAGGGGTGCTGCGGATAGTTCTGCTCAAGCACGCGGCGGGCGTCGCTGGCCAGGTCCTGCTGGCCCAGGCGGGTGTAGGCCTCGGCCATCAGGGCCAGGGCATCGCCCTCGTGCTCGCTCTGCGGGTACTGCTGCAGGATGTACTTGCCGCGGTTGGCGGCGGCCAGCCAGGCGCCGCGACGCAGGTAGTACAGGCCGACCTTGGTCTCGTGCCGGGCCAGGCGGTTGCGCAGGTAGATCATGCGCTGGCGGGCATCCGGCGCGTAGCGGCTGTTCGGGTAGCGGCGCACCACGTCGGCGAAGTCGTTCAGGCTCTGCTGGGTGGCGCCCAGGTCGCGCGAGGCCAGGTCCTGGCGGGCGATGCGCAGCAGCATGCCCGAGCCGCGCTCGAAGTTGATCAGCGCCTTCAGGTAGTAGGCGTAGTCGATGTGGCGGTGGGTCGGGTAGGTGCGGATGAAGCGCTCGATCGTCGCGGTTGCCTCGTCGGCCTGGCGCATCTTGTACTGCGAGTAGGCCAGCTCCAGCTGCGCCTGCTCGGTGTAGGCGCCGTAGGGGAAGCGGGCGACCAGACGCTGGTAGTAGCGGGCGGCGCGGTTGAAGTTGCCCATGGTCATGGAGCCGTGGGCTTCGGCGTACATCTGCTCGACCGGCAGCGTCTCGGTGGGGTCTTCCTTGTCGCGGCTGAACCATCCGCCGATGGTCTTGCAGCCCGCCAGGCTGGCCACGAGCAGGAGGATGAGGGCGAAGCGGGTCGCTTGCTGGAATCGGGTCATCTAGGGAAGGCCGGCGCTGGGGTCGGAAGTTCGGGGATAATACCGGAACTTTTCCGGGGCCCGTACACATGACTCAGGACACCGACAGCGAGGACGGCGAGCGCGAGCTGCTGGAGGCCAGCGTCCCGCTGGAGGCCGCCGGACGCCGTTTCGACCAGGTATTGGCGGAGCTGTTCCCGGACTTCTCCCGGTCCCGGCTGGCTGAATGGATCAAGTCCGGCGATGCCCTGCTGGACGGCCGCCAGGTCAAGCCCAGGGAGGCGGTCCGCGGTGGCGAACCGGTCACCCTGGCGGTGCGCCTGTCCACCGAGACCCATGCCGAGCCCGAGGCCATCCCGCTGAACGTGCTGTACCAGGACGAGGACGTGATCGTCCTGGACAAGCCGGCCGGGCTGGTGGTGCATCCGGGCGCCGGCAATCCGCGCGGCACCCTGGTCAATGCCCTGCTGAACCTCGACCCGCGCCTGGCCGACCTGCCGCGCGCCGGCATCGTCCATCGTCTGGACAAGGACACCTCCGGCCTGATGGTGGTGGCGCGCAGCCTGCGTGCGCACACCTCGCTGGTGGAGCAGCTGTCCGGCCGCGAGGTGCATCGCCAGTACCTGGCGGTGGTCCAGGGCAGCATGGTGGCCGGTTCCACCGTGGACGCGCCCATCGGCCGGCACCCGACCGATCGCATCCGCATGGCGGTGCTGCGCGAGGGCGGCCGCGAGGCGGTCACCCATTACCGGGTGCGGGAGAAGTTCCGCGCCCACACCCTGGTCGAGTGCCGGCTGGAAACCGGGCGCACCCACCAGATCCGCGTGCACATGGCGCATGTCCGGCATCCGCTGGTGGGCGATCCGCTGTACGGCGGATCCTTCCGCCTGCCCAAGGCGGCGACGGAGGCGCTGGTGGAGCAGCTGCGCGGTTTCCGCCGCCAGGCCCTGCATGCCGAGAAGCTGGCCTTCCGGCATCCGGCCAGTGGCGAGACTCTGGAATTCCAGACGCCGATGCCGGCCGACATGCAGGCCCTGGTGCAGGCCCTGCGCGCCGACACGGCGGCCTTCAAGGGCTGAAGCATGGCCGCCCGGGGCTGGCTGGAGGCCGACTGGTCGGCGCCGCCCGGAGTCCGGGCCGGCATCAGCCTGCGCGATGGCGAGGGCGTGTCGGCGCCGCCCTTCGATCGCCTGAACCTGGGAATGAACAGCGGCGACGATCCGCAGGCGGTGCGGGAGAACCGCGCGCGCCTGGTGGCAGCGCTCGGCCTCCCATCCGAACCGGTCTGGCTGCGGCAGGTGCATGGCATCGCAGTCTTCGCGGCGGATGGCGCCGTTGCCCGGGGTGTCGGCCCGGACCTTGCCGATGCGCCGGGAGCCGGCGCGGGCCCGCCCGAAGCCGACGCTGCCGTCACCCGCCGGCCCGGCACCGTCCTGGCCATCCTGACCGCCGACTGCCTGCCGGTGGTGTTCGCCGCCGATGACGGCAGCGAGCTGGCGGCGGCCCACGCCGGCTGGCGCGGCCTTGCGGCCGGCGTGCTGGAGGCGACGGTGGCGGCCATGACCACGCCACCGGCGCGCCTGCGGGTCTGGCTGGGCCCGGCGGCGGGGCCGGAGCGCTACGAAATCGGCCAGGAGGTCTTCGAGGCCTTCACCGGCCCTGATCCGGGCGCGGCGACGGCCTTCGTCCCGACCCGGCCCGGCCACTGGCGGGTGGACCTGTTCGCCCTGGCCCGGCGGCGGCTGGCGGCCCTGGGCATCACCGGCATCCATGGCGGTGGCCTCTGCACGATCTCCGATCCGGCCCGCTTCTACTCCCACCGCCGCGACCAGCGCACCGGCCGCATGGCCACCCTCGCCTGGCTCACCCCCTGATCCTCCCCCTTGTTCCGACCCCGGGGTCAGACCCTTTACTCCGACCCCGGGGTCAGACCCCGGACTCTGACCCCGGGGTGGGGTTGGCTTGAAAGGCGGGTTCGGGGGCGCCATCTGATGGGCATCGCGGCACGGCCGCTTCCGTTCTTGCCAAGGAAATCCCCATGCGGATGGACAAGCTCACCTCGCGCTTCCAGCAGGCACTGGCCGATGCCCAGTCGCTGGCGGTCGGGCGCGACCACAACCTGATCGAACCGGCCCACCTGCTGGTCGCCCTGCTGGACCAGAGCGGCGGCGGTACCCGGCCGCTGCTGGTGCAGGCCGGCGTCAACGTCGCGGCCCTGCGCCAGCGCCTGGGCGAAATCCTCGACCGCCTGCCCAAGGTCAGCGGCAACGAGGGCAACATCAGCCTCGGCAACGACCTGATCCGCCTGCTCAACCTCACCGACAAGCTGGCGCAGCAGCGCGGCGATGCCTTCATCGCCAGCGAGCTGTTCCTGCTGGCCGCGCTCGAGGACAAGGGCGAAGCCGGCCAGGCCCTGAAGGCCGCCGGCCTGCGCAAGGAGGCCCTGGAGCGCGCCATCGAGGCCGTGCGCGGCGGCGAGAAGGTGCAGAGCGAGAACGCCGAGGACCAGCGCCAGGCCCTGGAGAAGTACACCGTCGACCTGACCGCCCGCGCCGAGCAGGGCAAGCTCGACCCGGTCATCGGCCGCGACGAGGAGATTCGCCGCACCATCCAGGTGCTGCAGCGGCGCACCAAGAACAACCCGGTGCTGATCGGCGAGCCCGGCGTCGGCAAGACCGCGATCGTCGAGGGCCTGGCCCAGCGCATCGTCAACGGCGAGGTGCCCGAGCAGCTCAAGGGCAAGCGCCTGCTGTCGCTGGACATGGGCGCGCTGATCGCCGGCGCCAAGTTCCGCGGCGAGTTCGAGGAGCGCCTCAAGGCCGTGCTCAACGACCTGGCCAAGAACGAGGGCCAGATCATCCTGTTCATCGACGAGCTGCACACCATGGTCGGCGCCGGCAAGGCCGAGGGCGCCATGGACGCCGGCAACATGCTCAAGCCGGCCCTGGCCCGCGG
>DATGPR010000097.1:0-6752 GCA_035304725.1 Arenimonas sp.
GACGCAGGCGGTCACCACGTCCGGCAGCCGGCCGTACGCTTCCAGCACCTGCGCCCTCGCCTCGCGGCCGACCACGGCGTTGAAGTCGCGCACCAGCAGCGGGTACGGATGCGGGCCGGCGACGGTGCCGATGATGTAGAAAGTGTCGCCGACGTTCGTCACCCAGTCGCGCATCGCCTCGTTCAGCGCGTCCTTCAGCGTCCTGCTGCCGGACTGCACCGGCACGACGGTGGCGCCCAGCAGCTTCATCCGGAACACGTTCGGCGCCTGCCGCTCGACGTCGGTGGCGCCCATGTAGACCACGCACTCCAGGCCCAGGCGCGCCGCCACCGTGGCGCTGGCGACGCCGTGCTGGCCGGCGCCGGTTTCGGCGATGATGCGGGTCTTGCCCATGCGCCGGGCCAGCATGGCCTGGCCGATGGTGTTGTTGATCTTGTGCGCGCCGGTGTGGTTCAGGTCCTCGCGCTTGAGCAGGATGCGGGCGCCGCCGACCTTTTCCGACAGCCGCTTCGCCTCGTAGACCGGACTCGGCCGGCCGACGTAATGCCGGTACTCGTACTCCAGCTCGGCCTGGAAGGCCGGATCGGCGCAGGCGGCGCGGTAGGCGGCCTCCAGCTCGCGCAGCGGCTCGATCAGGGTGTCGGGCACGAAGACGCCGCCGTAGCGGCCGAAATGCCCCTGCGCGTCCGGCCAGGCGCCGAAGCCCTGTGTCGCGGCCTCACTGGCGGCCTTGGTCTGCACGTCGCACCTCCTCGATGAAAGCCTGCATCTTCGCGCCGTCCTTGATGCCCGGCGCGCGCTCGATTCCGCTGGAAACGTCCACCGCGTAGGGCCGGGCCTGGCGGATCGCCTCGGCGACATTGCCCGGCCCCAGCCCGCCGGCCAGCCAGACCGTCCGGCCCGGCAACCGCGCCCGCGTCCAGTCGAAGCGCTGGCCGCTGCCGCCCGCCTGTCCCGGCGCGTGGCCGTCGAGCAGGAAACCGCTGGCCGAAGGGTAACGCGCCAGCGCCTGCTCCACCGGCGCGCCGCCCGCGCCCATCGCCAGCGCCTTGAGGTAGGGCCGGCCGAAGGCGCGGCAGAAGGCCTCGTCCTCGCTGCCGTGGAACTGCAGCAGGTCCGGCTGCAGCAGGCGCACGATCCGCCGCACGTCGGCGGCCGGCGTGTCCATGAACAGCGCCACCACCGCCACCGGCGGCGGCACCGCCTCGCGCAGTGCCTGTGCCTGGCCCGGTTCGAGCCGGCGCGGGCTGCCGGCGGCGAAGACGAAGCCGACCGCATCCACGCCCAGCTCCACCGCCAGGCGCACGTCGCCTGGCCGGGTCAGGCCGCAGAACTTGATGCGTGTGCGCCTCACAGGCAGACCTGCTCGGGCAGGCCCCACTGGCGCGGATAGCGCGGGCCAAGGAAAACCAGGCCCTGGCCCGGCGCGGTCGGTCCGGCGACGGTGCGGTCGCGGCCGGCCAGCAGTTCGGCCATCCAGGACTCCGGCTTCTCGCCGCGGCCGATCGGCAGCAGGCTGCCGACGATGTTGCGCACCATGTGGTGCAGGAAGGCATTGGCCTGCACTTCCACCACCACCCTGTCGCCGGGCTCGCGGCGCACCTCGATTTCCTGCAGCTCGCGCACCGGGTGCGGTGCCTGGCAGTGCACGGTGCGGAAGGCGCTGAAGTCGTGCTCGCCGAGCAGGGCCTGGGCGGCGCGGTGCATGGCCTCCACGTCCAGCGGCGCCCGCTCCCAGGCGAGGAAATGCCGGTACAGGGCCGGCCGCGTCGGCCGGTTCAGCAGCGTGTAGCGGTAGCGGCGGGCGCGGGCCGAGTAGCGGGCGTGGAAATCGTCGGGCACGCGCTGCGCCCAGAGCACGGTGACTCCGTGCGGCAGGCGGCTGTTGCAACCCTGGCGCAGGCCGTAGTCGCCGCGTTCGACCTCGGTGTCGAAATGCACCACCTGGCAGGCGGCGTGCACGCCGGCGTCGGTGCGGCCGCCGCAGGTCACCTGCACCTCGTGGTCGAGCACGAAGCCCAGCGCCGACTCCACCGCCGCCTGCAGGGTGGCGCCGTGCGCCAGCCGCTGCCAGCCGAGGAAGCCGGTGCCGTCGTATTCGATGCCCAGTGCGTAGCGCATGCCCTGAATGCCGAGGGCCGGGTCGCCCCGGCCCTCGTCGTATTGCCCGTCGAGTGGGCTCAGCTTAGCCGATTTCCCGGAGCAGCTTCTCGGCCTCGGCGCGGCCGGCGGGGCCGGCCTCGGCGATCACTTCCTCCAGCATGGCCTTGGCGCCCTCGACGTCACCGATGTCGAGGTAGGCACGGGCCAGCTCGATCTTGGTGGCGCTGGCGTCGTCGTCCAGGGCGGGCGCCACGCCGGCCGGCGTGGCGGCGTCCTCTCCGTCGGCACCAGCCAGGGCCATCTCGACGGCGGTGTCCAGGGACAGCTCGTCGACACCCGCGCCGGCGCCGCCCATGTCGAACACCTCGTCCTCCAGCGTCGCAGCCGGCTCGGCCTCAGTTTCCGGCTCCGGCTCCGTCTCAGGCTCGGGCGCCGGAGCGGGCTCGGCGGCCGGCGCCGGCGCGGTCGGCGCCGGCATCACGCCGGTGTCGCCGAAGCGCGGGGCATTCCAGCCGGACTGCTGGAACAGCGGATGGCCGGGCAGCAGGGACAGGCCCATCACCGCCGCCTCGCGCCAGCGCGGGTCCAGGGTGCTGCGCACCTGCGCGCGCATGGCCTGGGCGGCGCGCTCGTACTCCGCGGCCTCGCCGCGCGAGTGCAGCAGCCGCAGCAGGCAGATGTGCGCCTCGAGGTCGGAAGGATTGGCGGCGATGCGCTCGCGCAGGGCCTCGGCCTGGTCGTCGACGGCGGCCTCGACTTCCTCCTCGTCGATCTCCTCCTCCGCCACGGCCGCGGCGGCGGCGCCAGGCAGGCTGCGCTTGAGCGCCTCGTCGTCGGAGATGCGCCGCGGCGGCGGGCTCGGCAGCACCTCGCGCTTGCGCCGGCCACGCAGGGCCAGCACCAGGCCACCCAGCACCACCAGGATCAGGCCGCCCAGCACATAGGGATTGAGGTACCAGGGCGTGGGCTCGGCCGGCGCTTCGGTCGGAGCCGGTTCCGCTCCGGGCTC
Source organism: Arenimonas sp. (assembly GCA_035304725.1). GTDB lineage: Bacteria > Pseudomonadota > Gammaproteobacteria > Xanthomonadales > Xanthomonadaceae > Arenimonas. The sequence goes on from DATGPR010000097.1 coordinate 3,113, forward strand.
GGCCGCGGGCGGCGCCGCGGGGTCGGCCTGCTGCGCGCCCAAGCGGTCCTGCAGGGCCTTGAGCTGGCTTTCCTGCATCTCGATCAGGCGCTCGCTGTCGGCCTGCTGCTGCTCGATCTCGGCGATCTGCGAACGCAGCTCGGCCACCTCGGCCTCGCGGGCGGCCAGGTCTTCCTGGCTCTGGCTCAGCTCGGCGCGCAGCTCCCGGCCGGCACCGTCGGCGCTGGCGCCGGACTGCATGCCGCGGGCGCCGGTCTCGCCCTCGGCCGGCGGCACGATCTCCAGCCGGCCCTCGGGGGCCGGCGGCGGCGTGGCCGGACGGACGGGCGTGGGCCGCGGCGCCTCGGCAATGGCTTCGGCCGGCTGCGGCACCGGCGCACGCCGGGCCTGCCAGGCCTCGGCCTGCTGCCGGACCAGGGCGGCCGCCTCGGAGGCGCCCAGCTGCAGCATGGCTTCCTTGCCCGGGATGCGCAGCACGGCGCCGCGCTTGAGCAGGTTGATGTTGTCGTCGATGAAGGCTTCCGGGTTGGCCCGCTGGATGGCCAGCATCACCTGGTTCATGGTCACCGACGGGTCCGGGCGGACCTGCTGGGCGATGCTCCAGAGGGTCTGGCCTTCGGCGACCGGACCGATCTCGCCCGGGGCCGGCGCGGGCGCGGGGGCCGGCGGCGGTGGCGGGGTCACCGGGGCGGGCTGCACCGGTGCCGGCTCGGGAGCGGGCTCCGGCTGCGGCGCCGGCACGGGTTCGGGCGCCGGCGCGGGTTCGGGCGGCAGCGCCGGCTCGGCGGCGGCCACCGGCTCCGGTTCGGGCAGCGTTTCCACGGGCGCGGGCGCCGGCTCGGCTTCCGGCACCGGCTGCACCGGCTCCGGCGGGATGTCGCGGTAGGTGAAGACGGGCTCCGGATCGGGCAGCGGCTGCGGCTCCGCCGGCGGCGGCTCCGGCGGCGGCGACACCGGCGCGCTGGGCACCGAGACGATCGGCGTTTCCAGCGGCTTGACCACCGCCGGCGCGATATAGGGCGGATCGACCAGGGCGCTGAACTCGCGCACCACCTTGCCGCGGCCCCAGTCGGCTTCCAGCAGGAAGGTCAGGAAGGGCTCGTTGAAGCGGTTGTTCGTGGTGACCCGGATCACCGGCTGGCCCTGGGCGTTGCGGCCCACTTCCATCTGCAGGTTGGCGGTCAGGCCGACCGGGCGCTCCAGCCCGACCCGGGCGAAGGCCTCCGGCGAGGCCAGGCGCACCTGGAGCTCGTCCAGCTCGCCGGGCGCGGCCGAGACGATGGGGATTTCGGCCACCAGCGGCTCGTTGAGCCGGGACTTGACCTCGATCTGGCCCAGGCCCAGGGCATGGGCGCTGCCCGCGCCCAGGGCGAGGGCCAGGGCCAGCGACAGCTGCAGTTGCCTGTTGTTCACGCTAGGAATTCTCCCCGTTCCTTGACGGACGCATTCAGTGGCTCCGGCGCCTGCCCCCCGCGGCCGCCGGACCGGTCGCGGCCCGAATATACCCGTCAGCCGCCGGACTTGACCACGAGTTCCGCCAGCTGCACCGCGTTCAGGGCAGCGCCCTTGCGGATGTTGTCCGAGACCACCCAGAGGTTCAGGCCGCGCGGATGCGAGAGGTCCTCGCGGATGCGTCCGACGTAGACCGGGTCGCTGCCGGCGGCATGGGTGACCGGGGTCGGGTAGCCGCCGTCGACCGGTTCATCCACCACCTCCACGCCCGGCGCCGAGGCCAGCAGCTCGCGCGCCCGCTCGACACTGAGCTTCTCCCGGGTCTCCAGGTGCACGGCCTCGGAATGGCCGTAGAACACCGGCACCCGCACCGCCGTCGGGTTCACCAGGATGCTGTCGTCGCCGAGGATCTTGCGGGTCTCCCAGACCATCTTCATCTCCTCGCGGGTGAAGCCGTTGTCCAGGAATTCGTCGATGTGCGGGATCAGGTTGAAGGCGATCTGCACCGGCAGCTTCACCGGCTCGTGCGGCTGGAAGTTCAGCAGGGCGGCGGTCTGCCGGCCCAGTTCTTCCATGGCGCTGCGGCCGGCGCCGGAGACCGACTGGTAGGTGGCGACGTTGATGCGCGCGATGCCGACCGCGCGATGGATGGGCGCCAGCGCCACCACCAGCTGCATGGTCGAGCAGTTCGGGTTGGCGATGATGCCGCGCGGGCGATCGGCCAGCGCCTCCGGATTCACCTCGGCCACCACCAGCGGCACGTCATCGTCGTAGCGGAAGGCCGAGCTGTTGTCGATGACCACGGCACCGGCGGCGGCGAACTTCGGCGCGTAGGCCCTGGAGACGCTGCCGCCGGCCGAGAACAGGGCGATGTCCACCCCGGCCGGATCGAATTCCGCCAGGTCCTTCACCTCGACCTTGCGGTTGCCGAAGGCGACCGTCTTGCCCGCCGACCGCTCGCTGGCCAGCGCGTGCAACTCGCCGACCGGGAAATTCCGCTCCGCCAGGATCTCCAGCATCGCCTCACCAACCGCGCCGGTGGCCCCGACGACCGCCACATTGAACGTCCTGCTCATCCGGATATCCCTTTCGTTCACTTTCCCGGCACCCGGGGAACCACCGGCCCGACATCGCCGCACTGGGCGCGGTGACGGAGGGCCTGGTCCATCAGGACCAGGGCCAGCATGGCCTCGCAGATCGGCGGCGCCCGCAGGCCCACGCAGGGGTCGTGCCGGCCGGTCGTCACCACTTCCACCGGCTGCCCGCGCACGTCCAGCGACGGCACCGGCAGGCGCAGGCTGGAGGTGGGCTTGAAGGCCACCGACACCTCGATCGCCTGGCCGGTGCTGATGCCGCCGAGGATGCCGCCGGCCTGGTTGCCGGCAAAGCCCTCCGGCGTCATCGCGTCGCGATGCTCGCTGCCCTTCTGGCTGACGGCGGCGAAGCCGGCGCCGATCTCCACGCCTTTGACCGCGTTGATGGACATCATCGCCGCGGCGATCTCGGCATCGAGCTTGCCGTAGACCGGCTCGCCCCAGCCCGGCGGCACGCCCAGGGCCTGCACCCGCACCCGCGCGCCGACCGAATCGCCGGATTTGCGCAGCGCGTCCATGAAGGCCTCGAGTTCGGGCACCTGCCCGGCGCAGGGCCAGGCGAAGGGGTTGTCTTCGACCGCATCCCAGTCGAAGCCGCGCGGCAGCAGCTCGCCGATCTGGCTGACGCAGGCGCGCACGGACACGCCCTTCCCCGCCAGCCACTTCCTGGCGATCACGCCGGCGGCCACCCGCATCGTCGTCTCGCGCGCCGAGCTGCGGCCACCGCCGCGCGGGTCGCGGATGCCGTACTTCTGCCAGTAGGTGTAGTCGGCGTGCCCGGGCCGGAACTGCTGCGCGATGGCGGCGTAATCCTTGCTGCGGGCATCGGTGTTGCGGATCAGCAGGGCGATCGGCGTGCCGGTGGTGCGGCCCTCGTGGACGCCGCTGAGGATGTCCACCTCGTCGGCCTCGCGCCGCTGCGAGGTGTGGCGGCTGCGGCCGGTGGCGCGCCGGGCCAGGTCGTGGGTGAAGTCGTCCGGCGCCAGCTCGATGCCCGGCGGGCAGCCATCCACCACGCAGCCGATGGCCGGCCCGTGGCTCTCGCCGAAGGTGGTGACGCGCAGCAGGCGGCCGAAGCTGTTGTCGCTCATGCG
>DATGPR010000098.1:0-4393 GCA_035304725.1 Arenimonas sp.
GATCGGCAAGCGCTGCGGCGCCCACACCTTCCCCTACGTGGAGGTGAAGAACCCCGGCGCCACCGTCGAGCACGAGGCCACCACCTCCAAGATCAGCGACGACCAGCTGTTCTATTGCCGCAGCCGCGGCATCGGCGAGGAGGACGCGGTGTCGATGATCGTCGACGGCTTCTGCAAGCAGGTCTTCCGCGAGCTGCCGATGGAGTTCGCGGTGGAAGCCAAGAAGCTGCTGGAAGTGTCGCTGGAAGGCGCGGTCGGCTGACGGCGCCCGCCCTCCCCGCCCGCGGGGAGACAAGGATTACCAAGGAAACGACCATGCTGAAGATCGAAAACCTCCACGCCCGCGTCGCCGGCAAGGAGATCCTCAAGGGCCTGTCGCTGGAGGTGAAGCCCGGCGAAGTGCACGCCATCATGGGCCCCAACGGCGCCGGCAAGTCCACCCTCGGCAACATCCTGGCCGGGCGCGAGGGCTACGAGGTCACCGAGGGCAGGGCCGAGTTCGAGGGTCGCGACCTGCTGGCCCTGGAGCCGGAGGAACGCGCCGCCGCCGGCGTCTTCCTCGCCTTCCAGTACCCGGTCGAGATCCCGGGCGTGAACAACACCTATTTCCTGCGCGCGGCGCTCAATGCCCAGCGCAAGTCGCGCGGCGAGCCCGAGCTGGACTCGATGCAGTTCCTGAAGAAGGTGCGCGAGAAGCTGGCCGTGCTGCACCTGAAGGACGAGCTGCTGCACCGTGGCGTCAACGAGGGTTTCAGCGGCGGCGAGAAGAAGCGCAACGAGATCTTCCAGCTGGCCCTGCTCGAGCCGAAGCTGGCCATCCTCGACGAGACCGATTCCGGCCTGGACATCGACGCGCTCAAGGCGGTGGCCGACGGCGTCAACCTGATGCGCTCGCCGGAGCGCGCCTTCCTGGTGATCACCCACTACCAGCGCCTGCTCGACTACATCAAGCCGGACGTGGTGCACGTGCTGGCGGACGGCCGCATCGTCGAGAGCGGCGGCCCCGAGCTGGCGCTGGAGCTGGAGAAGCACGGTTATGCCTGGCTGCGCGACCGGATCGCGCCGGAGGCCGGAGCCTCGGCATGAGCGCCTTGCTGGAATCGCTGAAGGCGGGCTTCGAGGCCCTGCCGGCCGAACGCATCGAGGCCCTGGGCCTGGGCCCCGCCCGGCGCGCGGCCCTGGCCGATGCGCTGGCCGATGGCCTGCCCGGCGCCCGCGTCGAAACCTGGAAGTACACCTCGCTGCGCACCCTCGCCAACCGCCGCTTCCTGCCGGCTGCGTCCGGCAATGCCGGCGTCGATCCGGCCCTGGTCGCCGGCATCCCGGCGCCGCGCCTGGTCTTCGTCAACGGCGCCTTCGATGCCGCGCTGTCGGACCTTTCCGGCCTGCCGCGCGACATCGCCCTGCTGCCCTTCTCGCAGGTGCTGGCCGAAGGCCATCCGCGTGACGCCGCCGTACTCGGTCGCCGCTTCGAGCGGGCCGACGAGGCCTTCGCCCGCTTCAACGCCGCCCTGGCCCTGGACGGCGTGCGCCTGGTGGTGCCGGCCGGCCTCACCCTGGACGCGCCGGTGCACCTGGCCTTCCTCGGCGCGCCCGCCGAAGGCGACCTGGCCTGGCACCTGCGCCACCTGATCGAACTGGGCAAGGGCGCCCGCGCCACCGTGGTCGAGCACCACCTCGCCGCCGGCGCCCATCGCCACCTCGGCAACCATCTGGTGCACGTGCATCTGGCCGCCGGCGCCAGCCTGCGCCACGCCCGCCTGCAGCAGGAGGACGCCGGCGCCACCCTGCTGGCCCGCACCGACGCCATGCTCGGCTCCGACAGCGAGTATCGCCGCGTCGACCTGGAGCTGGGCGGCGGCCTGGCCCGGCACGAGCTCAACGTGCAGCTGGTCGGCGAACGCGCCGCCGTGCACGCCGGTGGCGTGCTGGTGGCCGATGGCAGGCGCCACCTCGACACCCGCCTGGACATCGAGCACCGCGCCCGCGACAGCCGCTGCGAGCTGCCCTGGCGCGGCATGGCCGACGAGCGCGGCCGCGCCGTCTTCCACGGCGGCATCACCATCCAGGCCGGCGCCGACGGCACCGAGGCGGAACTTTCGAGCAAGAACCTGCTGCTGTCCGACCAGGCCGAGGTGGACACCCAGCCGGTGCTGGTCATCCACGCCGACGAGGTGAAGGCCGCGCACGGCGCCACCGTCGGCCGCCTGGACGAGACGGCGCTGTTCTACCTGCGCAGCCGCGGCCTGCCCGGCACCGAAGCCCGGCGCCTGCTGGTGCAGGCCTTCCTGCACGAGCCGCTGGCGGTGCTGGACGATGAAACGGCTTACGCCGCGCTGTCGGCGGCCATCGAGCGGCGCCTGGCACGGGAGGCGCAGGCATGAACGGCCCGATGTCCGGTACCGCCCGCCCCGACTGGCTGCGCATCCGCGCCGATTTCCCGGTGCTGACCCGGCAGGTGCGCGGCAAGCCGCTGATCTACCTGGATTCGGCCAACACCTCGCAGAAGCCGCAGCAGGTGATCAATGCGGTCGACGCCTTCTACCGCGAGCACAATGCCAACGTCTCGCGCGCCGTGCACGCGCTCGGCACCGAGGCCACCGAGGCCTACGAGGGCGCCCGCCGCAAGCTGGCCACCCGGATGAACGTGCCGGCCGAGGAACTGGTGCTGACCAGCGGCACCACTTTCGCCATCAATCTGGTGGCCTACAGCTGGGCCCTGCCCCGGCTCAAGGCCGGCGACGCCATCCTGCTGACGCGGATGGAGCACCACGCCAACATCGTGCCCTGGCAGCTGGTGGCCGAGCGCACCGGCGCCCGCATCAAGGTGGTGGACATCACCCCCGAGGGCGAGCTTGACCTGGACGACCTGCGCGCCAAGCTCACGCCCGAGGTGAAGCTGCTGGGCGTCACTCATGTCTCCAACGTGCTGGGCACGGTGAACCCGGTGGCGGAGATCTGCCGGGAAGCGCGCCGGCGCGGCGTCGTCACCCTGGTGGACGGCTCGCAGGCGCTGCCGCACCGGGCGGTGGACATCAAGGCGATCGGCTGCGACTTCTACGCCTTCACCGGCCACAAGATGCTGGGCCCGACCGGTACCGGCGGCCTGTGGGCCAGGCGCGAGCACCTGCAGGCCATGCCGCCCTTCCTCGGCGGCGGCGAGATGATCAGGGAAGTGCGCTTCGAGGGCACCGTCTTCAACGACCCGCCGCACAAGTTCGAGGCCGGTACCCCGAACATCGCCGGCGTGGTCGGCCTGGGCGCCGCCGCCGACTACCTGGACGCGATCGGCATGGCCGAGATCGAGGCGCGCGAGCAGGCCCTGCTGGCCCTGGCCACCGAGCGACTGCAGGCCATCCCCGGCCTGCGCATCCACGGCACGGCGCCGGGCAAGGCGGCGGTGATCAGTTTCCAGATCGAGGGCGCGCACGCGCACGACCTGGCCACGCTGCTGGACCTGGAAGGCATCGCCGTCCGCTCCGGCCACCACTGCGCGCATCCGCTGATGGCCTGGCTGGGCGTGCCGGCCACCTGCCGCGCCTCGCTGGCCTTCTACAATACGCATGCCGAGATCGAGCAACTGGCCGCCGGCATCATGAAGGTGCGCAAGCTTCTGGCCTGATCCGCATGAGCGATACCGAACCGAAGTTCCGTGCCGCCACCGCCGACGACGTGGAGGCCATCGTCGCCCTGGTCGAATCGGCCTACCGCGGTGACGCCAGTCGCGCTGGCTGGACTACCGAGGCTGACCTGCTCGATGGCCGCCGCACCGGCGCCGACGACGTCATGGCGCAGATCACGCGGCCGCAGAGCCGCATCCTGCTGGCCGAAGTCGACGGCCGCCTGGTCGCCTGCGCGCATGTGGCGGTCGAGGATGGCGCCGGCTATTTCGGCATGTTCTCGGTGAAGCCGACCCTGCAGGGCGGTGGCCTGGGCAAGCGGGTGCTGGCCGAGGCCGAGCGTATCGTCCGCGAGGAGTACGGGCAGCGGCTGATGCGCATGACCGTGATCGACGTGCGCGAGGAGCTGATCGCCTGGTACGAGCGCCGCGGTTACCGGCGCACCGGCGTCAAGAAGCCCTTTCCCTACGGCGACGAGCGCTTCGGCCTGCCGCGCCGCGACGACCTGCGATTCGAAGTGCTGGAGAAGCCGCTGTGAGCGACTGGGTCCGCGTCTGCACCACCGCCGAGTTGCTGCCCGGCGAATCCACCGTGGCCTGGGACGGCGACACGCCGATCCTGGTGGTGAACCTGGAGGGCGAGTTTTACGCCCTGGAGGACCGCTGCAGCCACGAGGACTTCGAGCTGAGCGCCGGCATCATCGATGGCGGACAGATCGAGTGCACCCTGCACGGCGCCCGCTTCGACCTGCGCAGCGGCGAGGCGCTGTGCGC
>DATGPR010000099.1:0-4334 GCA_035304725.1 Arenimonas sp.
TTCCTTGCCGACCTTGTCCATGGCCTTGGCGATCAGCTCGCCGATGTCGGTGTCGGAGTTGGCCGAGATCGAACCGACCTGGGCGATCTCCTTGCTGGTCGAGCAGGGCTTGGAGATCTTCTTCAGCTCCTCGACGGCCGAGGTGACGGCCTTGTCGATGCCGCGCTTGAGGTCCATCGGGTTCATGCCGGCGGCCACGGCCTTCATGCCCTCGCGGATCAGGGCCTGGGCCAGCACGGTGGCGGTGGTGGTGCCGTCACCGGCGTTGTCGGAGGTCTTGGAAGCAACCTCCTTCACCATCTGCGCACCCATGTTCTCGAACTTGTCGGCCAGCTCGATCTCCTTGGCGACCGACACGCCGTCCTTGGTGATGGTCGGGGCGCCGAAGCTCTTGTCGAGCACGACGTTGCGGCCCTTCGGGCCGAGGGTGGCCTTGACGGCATTGGCGAGGATGTTCACGCCCTTGACCATGCGGGCGCGGGCGTCTTCACCGAAACGGATGTCCTTGGCAGCCATTGTTGCTTGCTCCGAAATTCAATCGTGTGTGTGGGGGTTCCGGCCGCGCCTGGCGCAGGCCGGAGGGAATCAGCCGAGGATGGCCAGGATGTCGTCTTCCTTGACCACCAGGTACTCGGTGCCGTCGAGCTTCACCTCGGTGCCGGCGTACTTGCCGAACAGCACCTTGTCGCCCTGCTTGACCTTCGGGGCGCGGACGTTGCCGTTCTCCAGGACCTTGCCCTCGCCCACGGCGACGACTTCACCCTTGATCGGCTTCTCGGCCGCGCTGTCCGGGATGACGATGCCGCCGGCGGAGACCTTCTCTTCTTCCATACGCTTGATGACCACGCGGTCGTAGAGCGGCTTGATGTTCATCGCTTTCCTCGTTTTCCCTTTTTGTTCAATGACATGGGCCGAGCGTGTTAGCACTCGACCCTGGTGAGTGCCAATGATACGCGCGGCCCGGGGCCCGGGCCAGCGCGGTCGGGCAGGCAGATGGGGCGGGAGTCGGGCGCTTTCAAGGCCCCGCGGTGGCCCGGGCTCGGGCCAGGGGACGGCCCGGAGGTCGGGTCCCGGGGCGGCCGGAACCCGCCCGGAGGACGACCCGGCCAGCCCGCTGCCCGCCGCGCCGGCTCCGGCGCCGGGGCCCCGCCGCGGCAAGGCCTTGCAACGGGCTTGCCGACCTTTGCCGCGATGCGCCTAAAATCGAGGCCGACGGCTCCGGCACGAACCGGAGCCGCCGCGCCACCACAGTCACTGAGGGGCGCGACGGCAAGGATGCCCGCGCCAGACGGGCCCTGCCGGCCAGGGGGGAGGCAAGACCTTTTTTCGGGGAGAAACATGACGCAGTTGTTCAGCCGTATCCGCCAGGCCCGGCTGGGCGCCTCCATGTCGCAGTCGGAGCTCGCCTTCGCTGTCGGAGTCGCCCGCAGTGCCGTGGCCCAATGGGAGCGACGGGACGGAGCCCGTCCCACCACCGAGCACCTCTCCAAGATCGCCCTGGCCACCTCGGTCAGCTTCGAATGGCTGGCCACCGGCCGCGGCCAGCGCTGGCTGGGCGGCGACCCGTCCGGCGAGACCCCGGCCGTGATCCTCAACTTCTATGCCCAGTGCGGCCTGGAAGAGCGCCTGCTGCTGGCCTTCCGCTCCCTGCCCAATCCCAAACAGGAGCCGCTGGTGGATTTCGTCGAGGCCCTGACCGCCCGCGCCTGAGCCCACAGCGTTCCGCCCGGGATTGAACCGGCGCGGCTATCCTGTGGTCCCACGACGCGGGCCCCGTGCCCGCACCGCCACCACACGAGACCGCGCATGACCCGCTGGCTGACGGCCCCGCTGGCCTTCCTGATGCTCGTCCTGGCCCCGGCCGCCGGGGCCGTGGACGAGTCCGACCTGCTGCCCATCGACGAAGCCTTCGCCCTGAGCGCGGTGGCCGGCGAGCGCGGCCGCATCGAGTTCACCTGGAAGATCGCCGAGGGCTACTACCTGTACCGGCACCGCATCGGCGTGGAACTGGTGGACGGCGGCTTCAAGCTCAACCCGCTGGAACTGCCCGAGGGCATCGCCCACAGCGACGAGTTCTTCGGCGACGTCCAGACCTATCGCAAGGAGGTGACGGCGGTGCTGACCGGCGCCGCCGCCGACAATGCGCGCACGCTCAGCTTCCGGGTGAAGTACCAGGGCTGCGCCGACATCGGCATCTGCTACCCGCCACACAGCAAGGTGGTGAGCGTGACGCTGCCGCCGGATGGCACCGTGCTGGACACTGCACCGACCAGCGGCGCCGCGGACGATCCGCTGGCGGGCCTGGACGCGCTGACCGGCGGCCGCGGCAACAGCCCCGGCCTGGCCCTGGATCCGGCCGGCGACCTGCCGCTGCCGGCCGAGCAGGCCTTCCGCTTCGAGGCGGTGGTGGCGGGACCGGAGATGCTGATGCTGCGCTTCGCGCCGGCACCGGGGTATTACCTCTACCGCGACCGCAACAGCTTCTCGCTCACCGGCGACGGCGCCGCGCTGATGCCGCCGCAGTGGCCGGGCGCGCAGACCTATCGCGACGAGCACTTCGGCGAGGTGATGGTCTATTTCGACCCGGTCGACGTGCCGCTGCCGCTGCAGCGCCTGCGCGCCGAGCCCACGGAGGTCAGCCTGCGCGTCACCTTCCAGGGCTGCCAGGACAACGGCATCTGCTATCCGCCGATGACCCGCGAGGTGCGGCTGTCGCTGCCGGCGGCCGCGGGCGTGGGCGAACAGGAAACGCCGCCGGCCGACGCCGGCGCGCCCGCCGGCACCGGCACGTCGCTCTGGCTGGCGCTGCTGCTGGCCCTGGGCGGTGGCGTGATCCTCAACCTGATGCCCTGCGTGCTGCCGGTGCTGTCGCTGAAGGCGCTGTCGCTGGCGCAGGGCGGTGGCGACGGCAGCCAGGCGCGGCGTTCCGCCACCTGGTACACGCTGGGCGTGCTGCTCAGCTTCGCCGCGGTCGGCGCCGTCGCCCTGGCGCTGCGCCAGGCCGGCCTGGCCCTGGGCTGGGGTTTCCAGCTGCAGCAGCCGGGCGTGGTGGCGGCGCTGGCGCTGGTGATGACGGCGATCGGCCTGTCGCTCTCCGGCGTCTTCAGCCTCGGCGGCAGCCTGGCCGGCATGGGCCAGTCGCTGACGCAGAAGTCCGGCCCGGCCGGCGACTTCTTCACCGGCGTGCTGGCGGTGGTGGTGGCCAGCCCCTGCACCGCGCCCTTCATGGGCACGGCTCTGGCCTTCGCCTTCACTTCCTCGCCGGCGACGGCGATCGCCGTATTCCTGGCCCTGGGCCTGGGCCTGGCCCTGCCCTTCCTGCTGATCGGCTGGGTGCCGGCACTGGCGGCGCGGCTGCCGCGGCCGGGCGCCTGGATGGAAACGCTCAAGCAGGTGCTGGCCTTCCCGATGTACCTGACGGCGGTGTGGCTGCTGTGGGTGCTGGCCAAGCAGCGCGGCGCCGACGCCATCGGCCTGGTGCTGGCCGGCGCCGTCGTCATGGCCCTGGGCCTGTGGTGGTGGGAGAAGGCGCGCTGGGCCGGCAAGGCCACGCGCTGGCTGGCCCTGGCCCTGGCGCTGGCGGCGCTGTGGCCGGTGTGGCGCGTGCAGCAGCTGCCGCCACCGGCGCGCGCGGAGACGGCCGCGGCCGAAGGCTCGGTGCCGTATTCCGCCGAGGCGCTGGCCAACTACCGCGCCGAAGGCCGGGTGGTGTTCGTGAACATGACCGCCGACTGGTGCGTCAGCTGCAAGGCCAACGAGCGCACCGTGTTCGGGCGCGACGGCTTCCGCGAGGCCCTGGCCGCCGCCGACGCCGTCTACATGAAGGGCGACTGGACCGACGTGGACCCGGCCATCACCGCGTTCCTGGAATCCCACGGCGCGGTCGGCGTGCCGCTGTACGTGGTCTACCCGCGCCAGGGCGAGCCGCGGAAGCTGCCGACGGTGCTGACCCCGGACATCGTCCGCGAGGCCCTGGCCGAGGCGGCGCGCTGATGTCCCGGAACGATGTGCTGACCTGGGCGGGCATCGCCCTGCTGGGCCTGGCCTGCGCCAGCCTGGGCTGGTGGCTGGGCCAGCGCCTGCTCTGGCCGGAACAGCCGCCGCCGCCCGGCCTGGAGGTCGTGCGCAAGGGCGAGCCGGTGCCCGCCGGGCTGGCGCTGCCGGCCCTGCGCGGCGAAGGCCAGGTGGTGCTGGGCGGCCCCGGCCGCCGCCGCGTGGTGAACTTCTGGGCCAGCTGGTGCGGCCCCTGCCGCGAGGAAATGCCGGTGCTGGACGCCTACGCCGCCGACCAGGGCGAAGGCGGCGTGCAGGTGATCGGCGTGGCCCTGGACAGC
>DATGPR010000100.1:0-7875 GCA_035304725.1 Arenimonas sp.
CAGGAACAGCACCAGGCCGCAGAGGCGGTCCCACTTGGCCTCGCCGGAGGTGATGAACTGGTCGATCACCACCTGGGCGCCGTTGGCGAAGTCGCCGAACTGGCCTTCCCAGATGTTCAGCGTGGTCGGCTCGGCGGTGGAGTAGCCGTACTCGAAGGCCATCACCGCCTCCTCGCTCAGCAGCGAGTCGATGACCATGGCGTGCTCTGGGTTGGCGACCAGGCTGCGCAGCGGCATGAAGGCCTCGCCGGTCACCTGGTCGTGCAGCACCGCGTGCCGGTGGAAGAAGGTGCCGCGGCCGGCGTCCTGGCCGACCAGGCGCAGCTTGTAACCCTCGCTCAGCAGGGTGGCGTAGGCCAGGTTCTCGGCGAAGCCCCAGTCCATCGGGATCTTGCCGGCGGCCATGGCACGGCGGTCCTCGTAGATCTTGGCCACGCGCGGATGCAGCTTGAGGTGCTCCGGCAGCTGGTTGATGCGGTCGGCCAGCGAGGCCAGCGCCGGCTTGGCGACGGCGGTGTCCACCGGGTCGGACAGCTTGCCGCCCAGCCAGCGGCTCCAGTCGACGGAGTAGGGGTCCTTGCCGGCATCGGTGACCACCTCGGTGGTGACCTCGCCGCGGTCGAGCTTGTCGCGGTAGGCATCCGCCATCGCCTTGGCCTCGCCGGCGGCGATCACGCCGGCGCTTTCCAGCTTCTCGGCGTAGAGCTCGCGGGTCGACTTGCGGGCGCGGATGTTCTTGTACATCAGCGGCTGGGTCGCCGCCGGCTCGTCGGCCTCGTTGTGGCCGTGCTTGCGGTAGCAGACCAGGTCGATGACGACGTCGCGGCCGAACTCGTTGCGGAAGTCGAAGGCCAGCTGGGCGCAGAAGGCCACCGCATCCGGGTCGTCGCCGTTCACGTGCAGCACCGGCGCGCCGATGATCTTGGCCGGGTCGGTGCAGTACAGGGTGGAGCGGGCGTCGTCCGGGCGCGAGGTGGTGAAGCCCACCTGGTTGTTGACGACGATGTGGACGGTGCCGCCGACGGCGAAACCGCGCGCCTGCGACATCTGGAACAGTTCCATCACCACGCCCTGGCCGGCGAAGGCGGCATCGCCGTGCACCAGGATCGGCAGCACCTGGCGGCGCTTCGTATCCTCGCGGCGCATCTGCCGGGCGCGCACCGAGCCGGCGACCACCGGGTCGACGATCTCCAGGTGCGAGGGGTTGAAGGCCAGGGCCAGGTGCACCGGGCCGCCCGGGGTGGCGACGTCGGCGGAGAAGCCCATGTGGTACTTCACGTCGCCGCTGTGGGCCGGGTCGTGGTTGTGCTCGAACTTGCCCTCGAACTCGGCGAACAGCTTCTGCGGCGGCTTGCCCAGGGTATTCACCAGCACATTGAGGCGGCCGCGGTGGGCCATGCCGATCACCACGTCCTTGACGCCGGCGCTGCCGCCGCGGCGGACCAGCACGTCCATCAGCGCCACCAGCGATTCGCCGCCTTCCAGCGAGAAACGCTTCTGGCCGACGTACTTGGTGTGCAGGTAACGCTCCAGGCCCTCGGCCGCGGTCAGGCGCTCGAGCAGGCGCTTGCGCTCGGCCGGCGCCAGGCCGTACTTGCCGGCGGCGCCCTCCAGGCGCTGCTGCATCCAGCGGCGCTGCTGGGCGTCGGAGATGTGCATGTACTCGGCGCCGATGCTGCCGCAGTAGGTGGCGCGCAGGCGGGCCAGCAGGTCGCGCAGCTTGAAGCGGTCGGCGCCGAAGAAGGTGCTGGCGGCGAATTCCTGGTCCAGGTCGGCCTGGCTCAGGCCGTGGAAGGGCAGGTCGAGGTCGGGTGCCTCGGGGCGCTGCCACATGCCCAGCGGATCGAGCTCGGCGGCCAGGTGGCCACGCGAGCGGTAGGCGGTGACCAGCTTGCCGACCGCGGTCTGCTTGCGGGCCGCCTCGGCGTCGAGGCCGCCGGCATGGCGGCCGTCGCGGGCCGCGGCCTGGACCTGGGCCATGACCGCCGAATGCGGCACGTCGCCGGCGGACCGGCCGCCGAGACCGTCGAAGTAGCTTTTCCAGGCCGCGGGGACGCTGTCGGGATCGACCAGGTACTGCTCGTACAGGTCTTCGATGAAGGCGGCATTGCCGCCGGCAAGTTGAGAGGTCTGCTTGAACTGCTTGATCAGACTGTCCACGACCCTGGCCTGGACCCGCGCTCGAGGCGGGCAAGTGATTGATGGAAGGGGAAGTCGGAGGGCCGCAGGGCGGCCGCGACAAGGCCCGGGATTATAGCCCGCGGTCGCAGTGGGGGGGAACCTTGCAGGCCCGTCGGTCGGGCCTGCGTCAGGGCCTGCGCGGCCCTGCGTACAGCTTGCGTTCGGCCTCGCGGTGCGTGTCCGCGCTCAGATGCCGAGGGCGCGGAACTCGGTGCAGGGGCGCGAGCGTTCCCAGACCCGGCCGAAGTGTTCCACCAGTTGCCGGCAGCGCGCCGGATGCGCCGGGCTCCAGTCACCTTCCCAGCGGCTGCCGAGGGTACGGAACAGGAAGCCGTCGGCGTCGGTGGCCAGATAGGCCGAGGGATACTGCAGGTCGACGTCCTCGGTGGGCGCGCGGAACTGGAACACCGAACTCATGCGCTGGGCCAGCAGCAGCAGCGGATGGCCCTGACCCTGCACGGCGCCGGGCTCGAGCAGCAGCACGCGCACCACGCCGCCGCGACCGGCGATGGAGAACTGGCGGAAGGCTTCCACCAGCGCCGGCTGGCCGAAGATGGCCGGCTCCAGGTCGCGGCTGAAGATCACGATCTCGCGCCGTGCCGCCTGCACCAGGGCCAGGCAGGCTTCGCTGACGTCGCCCGGGCCTTCGACGTCCTTCGCCGGCACCGAGGGGCCGCGCGGCTTCGCTGCCGGCCGTTCCGGCGCCGCCATCGGCTCGAGGGCGCGGCGCATGGCCTGGTGCTCGATGCCGGCTTCCATGAAGCGCTCGCCGTAGGGCTCGAAGCCGTGCCGGCTGTAGAAGCCCATGGCATGCACCTGCGCATGCAGCGAAACCTCGCGCCAGCCGCGCGCCTGCGCCTGTTCCAGCAGGGCCCGCAGCAGGGCGTCGCCGACGCCGCGGCCACGCCATTCCGGCAGCACGGCCATGCGGCCGATCTTGCCGTCCGGGGTCAGCCGGCCGGTGCCGATCGGACGGTTGGCAGCGTCACGGGCGATGACGTGCTGGCACTTCGGGTCCAGCTCGTCCCATTCCTCTTCCTCCGGCACCTTCTGCTCGAGGATGAAGACGGTCTCGCGCACCAGGCGCAGGTCCCGGTTGTCGACCTTGTAGTCGGCGGGCTCGACCCGGAAGTCGGCATTGATCATGGCGTCACCGTCGGCGCGAAGGCTGGCGCAGCACATAGTGGCCCCGGGCGACCAGGCTTGCCAGCGCCAGGCGGGCCTCCCTGTCCAGTGTGGCCACCGCGGCGGCGTCGAGGGCGCCGGCGGCGGCAAGGCGCCGGGCCGAGGCCACGCCCATGTCGAAGCCCAGGCCGTTGGCGAACAGGCGGGCGCGCCGGCCGACCCGGGTCCAGGCCTGGCGGGCCTGCGGGTGGCGCAGCAGCTGGCCGCCGCGGTCCAGGCTGTCCAGCACCTTGTCGAAGGTCGGCGGCCGGCGCGGCGGCAGGATCTCGCCGGCACTGCGGTAGCGGGTGATGAAGCGGCCGAACCAGTCGGCCAGCACGGCCTCGTCCGGACTGGCCAGGCCGGCCAGGGCGGCGCGGACCCGGGCCAGGGCGGCGGCATCGATCTCGAAGGGGTCGGCCGGCGGCGCCAGGTCGGGGTCGGCGTAGCGGTCCTCGTCGGCAAGGCCGGCGGCCAGGTGCTCGGCCAGGTCGGCCAGCAGCTCGGCCCGGGAGGGGGCGCGCATGCCGACCGAGATGGTCAGGCAGGCGTCCTCGGCGACGCCGTGGTGGGGCACGTCCGGCGGCAGGTAGAGCATGTCGCCCGGGGCCAGCACCCAGTCGTGGTCGGGCTCGAACTCGCGCAGCAGCTTCAGCTCCACGTCCGGGCGGAAATCGCGCGGGGCGCCCGGGCGGCTGTCGATCTGCCAGCGGCGGTGACCGTGCGCCTGCAGCAGGAAGACGTCGTACTGGTCGACGTGCGCGCCGACCGAACCGCCCGGGGCGGCGAAGCTGATCATGATGTCGTCGACGCGCCAGGCCGGCAGGAAGCGGAAGTCCTCCAGCAGGGCGCGCACGTCCATGTCCCACTTGTCCACGTCCTGGACCAGCAGGGTCCAGTCCCTGTGCGGCATGGCCGGGAACATGGCCTCCTCGAAGGGACCGTAGCGCAGCTCCCAGCGGTCGCCGCGGCGGTGGTGCACGACGATGCGCGACAGCGCCGCCTCCTCGCAGGCCAGGCCGGCCAGGTCCTCGGGCGTGATCGGCGAGACGAAGCCGGGGAAGGCCTTGCGGATCAGCAGCGGCCGCTTCTGCCAGTAATCGCGCAGGAAGCGCTCCGCCGGCATGCCCAGCGGCTGCTTCGCACTGCCTTCCACCTCGATCGGGAGCTTTTTCATTGGTTTTCTGCCGCGGATTGGCGCGGATGGACGTGGATGAAGCGGTTCAGGTGCCCTGGCCGCAGCCAGCATCAGAACCTTGTCCGCGCTTGTCCGGGTTAATCCGCGTCAAAAATCAGACCTTCTTCGCCAGCGAAGCGGCCAGGCCGGTATAGGTGGCGGGGGTCAGGGCCAGCAGGCGGGCCTTGGCGTCGGCCCGCAGGTCCAGGCCCTGGATGAAGGCGCGCATGGATTCGGCGCTGATGCCCTGGCCACGGGTCAGCTCCTTGAGCTGCTCGTAGGGGTTGGGCAGGCCGTGCCGGCGCATCACCGTCTGCACCGGTTCGGCCAGCACTTCCCAGGCGGCGTCGAGGTCGGCGGCCAGGCGCTCGGGGTTGGCGCTGAGCTTGCCCAGGCCACGCAGCAGGGCATCCAGCGCCACCAGGGCGTGGCCGAAGCCGGTGCCCAGCGCGCGCAGCACGGTGGAGTCGGTCAGGTCGCGCTGCCAGCGGCTGATCGGCAGCTTCTCGCCCAGGTGGGCGAGCAGGGCATTGGAGAGGCCGAAATTGCCCTCGGCGTTCTCGAAGTCGATCGGGTTGACCTTGTGCGGCATGGTCGAGCTGCCGACTTCACCGGCCTTCACCGCCTGCTTGAAATAGCCCAGGGAGATGTAGCCCCAGACGTCCCGGCACAGGTCGATCAGGATGGTGTTGATGCGGCGCTGGGCATCGCAGAGTTCGGCGATGCCGTCATGCGGCTCGATCTGGGTGGTGTAGGGATTGAAGTCCAGGCCCAGGGACTCGACGAAGCGCTGCGCCAGCGCCGGCCAGTCCACGTCCGGATAGGCCACGACATGGGCGTTGTAATTGCCGACGGCGCCGTTGATCTTGCCCGGGAACTCGATGCCGTGCATGACGGCGATCTGCCGCTCCAGCCGGGCCACCACGTTCGCCAGCTCCTTGCCCAGGGTGGTCGGCGAGGCGGTCTGGCCGTGGGTGCGCGAGAGCATGGGCAGGTCGGCCAGGGCGTGCGCCATCTCGCGCAGGCGCTGCGTCACCTCGGCGTGCTTGGGCGCCATCACGCCCACGTAGGCCTGCTGCAGCATCAGCGCGTAGCTGAGGTTGTTGATGTCCTCGCTGGTGCAGGCGAAGTGCACGAACTCCAGGGCCGGGCCCAGCTCGGCGTCGTCGCGCAGGCGCTCCTTGATGAAGTACTCGACCGCCTTGACGTCGTGGTTGGTGGTGCGCTCGATCTCCTTGACCCGGGCGGCGTCGGCCACCGAAAAGCCCTCGGCCAGGGCCCGCAGGCGGCCGGCGGCGGCGTCGGAGAAGGCCTCGAGTTCGGGAATGCCCGGCTCAGCGGCCAGGGCCAGCAGCCATTCCACCTCGACCCGGACCCGGGCCCGGATCAGGCCGAACTCGGAAAAGATCGGCCGCAGGGCCTCGGCCTTGGCGGCGTAACGCCCGTCCAGCGGCGACAGGGCGGTCAGGGTGAACTCGGACATCGGGCGGGCTCGCGGGCGTTGCGGGGCCGCAGATTCTACACCGGCGCGGCCCGGCGCCCGGCGCTATGCTGGTCGGGAACAGGAACGAGGAGACGCCAGCGATGGCCACCAGGACCGCTGCCAGGACCCGCACCGAACGCGACAGCCTGGGTGAACTGCAGGTACCCGCCGAAGCGCTCTGGGGCGCCCAGACCCAACGCGCGGTGCAGAACTTCCCGATCTCCGGCCTGCGCATGCCGCGGCAGTTCATCCGCGCCCTCGGCCTGGTCAAGGCCGCCGCCGCCGAGGCCAATGCCTCGCTGGGGCACCTGCCGAAGACGGTGGCCGCGGCCATCCGCGAGGCGGCGCTGCAGGTGGCCGCCGGCGACCTCGACGGCCAGTTCCCGGTGGACGTGTTCCAGACCGGCTCCGGCACCTCCAGCAACATGAACGCCAACGAGGTGATCGCCAGCCTGGCCGGCCAGCGCCTGGGCCGGCGCGTGCACGCCAACGATCAGGTCAACATGGGCCAGAGCTCCAACGACGTGGTCCCGACCAGCCTGCAGGTGGCGGCCGTGCTGGCCTGCCGCGACCAGCTGCTGCCGGCGCTGCGGCACCTGAAGAAGACGGTGGACCGGCGTGCCCGCGGCCTGGGCAAGGTGATCAAGACCGGCCGCACCCACCTGATGGACGCCATGCCGCTGAGCCTGGGCCAGGAGCTGGGCGCCTGGTCGGCGCAGCTGGGCTCGGCCATCGAACGCATCCAGGACAGCCTGGTCCGGCTGCGCCGCCTGCCCATCGGCGGTACCGCCGTGGGCACCGGCATCAATGCCGACCCGCGTTTCGGCGGACGCGTGGCGGCGGGGCTGAAGCGGCTGACCGGCGAACGTTTCGTACAGGCGCCCAACCTGTTCGAGGGCATCGCCGCCCAGGACGGGGCGGTGGAACTGTCCGGCCAGCTCAACGTGCTGGCGGCGGCGCTGATGAAGATCGGTAATGACCTGCGCTGGATGAACTCCGGGCCGCTGGCCGGCCTGGGCGAGATCGAACTGCCGGCCCTGCAGCCGGGCAGCTCGATCATGCCGGGCAAGGTCAATCCGGTGATCCCGGAGGCGGTGTGCATGGTCTGCGCCCAGGTGATGGGCAACCACGCGACGGTGACGGTGGCCGGGGCCAGCGGCAATTTCCAGCTCAACGTGATGCTGCCGGTGATCGCCCACAACCTGTTGCAGTCCACGGAGCTGCTGGCCAATGCCTCGCGGCAGCTGGCCGATGCCGCCATCGCCGGCTTCACCGTGCGGCGCGACCGGCTGCAAGCGGCCCTGGGCCGCAATCCCATCCTGGTGACGGCGCTCAACCCGGTGATCGGCTACGAGAAGGCGGCGGCCATCGCCAAGCAGGCCTATCGGGAAGGCCGGCCGATCCTGGACGTGGCGAGGGAGGCCACCGGACTGCCGGAGGCGAGGCTGCGCAAACTGCTGGATCCCGCCGCGCTGGCGCGGGGCGGGATCCAGGGCAAACCGGGGGGTGGGGGAGGCTGAGGCCTGGGCCAGGCCAGCTCCCCGCGCGGGGAACCGGCCTGGTGCTCAGTGCCCGGGCGGCAGGGACACCCGGCCGCGGACGTTGCGTGCTTCGACATCGCCGCTGCCCATCGACCGCACGGTGACGTCGCCTTCGACGTCGATGAGCTCGGCGTCGCCCGAGCCGATGGACTTGATGAGCACGCTGCCGCCGACGCCATGGGCGGCGACGTCGCCGGAGCCGATCGAGCCGATCTCGATGTCGCCACCGACCCGGATCAGGTCCAGGTCGCCGGAGCCGACGCTGTCGACCCGGACGTTGCCCTTCACGCCGCGCACCTCGACGTCGCCGGAACCGATGGAATCGATCA
>DATGPR010000101.1:0-7708 GCA_035304725.1 Arenimonas sp.
GGCCAGGCCCCGGTACTCCAGCACCAGGCGCGGCAGCTCGTGCTGGTCGGCGATGGCCTCCAGCGCCTCCTCGTTGGTCGAGGGCGCGCCGGTGGGCGTCTTCACCAGCACCGGCAGCTTCAGCTCGTCGAACAGCAGGGCACCCAGCTGCTTGGGCGAATCGAGATTGAAGGCGCGGCCGGCGATTTCGTGGGCGCGCTGCTGCGCCGCCAGCATGCGCCGGCCCAGGTCCTCGCTCTGCCGGCGCAGCTCGTCGGCATCGACCAGCACACCCTTGGCCTCCATCCGCGCCAGCACCGGCACCAGCGGCATCTCGATGTCGCGGTAGACCGACTGCAGGCGCGGCTCGGTGGCCAGCTTCTCCGACAGCACCCGGTGCAGGCGCAGGGTGATGTCGGCGTCCTCGGCGGCGTAGCGGGTGGCGTCCTCCAGCGACACTGCCGAGAACGGGATCTGCTTTGCGCCCTTGCCGGCCACCTGCTCGTACTTGATGGTCTGGTAGCCCAGGTACTTCTGCGCCAGCGTGTCCATGTCGTGGCGCTGGCCGCCGGCGTTCCAGACGAAGCTCTCGAGCATGGAATCCTCGGCGTAACCGCGTACCTGCACGCCATGCCGGCGCAGCACGTGCAGGTCGTACTTGCCGTGCTGACCGAGCTTGGGGCGGTCCGGGTCCTCCAGCAGCGGGCGCAGGGCTTCCAGCACCTCCTCGCGGTCCAGCTGCGCCGGTACGCCGGGACAGTCGTGGCCGACCGGGATGTAGCAGGCCGCGCCGGGCTCGACCGCGAAGCTCAGGCCGACCAGGCGGGCGCGCATCGGATCCAGCGAATCCGTCTCGGTATCCATGGCGATCAGCGGCGCATCGCGCAGGCGCTCGATCCAGGCTTCCAGCGCCTTCTTCCCGGTGACGCACTCGTAGGCGCCCGGCGCGGCCAGGCCTTCGGCCGGTGCCTCGGCGGTGTCGCCGGCCAGCGCCGCCGGGCCCGGCGGCGTGCTGCGGCGGCTGCCGGCGCCGTTACCGGCCTCCAGGTCCTTGAGCGCGGCGTTGAAACCGTAGCGCCGGTACAGCTCGCGCAGGGCCTCGATGTCGCGCGGCCGCGGCTTGAGGTCGGCGGGCCCCTGCTCCAGCTCGACGTCGGTCTTGATGGTGACCAGCTGCTTGTTCAGTGGCAGGCGGTCGAGGGCCGCGCGCAGGTTCTCGCCGATCTTGCCCTTCATCCCGGGAGCGGCGGCCATCACGCCCTCGAGCGTGCCGTACTCGGCCAGCCACTTGGCGGCGGTCTTGGGACCGCATTTCTCCACGCCGGGCACGTTGTCGACGGTGTCGCCCATCAGCGCCAGCAGGTCCACCACCTGGTCGGGGCGGACGCCGAACTTCTCCTGCACGCCGGCCTCGTCCAGCACGGTGCCGGTCATGGTGTTGACCAGGGTGATGCCCGGCTGCACCAGCTGGGCGAAATCCTTGTCGCCGGTGGAGATCAGCACCGGGATGCCCTCCCGCCGGGCCTGCAGGGCCAGGGTGCCGATCACGTCGTCGGCCTCCACGCCCGGCACCCGCAGCAGGGGGATGCCCAGGGCCTGGACGATGGCCAGCATCGGCTCGATCTGCGCGCGCAGCTCGTCCGGCATGGGCGGCCGGTTGGCCTTGTAGGCCGGGTACATCTCGTCGCGGAAGGTCGGGCCGGAGGCGTCCACCACGAAGGCGGCGTAGTCCGGATTCTCCTTGAGCGTGGCCCGCAGCATGTTGACCACGCCGAACAGGGCGCCGGTCGGGCTGCCGTCGGGACCGGTCAGCGGCGGCAGGGCGTGGAAGGCCCGGTACAGGTAGGAGGAACCGTCGATGAGGACCAGGCGTGACATGGCGGGCATCCGTGGCGGCAGGCCACCGATTCTACGCCGCGTCGCGCTCGCCCTTGAGCGTGCTGCGGCCATTTGCCATGCTGGCCGTCCCGCGCCGGAGAACTGTCATGGCCCTGTCCCTTCTGCCCCTGTTGCTGGCCTTCGCCGCCCAGGATGCGCAGGAAGCGCCTGTCCGCGAAGACGTGCCCATTCCGGAAAAGGTGCAGCCGCCGCCGGAAAGCGACGAGCCGCCCACCGTCAGCATCCGTACCGGCGAGAATGGCGACGTGATCGAGGAGTACCGGATGAACGGCCAGCTCTACATGGTCAAGGTCACGCCGCAGCGCGGCAAGCCGTACTACCTCTACGACACCGACGGCAACGGCAAGCTCAACCGCGACGAAGGCGGGCCGAGGGTCAGCCCCGTGTACTGGACGATCTACGAGTGGGACTGAGCTCCGACGCGCCCCTGCTGCGCGCCATCGATGCCGTCAGCGGGACCGCCGGCCGCCTGGCCGCGGTCATGGCGGCGCTGCTGGTGCTGCTGGTGTTCGGCCTGGTCCTGGCCCGCTATGGCTTCGGTCTGGGCTCGGTGGCGATGCAGGAGGCGGTGCTCTGGCTGCACGCCGGCATCTTCCTGCTCGGCCTGGGCATGGCCTTCCGGCACGACCGGCATGTGCGGGTGGACGTGTTCTCCGCCCGCTGGAGCGCGCGCACCCGTGCCCGGGTCGAGCTGGCCGGCATCGTGCTGTTCCTGCTGCCGCTGTGCGTGTTCGCGGTCTGGATCAGCGCCGACTACGTGGCCGCCAGCTGGAACGCGCGCGAGGGCTCGCGTGATCCGGGTGGCCTGCCCGGCTGGTACCTGTTGAAAGCCCTGATCCCGCTCTCGGCCGCCCTGCTCGCGCTGCAGGGCATCGGCCAGGCGCTGCGCGCCGCCCGCGTGGCCTTCCCCGGAGAGCAACCCGGCGCATGAGCCTGGCCGACGCGCAACTCCTGATGCTGGTGCTGCTGTTGCTGGGCCTGTTCGCCGGCCTGGCCAGCGGCTTTCCGGTTGCCTTCGTGCTGGGCGGCGTGGCGTTGCTGTTCGCCGGCCTCGGCACCGCGCTCGGGCTGTTCGACCCGAGCTTCCTCGAGGCCTTCCCCAACCGCGTCTTCGGCGTGATGACGAACGAGACGCTGGTGGCGGTGCCGCTGTTCGTGTTCATGGGCGTGATGCTGGAACGCTCGCGCATCGCCGAGGAGCTGCTGGAGGCGGTGGCGGCGATGTTCGGCCGCCGGCGCGGCGGCCTGGTGGTGGCGGTGCTGCTGGTCGGCGCCCTGCTGGCGGCCTCCACCGGCATCGTCGGTGCCACGGTGGTGGCGATGGGCCTGATCTCGCTGCCGACCATGCTGCGCAACGGCTACTGCCCGCGCCTGGCCAGCGGCGCCATCTGCGCCTCCGGCACCCTGGGCCAGGTGATCCCGCCCTCGATCGTGCTGGTGCTGCTGGGCGACCAGCTGGGCAATGCCTACCAGCAGGCGCAGCTGAAGCAGGGCCTGTTCGCGCCGGACACGGTCTCGGTCGGCGACCTGTTCGCCGGCGCCCTGCTGCCGGGCCTGGGCCTGGTGACGCTGTACCTGCTGTACGCGCTCTGGGTGGCCTGGCGGCAGCCCGAGCGCGCGCCTGCCATCAGCGAAGCGGTGCCGCGCACGCGCGGGCAGCTGCTGCGGGCCATCGTGCCGGCGCTGACGCTGATCGTGCTGGTACTGGGGTCGATCCTGGCCGGCCTGGCCACGGCCACCGAGGCGGCGGCGGTGGGCGCGGTCGGCGCCACGGTCTTCGCCGCCCTGTACCGGCGCCTGGATTTCAGGCGCCTGGCCGAGGTTTCGCTGGAGACGGTCAAGGTAACGGCGATGGTGTTCGCCATCCTGATCGGGGCGGCGCTGTTCTCCCTGGTGTTCCGCGGCTACGGCGGCGACGACCTGGTGCACCAGGGCCTGGCCTCGCTGCCCGGCGGCGTGTTCGGCGCCATGCTGGTGGTGATGCTGCTGATGTTCCTGCTCGGTTTCGTGCTGGACTTCATCGAGATCGTCTTCGTGGTGGTGCCGATCGTGGCGCCGGTGCTGCTGGCCATGGGCGTGGATCCGGTCTGGCTGGGCGTGATGATGGCGATCAACCTGCAGACCTCCTTCCTGACCCCGCCCTTCGGCTTCGCCCTGTTCTACCTGCGCGGGGTGGCGCCGCCCTCGCTGCCGACGGCGAAGATCTACCGCGGCGTGGCGCCCTTCATCGTGCTGCAGCTGCTGATGCTGGGCCTGGTGGCCAGCTTCCCGGGCCTGGCGACCGCGCTGCCGGAGTGGCTGTATGGATGAGCTGCGCATCAGCACCGATCCGGCCGATGTCGACCTGGACGTGGTGCACGGCTATCTCAGCCGGCATTCCTACTGGAGCCCGGGCATTCCGCGGGCCGTGGTGGCGCGGGCGCTGGCCAATTCGCTGTGCTTCAGCGCCCTGCGTGGCGGCCGGCAGATCGGCTTCGCCCGGGTGGTGACCGACAAGGCCACCTTCGCCTGGCTGGCCGATGTCTTCGTGTTGCCGGAGGCGCGCGGCCAGGGCGTGTCCAAGGCGCTGATGCAGGCCGTGCTGGCGCATCCGGAGCTGCAGCATCTGCGCCGCTTCATGCTGTCCACCGCCGACGCGCACGGGCTGTACCGGCAGTTCGGCTTCACCGAAACGGCGCGGCCGGAGCGTTACATGGAACGCTACCGGCCGGATGCCTACCTGGATCCCGGCGCCGCCGATTGAAGTCGGGGCCGGGGCGGCATGCCGCCCATGCGGCCGCCGCGCTGGCGGCCGCGCGGGTGCGTCAATCGCGGGTGGCGTAGTAGGCCACTTCCGAGACCGCGTGCCAGGCCTTGGCCTGGGCCTCGAAGGCACGCATGGATTCGAGCACGCGCTTGGCCAGCGGATCGGCCGCCGCCACTTCCTCCAGCACGTCCTGCGACGCGCGGCGCAGCGCCGCCATCACGTCGTCCGGCAGCTGTCGCAGCTCGACGCCGTGCTCGCGCACCAGCGCGTCCAGGGCCTGCTGGTTGCGGGCGGTGTACTCGGCCAGCATGGAATCGTTCACTGCGCGGCAGCAGGCGTCGACGATGTCCTTGAGGTCCTGCGGCAGGGCTTCCCAGGCCGCCTGGTTGACCATGCATTCCAGGGTCGGGCCGGGCTCCTGCCAGCCGGGGTAGTAGCAGTACTTGGCGGCGCGGTGCAGGCCGAAGGCGAGGTCGTTGTAGGGACCGACCCACTCGGCGGCGTCGATGGCGCCGGACTGCAGCGAGCTGAAGATCTCCGCACCCGGCAGGTTCACCGGCGTCGCGCCCACGCGCGCCATCACCTCCCCGCCCAGGCCGGGGATGCGCATCTTCAGGCCCTTGAGGTCGGCCAGGCTGTTGACCGGCTTGCGGAACCAGCCGGCCATCTGCACGCCGGTATTGCCGGCCGGGAACGGCACCAGGCCGAAGGGCGCGTACAGCTCGCGCCACAGCGCCAGGCCGCCACCCTCGTACAGCCAGCCGTTCATTTCCTGGGCATTGAGGCCAAAGGGCACGGCGCAGAAGAAGGGCGCGGCCGCGGCCTTGCCCTTCCAGTAGTAGCTGGCGGCGTGGCCCATCTCGGCGGTGCCGCGGCTGACCGCGTCGAAGACCTCGAAGGCCGGCACCAGTTCACCGGCGCCGTAGACCTTCACGTTCAGCCGGCCGCCACTGGCGGCGGTGATCATGGCCGCGAGGCGGGCGGCACCGGTGCCCAGGCCGGGAAAATTGGTCGGCCAGGAAGTCACCATCTTCCAGTGCAACACTTCGCCGGAGGCGGCCGGACCGGCCCCGCCCTGCGGCTGCGGCGCGCAGGCGGCCAAGCCGGTGGCGACCGCGGCCAGGCCGGCGCCACGCAGCAGTTCACGTCGCTTCATCGGATGTTCTCCCCCGGGAAACTTCGGCGGCGAATATAGCAGCCGTGCCCGCGCCAGGAAGGCGCCGGTCTCAGGCCGGCTCCAGCCTGGCGTAGCCCAGCACCAGCCACTTGGCTCCGCCTTCCTCGAAGTTCACCTGCACGCGGGCATGGGCGCCGCTGCCCTCGGCATCCATCACCACGCCAAGGCCGAAGGTCGGATGCCGCACCCGCTGGCCCAGGCGCAGGGCCGGACCGGAACCGCTGTCGAGGGCGGCGCTGCGCTCCATGCCCAACGAGGCCGGCCGGCTGACCTGCACCCGCGGCCGCACTTCCCGCAGCAGGTTCGAGGGAATCTCGCGCAGGAAACGCGAGGGCACGCCCAGCATCTCCATGCCGTGCAGGCGCCGCGACTCGGCGTAGCACAGCAGCAGCCGCTTGCGGGCGCGGGTGAGGCCGACATAGGCCAGGCGCCGCTCCTCTTCCAGGCGGCCACTTTCCTCCAGCGAACGGGTGCTGGGGAACAGGCCTTCCTCCATGCCGACCAGGAAGACGGTGGGGAATTCCAGACCCTTGGCGCTGTGCAGGGTCATCAGCTGCACGCCGTCCTCGCCGGCCTCGGCCTGGCCCTCGCCGGCTTCCAGGGCGGCGTAGCCGAGGAAGGCGACCAGGTCGCTCATGCCGGCGGTGTCCTCGTCATCCTCGGCACGCTCGAAGCGGCTGGCCACCGAGACCAGCTCGTCCAGGTTGTCCACCCGCGAATCCAGCTCGCCGCGCGAGGCATTGGCGTAGTGCTCGCGCAGGCCGGAGGCGGCGATGACGTGGTCGAAGACCTCGTGCAGTTCCAGGCCGGCGCAATCGGCCTGCAGGCGCTCGACCAGCTCGAGGAACCCGCGCAGGGCATTGCGGGCGCGCGCGGTCAGGGCGGTGCCGGCCACCAGGCTGCTGGCGGCGCGCCACAGCGACACCCGCGCCTCGCGCGCCTCGCGGCGCACCTCGTCCAGGGTCTTGCCGCCGATGCCGCGGGCCGGCGTGTTCACCGCCCGCTCGAAGGCCGCGTCATCGTCGCGGTTGGCGAGCAGGCGCAGGTAGGCCAGCGCATCCTTCACCTCCATGCGCTCGAAGAAGCGCAGGCCGCCGTAGACCCGGTAGGGCAGCCCGGCCTGCACCAGCTGCTCTTCGATCGCCCGCGACTGCGCGTTGGACCGGTAGAGCACGGCGTGGTCGCCGGCATCGGCGCCCTCGGCGATGGCCTGGCGGATGCGTTCGACGACGAAGCGGGCCTCGTCCTCCTCGTTGTAGGCGGCGTAGAGCTCGATCGGATCGCCCTCGCCCGCTTCGGTCCAGAGCTTCTTGCCGAGCCGGTCCGGATTGTGGGCGATGATGGCGTTGGCGGCGGCGAGGATGTTGCCGGTGCTGCGGTAGTTCTGCTCCAGGCGCAGCACGCGGGCGCCGGGGTAGTCGTCGAGGAAACGCTGCACGTTCTCGACACGGGCGCCGCGCCAGCCGTAGATGGCCTGGTCGTCGTCGCCGACCACGAAGACCTGGCCGCTGTCGCCGGCCAGCAGGCGCACGAAGGCGTACTGGATGGCGTTGGTGTCCTGGAACTCGTCCACCAGGATGCGGGTGAAGCGGTGCCGGTAGTGCGCCAGCAGCTCCGGCCGGTGTAGCCACAGCTCGTGCGCGCGCAACAGCAGCTCGGCGAAGTCGACCAGGCCGGCGCGGTCGCAGCGGGCCTGGTACTCGGCATAGGCGCGCAGCATGGCCTGGCCGAAGAGATCACCGCCGGCCGGCTGGATGTTCTGCGGTCGCCGGCCCTCGTCCTTCTGGGTGTTGATCCACCAGGCGATCTGCCGCGGCGGGAAACGGCCTTCGTCCATGTCCAGGTCGGCGGCCACGCGCTTGAGCAGGCGCACCTGGTCGTCGGCATCCAGCACCTGGAAGCTCTCG
>DATGPR010000102.1:0-12834 GCA_035304725.1 Arenimonas sp.
GCCTTGCCCAACTTCCGCGGCGAGGCCCAGTTCTACACCTGGCTCTACCGGATCGCCGTGAACACCGCCAAGAACCACCTGGTCGCCCGCAAGCGCCGCCCGCCCGCCAGCGACGTGTCCGCCGAGGACGCCGAGCACCTGGACCTGGCCAGCCGCCTGCACGACCACGACACGCCCGAGCGGCAGTTGCTGCGCCAGGAAATCGAGCAGGCCGTCGCCGACACGGTGGCGCAGCTGCCCGAGGAACTGCGCCAGGCCATCACCCTGCGCGAGGTGGACGGCCTGAGCTACGAGGAGATCGCGCAACTGATGCAATGCCCGATCGGCACCGTCCGCTCGCGCATCTTCCGCGCCCGCGAGGCGATCGACGCCCGCCTGCGCCCCCTGCTGGACAACGAACGAGTGCGCCCATGAGCCGCGAGTACCTGCACGACGAGCTTCCCGTCGACCTGCGCGAGCAGCTGTGCGCCTGGATGGACGGCGAGCTGCCGGCCGACCAGGCCGCCTTCCTGCAGCGGCGCCTGGCCCACGATCCGGAGCTGCGCGCGCTTTGGGAACGCTGGCAGCTGGCCTCGGCCTGCCTGCGCAGGCAGCCGCTTCGCTTGATGCCGGCCGACATGGGCGAGTGCCTGGTGGTGCAGGTGCAGGAGGCCACCGCGCCCCGGCGCCGGCACTGGCCCTGGGCCGCCGGCCTGGCCGCCGCGGTGCTGCTGGCGGCGCTGCTGCCACGCATGACCGTGATGGAGACGCCGCCGGCCCTGCCGGAATCGCCGCGGATGGCGGCGGAGGCCACGCCGCTGGCGGCGCCGCCGCGGGGCCCGATGTCGCCGGTGAACGACGGCCCGCGCGCCACCGAAGACGTCTTGCAGCCCCGGCCCTGGCCGCGTTCGCCGCTGGCGCCGGGCGAGCGCGAGATGGAGGCCTACCTGGTCCGCCACAACGCCCTGGTCGGCGACCAGGGCCTGGGCGGCTTCATGCCCTACGTGGACGTGGTGGTGCACGAAACGGACGCGCAGGCGGAAACGACGGCGGACGACGCGGCGGAAACGGACACCGCCACGGAGGACGAGCGCCGGTGAAGCGCGCCCTGGTCCTGTTGCTGCTGCTGGCGCTGCCGCTGCAGGTACTGGCCGCGAACGCCTGGCTGACCAGGATCGGCCCGGCCCTGCGCGGCCTGGACTACCGCGGCACCCTGGTCGTGGTGGCCGACGGCCGCATGGAGACCCTGCGCGTCTTCCACCGCAACGACGAGGGCCGCGAACGCGAGCGCCTGGTCGCCCTGAGCGGCCCGCCGCGCGAGCTGGTGCGTGACGGCGAACGCGTGGTCTGCGTCGGCACCGGCGGCGGCGATGCCGCCTATCCACTGGACGGTGAAGGGCACTGGCGCGCTGCCATCGCCCTGGGCGAGGGCGTCGCCACCGAGGCCTACGACATCGCCCTCGGCGGTCAGGGCCGGGTGGCCGGTTATCCGGCGCAGATCCTCGAGGTGCGTGCCGGCGACCGCTGGCGTTACGGCTACCGGCTCTGGCTGGAGCAGGACAGCGGCCTGCCGCTGCGGGTGGACCTGCTGGATGCCGGGGGCAGGGCGGTCGAACGGGTCGCCTTCACCGAACTGGAGCTGGGCGTGCAGCCCAGCGACGAGGAGCTGAGCCCGAGCGCGGCGGTGACGCCGGTGCCGACCCGCCGGGCCTCGCCGCTGCCGCCGGAGAGCGTGGGCTGGCTGGTGCGCTCGCCACCGCCGGGCTTCGTCCTGCGCGCCGCCCGCAGCCAGGACGGCGGCGCGCACCTGCTCTACAGCGACGGGCTGGCCAGCGTCTCGGTCTACGTCGAACCGGCGCCGCCGGGCCTGCGCGGCAGCGATGCCCGGCGCCGCGGCGCGGTGCATTCGCGCACCTTCTGGGCCGACGGCTGGCGGGTGCTGGCCATCGGCAAGGTACCGGCCGGGACGGTGGACCGCTTCGCCCGCAACCTGAGCGCCCGCGACGATGGCTGAGCGTCGCGCGCGCCTGCTGGCGGTGGAATCGGGCCGGCTGCGCCTGCAACTGCTCGGTTCCACCTGCAGCGGCTGCGGCGGTTGCGGCGGCCGCTGCAACCTGTTCGCCGCCGACGAGCGCGGCGAGCTGAGCCTGCCGGCGCCGGCGGACTTCGCCCCCGCGCCCGGCCAGGAACTGGTGCTGAGCCTGGACGATGAGGGCCTGCGCCGGCTGGCCTGGCGCGGCTATGGTCTGGCACTGTCGGGCCTGCTGCTCGGCGCGGTGCTGGGGCGCGGCCTGGCCTGGCTGCTGGGCGCGCCGGCCGATCCGGCCACCGCCATCGGCCTGCTGGCGGGAACTTTCCTGGCGGTCCGCCTTTCCAAGCAGCGCTTGCCGGTGCCGGCACTGCGCGCCTCCGGCGCTCCGGCGCCCGCATCCACGGATTCACAAGGAGCCAGTCCCCGATGAAAGCGTATTCCCCCAGCTTCCTGATGCTGGTGCTGACCCTGCTGGCCGCGCCGCTCACCGGCCGCGCCGAACAGGCGGCGCCGCTGGTGAACCTGCCGGACTTCACCCGCCTGGTCGAACAGGCCGGGCCGGCCGTGGTCAACATCGAGGCCACGCTCGGCGAGCGCGGTGACCGCCAGGCGCGGGTGGAAGAGGAGGAACTGCCGGAAATCTTCCGCCGCTTCTTCGGCCAGCCCGGCTTCCCGCCGGCGCCGGGGCGGGGTCCGCGCGGCGTGTCCCAGGGCACCGGCTTCATCATCTCGGCCGATGGTTACGTGCTGACCAACCACCACGTCATCGATGGCGCCAGCGAGATCCTGGTGCGCATGGCCGACCGCAGCGAGCTCAAGGCCGAGCTGGTCGGCAGCGATCCGCTCTCCGACATCGCCCTGCTCAAGGTGCCCGCCAAGAACCTGCCGACCCTGGCCCTCGGCGATTCCCGCAGCCTCAAGCCCGGCCAGTGGGTGCTGGCGATCGGTTCGCCCTTCGGCTTCGACCATTCGGTCACCGCCGGCATCGTCAGCGGCGTCGGCCGCCGTTCGCTGGATCCGAGCCAGCAGTACGTGCCCTTCATCCAGACCGACGTCGCCATCAACCGCGGCAATTCCGGCGGTCCGCTGCTGAACACCAGCGGCGAGGTGGTCGGCATCAACTCGCAGATCTTCTCCAACTCCGGCGGCTACATGGGCGTGAGCTTCGCCATCCCGATCGAGGTGGCGATGAACGCGGTGCGGCAGCTGCGCGAGACCGGCAAGGTGGTGCGCGGCCAGCTGGGCGTGCGCATCCAGGACGTCGACCGCGAGCTGGCCGGCGAGCTGGGCCTGGACCGTCCGGTCGGCGCCTACGTGGTTTCGGTCGAGAACGACAGCGCCGCCGCCAAGGCCGGCATCCGGCCGGGCGACGTCATCCTGGCCTTCAACGGCCAGGACATCGCCCGCTCGGCCCAGCTGCCGCCCCTGGTCGGCGCCCTGGCGCCGGGCGCGCGCGCCAGCCTGGAGGTGCTGCGCGAGGGCAAGCGCCGCAACCTGGTGGCCGTGCTCGAGGCGCTGGAGCCGTCCGAACTCGTGGCCACGGCCGAGCCGACCCCGGCCCAGACCGCCCCGGACCTGCTGGGCCTGGTGGTCGAGGAGCTGGGCGCGGCCCGCCGCGCCGAGCTGGGCCTGGGGGCCGGCGAGGGCGTGCGGATCGCCCGGGTGACCGGCCTGGCGGCCCGGCAGGCCGGCCTGAACCCCGGGGACGTGATCCTGCAGGTCGGCCGGCAGAAGGTCGGCTCGGTGGCCGAGTTCCGGGAGGTGGCCAAGGCCTACGGGCCCGGCGACGAGGTCCGCCTGCTGGTCCGCAATGCCCGCAGCACCGGCTTCGTCAGCTTCATCCTGCGCTGAGCAGGGGCAGGGGCCCGGGGCGGGACGACCCGCCCCGGGAGACCCCGGGCCCGTGCGATAATGCCGCGTTTTCGCCCCCGCCCGGCGCCCGGTAAAGCATGCAGCACATCCGCAACTTCTCGATCATCGCCCACGTCGATCACGGCAAGTCCACGCTTGCCGATCGCATCATCCAGCTCTGCGGCGGCCTGTCCGAACGCGAGATGGAGGCGCAGGTGCTCGACAACAATCCGATCGAGCGCGAGCGCGGCATCACCATCAAGGCGCAGTCGGTCTCGCTGCCGTACAAGGCGCGCGACGGCAAGACCTACCAGCTCAACTTCATCGACACCCCCGGACACGTCGACTTCAGCTACGAGGTCAGCCGCTCGCTGGCCGCCTGCGAGGGCGCGCTGCTGGTGGTGGACGCCGCCCAGGGCGTGGAGGCGCAGTCGGTGGCCAACTGCTACACCGCGGTGGAGCAGGGCCTGGAAGTGGTGCCGGTGCTCAACAAGATCGACCTGCCCACCGCCGACGTCGAGCGGGTCAAGAAGGAAATCGAGGCCGTCATCGGCCTGGACGCCTCCGATGCCGTCGCCATCAGCGCCAAGACCGGCCTGAACGTGCAGGAGGTGCTGGAGGCCATCGTCCAGCGCATCCCGCCGCCGAAGCCGCGCGACACCGACAAGCTGCAGGCGCTGATCATCGATTCCTGGTTCGACAACTACCTGGGCGTGGTCTCGCTGGTGCGGGTGATGCAGGGCGAGCTCAAGCCCGGCGACAAGATGCTGGTGATGTCCACCGGCCGCACCCACCAGGTCGACCAGGTCGGCGTGTTCACTCCCAAGCGCAAGGTGCTCGACCGCCTGGGCGCCGGCGAGGTGGGCTGGATTACCGCCTCGATCAAGGACGTGCACGGCGCCCCGGTCGGCGACACCCTGACCCTGGCCAACGACCCGGCCCCGCAACCGCTGCCCGGCTTCCAGGAGATGAAGCCGCGGGTGTTCGCCGGCCTGTTCCCGGTCGATGCCGAGGACTACCCGGCCCTGCGCGAGGCCCTGGAAAAGCTGCGCCTGAACGACGCCGCCCTGCGCTTCGAGCCGGAAAGCTCCGAGGCCATGGGCTTCGGCTTCCGCTGCGGCTTCCTCGGCATGCTGCACATGGAGATCGTCCAGGAGCGCCTGGAGCGCGAGTACGACCTGGACCTGGTCACCACCGCCCCGACCGTGGTCTACGAGGTGCTGCAGACCGACGGCAGCACCCTGATGCTGGACAACCCGGCCAAGCTGCCGCCGGTGAACAGGATCGAGGAGATCCGCGAGCCGATCATCCGCGCCAACATCCTCACCCCGCCGGATTACGTCGGCAACGTGATCAAGCTGTGCGAGGAGAAGCGCGGCAGCCAGGTCGGCATCCAGTACCTCGGCTCGCAGGTGCAGGTCAGCTACGAGCTGCCGATGGCCGAGGTGGTGCTGGACTTCTTCGACAAGCTCAAGTCGGTCTCGCGCGGCTACGCCTCGCTGGACTACCACTTCGAGCGCTTCCAGGCCGGCCCCTTCGTCCGGGTGGACACCCTGATCAACGGCGATCGTGTCGACGCGCTCAGCCTGATCGTGCACCGCAGCCACGCCGACCGCCGCGGCCGCGACCTCTGCGAGCGGATGAAGGACCTGATCCCGCGGCAGATGTTCGACGTGGCCATCCAGGCGGCGATCGGCTCGCAGATCATCGCCCGCACCACGGTGAAGGCGCTGCGCAAGAACGTGCTGGCCAAGTGTTACGGTGGCGACGCCACCCGCAAGAAGAAGCTGCTGGAGAAGCAGAAGGAAGGCAAGAAGCGCATGAAGCAGGTGGGCCGGGTGGAAATTCCGCAGGAGGCCTTCCTCGCCGTGCTGCAGGTGGACAACAAGTAAGCGGCCTCCGCCGCGGGAGATGACCCAGCGTGAAGATCGACCTCGCCCTGATCCTGACCGCAGCCGCGGCCTTCACCGGCCTGGTCTGGCTGCTGGACCGCCTGTTCTTCGCCAGGCAGCGCCGGCTCATGCAGGCCGAGGGCGAGGAAGTGGTCGAGCCGACCGTGGTCGAGTACTCGCGCTCGCTGTTCCCGATCATCTTCGCGGTACTGATCCTGCGCAGCTTCATCGCCGAGCCGTTCCGCATCCCGTCCTCGTCGATGATGCCGACCCTGCTGGTGGGCGACTTCATCCTGGTGAACAAGTTCTCCTACGGCCTGCGCCTGCCGGTGCTCAACACCAAGATCCTGGACGTGGGCGAGCCGCAGCGCGGCGACGTGGTGGTGTTCCGCTACCCCGGCATGGGACCGGACGACGAGAACGCCGGCATGGACTACATCAAGCGGGTGGTGGGCCTGCCGGGCGACCGGGTCACCTTCCGGGACCAGACCCTGTTCATCAATGACCAGCCGGTGGCCAAGACCCCGGCCGGGGTCTATGTCGGCAGCGGCCGCGGCCGGGAGATGACCGGCGCCACGTTGTATCAGGTCGAGCTGCCCGGTGGCCGCAGCCACGCCAGCCTGGAGGCCGCCCGTTTCGGCGACCCCCGGGCCGAGGGCAGCTGGGTGGTCGAGCCGGGGCATTATTTCGTCATGGGCGACAACCGGGACCACAGCCTGGACAGCCGCTACTGGGGCCAGGTGCCGGAATCGGCCCTGGTCGGAAAGGCCTTCGTGATCTGGCTCAACTGCGAGGGCTGGTTCTGCACCGGAGCTTTTGACTACACCCGGATTGGCGATACCATCCGTTGAGCCGGAACTTCCTGGGGATAGGGGAACGGAAATGAAGCGCGAGCAGCATGGCATCACCCTGATGAGCTTCCTGATGGTCCTGGTCCTGGTCGGTTTCTTCGCACTGATCGGGATGAAGCTCTTTCCGATGTACAGCGAGTACTACAACCTCAAGGGCGTGATGAAGGACTTCGCCGCCCAGGCCAATGCCGCCAGCATGACGCCGGCGCAGATCGAGTCCGACCTGTTCCGCCGCTTCAACATCGCCTACGTCGAATCGGTCAAGCGCGAGAACATCAAGATCGTGCGCACCGGTCGCACCGCCCAGCTGAACATCGCCTACGAGGTCCGCACCCCGCTGATCGGCAACCTCGATGCGGTCGGCAAGTTCGACTACACCGTGGACCTTTCCGGCACGCCCGCGGAGTGATCGACAGGATCGGCCACCCGTTCCGGAACCCCGAACTGCTGCAGCAGGCCCTCCGGCACCGCAGCGCCGGGGCGCCGCACAATGAACGCCTGGAATTCCTCGGCGACGCCATGCTCAACCTGGTGGTCGCCGAGGCGCTTTATGCCCGTTGGCCCAAGGCCGACGAAGGCATCCTGACCCGGGCCCGCGCCGCCCTGGTGCGCGAATCCTCCCTGGCCGAGGTGGCCAGGCGGCTGGAGCTCGGCCCCCGGCTCGAGCTCGGTCCCGGCGAGATGAAGAGCGGTGGCGAGCGCCGCGATTCCATCCTGGCCGACGCCCTCGAGGCGGTGATCGCCGCCATCTACCTCGACGCCGGCTTCGAGGCCTGCCGGGCGGTGGTGCTGCCCTGGTTCGAGGAAGCGCTGGAGCGGCTGCCGGTCGGCAAGGTGGAGAAGGACCCCAAGACCCGCCTGCAGGAATGGCTGCAGGGGCGGCAGTTGCCGCGGCCCGAGTACGTCCTGCTGGAGACCCGCGGCGACGACCATGCCCGGATCTTCCTGGTCAGCTGCCGCACGGCGGAACCCCGCCTGGAGGAGCAGGCGGAAGGCAGCTCGCTGCGCGCCGCCGAGCAGGCGGCGGCGGAGCGGATACTGGCAATACTGGAGGCCCGGTGAGCGAATCGGCCAACCCCTACCGCACCGGCACCGTCGCCGTGCTCGGCCGCCCGAACGTGGGCAAGTCCACCCTGGTCAACGCCCTGGTCGGGGCCAAGGTCAGCATCGTTTCGCCCAAGCCGCAGACGACCCGGCACCGCCTGCTGGGCATCGCCACCTTTCCTGAGGGTCAGCTGCTGCTGGTCGACACCCCCGGCATCCACCGCGAGCAGAAGCGGGCCATGAACCGGATGATGAACCGCGCCGCCCGCGGCGCCGTCGAGGGCGTGGACGCCGCCGCCCTGGTGGTCGAGGCCGGCCGCTGGACCGAGGAGGACGGCTTGGCCTATTCGGCCCTGCGCCAGGCCGGCGTGCCGGTGGTGCTGGTGATCAACAAGGTGGACAAGCTGGCCGAGAAGGCGCAGCTGCTGCCCTTCATCGCCCAGATCACCCGCGAGCGCGAGTTCGCCTCCGTGCACCCGATCTCCGCCCTCAAGGGCAAGGGCCTGGAGGCGCTGGTGAAGGAGCTGGTGCGGCTGATGCCGGAATCCGGCCCGCTCTACGGCGAGGACGAG
This sequence comes from Arenimonas sp., assembly GCA_035304725.1. Lineage (GTDB taxonomy): Bacteria > Pseudomonadota > Gammaproteobacteria > Xanthomonadales > Xanthomonadaceae > Arenimonas. The sequence goes on from DATGPR010000102.1 coordinate 8,222, forward strand.
ATCACCGACCGCAGCCAGCGGTTCCTCGCCGGCGAGCTGGTGCGCGAACAGCTGATGCTGCGCCTGGGCGAGGAACTGCCGTACTCGACCACGGTCGAGATCGAGCGCTTCGAGGAGGACGGCGAGCTGCTGCGCATCGCCGCCGTGATCTGGGTCGAGCGTGAAGGCCAGAAACCCATCGTCATCGGCAAGGGCGGCGAGCGCATGAAGGCCATCGCCACCGCCGCCCGCCAGGCCATGCAGTCGCTGTTCGGGCGCAAGGTCTTCCTGGAGACCTGGTGCCGCGTTCGCGAGGGCTGGTCCGACGACGAGGCGGCCCTGCGCCGGTTCGGCTACTCGGACTGATGCCGTGCGGGTGCTGGCCCAGCCCGCCTTCGTCCTGCACGCGCGGCCCTGGCGGGAAACCAGCCTGATCGTCGAACTGCTGACCCGCGACCACGGCCGCGTCGGCGTGGTCGCCCGCGGCGTGCAGGGGCCGAAGCGGCATCCGCTGCGGGCCGCCCTGCAACCGCTGCAGCACCTGCGCCTGGATTACCTGCCGCAGGGTGAGCTGGGCCGGCTGCTGCAGGCCGAGGCCGTGGATGCGGCGCCGGTGCTGCAGGGTGATCCGCTGCTGGCCGCCTTCTACGTCAACGAGCTGGTGCTGCGCCTGCTGCCGCGCCAGGACCCGGCGCCGGGCCTGTTCGAACGCTATGGCCGGCTGCGCCAGGAGCTCGCCGGTGGCGGTTCCCTGGCCTGGACCCTGCGCCGCTTCGAACGTGATCTGCTGGACGAGCTCGGCTACGGCCTGCCCTGGGACGAGGACGAGGGCGGGCAGCGCCTGGATCCGGCTGCCCGCTACCACCTCGATCCCGAACGCGGCCCGGTGCGCGACCCGCGCCACCAGCCCGATTCCCCCAGCGGCGCCGCCCTGCTGGCCCTGGCCGAGGACCGGCAGCCGCCGCCGGCCCAGCTGGCGGAATTGCGGGTCGCGCTGCGCTCGGTGCTGCTGGCCCATCTGGGACCGACGCCGCTGAAGTCCTGGGGCCTGCTCTCGGACCTGGCCAAGCTGGGGCGGGAGTAGGCGACCGTAGCACCCGCGGATCGTCGAGGATTGTCGAGCGACGAGGCGAATCGCCCCGGTGATTCCAGAGACTCCAGGTCGAAGCAGGGCCAGATGTCCGACGCCGTGGACGGCTCGATGTTCACCGATCGACCCCATGAGCCCGTAGCCGCGTCATGCGGTTCCGGAACAAGGGGCGTTCAGTCGCGGATGAATCCGGCGCGGCCCGACCTATCAGATCCCATCCCCGGGCCGAAGCAGTTCCCGCGCCCGAAACTCGAAGGTCCGCCGGCACGCGCTGTCCCATGGCTCGTCGTGCAAGGCCCGCGCGGCCTGTCCCAGCGCGGCGGCGCCGACGAATCCGCAGCTGCCCTTGAGCCGGTGCAGGATGGCGCGGGCGGCGGCGGTGTCATCGGCCTCCAGGCAGGCACGCACCTGCCGCACCTGTTCGGGAAGTTCCTCGAGGAAGAGCCTGCGCAGCTGCCGCATGGCCTCGGCATTGCCGGCCAGGGCGGCAAGGGCGGCACGGTCGTCCCAGGCGGGCAGGGCGAGGCAATCGCGTACGGTGTCACGCAGCAGCCCGCCGCCCACCGGTTTGTTCAGCACCGTGCGGAAGCCGGCCGCACGCAGGGCATTGGCCAGACCAGGGCCCTCGTCGGCAGTCAGCGCCAGCGCCGGCGTGCCGTGGCCCTCATCGCGCAGGCGGGTCAGCAGTTCGCGGCCGTCGCCGTCAGGCAGGCCGATGTCGAACAGCCAGAGCGCATGCCGACCCGCACGGGCCATGTTCGCCGCCTCGGCGACGGTGCCGGCGCAGTCGACCGGCAGGTCCAGCGGCATCAGGGCCTGGCGCAGGAACTGACGGCTGACCGGATCATCCTCGAGCAGAAGCAAGCCTGCGTTCATCGGTGCGCGTGTGTCATGGCCCTTCCCGGCACTATGCTTGCGAGCATGCGCAGACCCGCCATCGTCGGCAAGACCCGGTCGCTGTGCCTCGTGGCGCTGCTGGCGGCGCTGTTGCCGGCCTTGCCGACGCAGGCGCGGGAGCTGCGCCTGCAGGTGGAGGCGGTGCGCAGCGAGGCCGCGCGCCTGTCCGGCGTGCAGGCGCGGTTGCGCTGGGCCGACGACGGCGAAGGCGGCGAGCTGGAGCTGCAGGCCGATCACCTGAACGCGCCGCTGCTGGCCTTCGAGGCCCGGCAGCTGGCCTGGCGCTGTCCGCTGGCGCGCGACGGGGAAGGCAGCTGGACCTGCGCCGGCCCGGTCAGCCTGGCCGGGCGAGAGCGCGCAGGCTTGCAGGTCGCGCTGTCGCCGGCAGCCCTGGACGCCGTGCTCGGCAGCGGCGCCACCCGCATCGGCGTGCATACCGTCGCCGGCGCGCCGGGGCAGGTGCGCGTGCAGCTGGAGAAATTGCCCGTGGCCTGGATGCAGGGATTCCTGTCCGGACTCTGGGCCGATGGCCGCTGGAGTTCCGGCCGCGTCGACGGCCGGCTCGACATCGGAATGGGCGAGGCAAGCACGGTGGCGGCGGAGCTGCGCCTGGACGACATCGGCCTGGACACGCCCGGCGGCATGCTGGCGGCGGCGGGCGTAGGCGGCGACCTGGCGCTGGACCTGCATCGGCAGGGTTCCGACACGCGCCTGCAGGCAAGGCTGAAGCTCCGCGGCGGCGAATTCCTCGCCGGCAGCCTCTACGTCCCGCTGCCGGCGCGTGGCGCCGAGGCCGAGCTGCAGGCCGAGCAGCGCGGCAACGGACCCTGGCGGCTGCCGAAGCTGCGCTGGTCGGACCCGGGTGTGCTGGAAGTGGGCGGGCAGGTGGCCCTGGATGGCGAGGCCGGCCTGGACGAGCTGCGACTGAGCCTGCGCATCGCCGACCTGGCGACGGCCCGCGACCGCTACCTCAGCGGTTTCCTGGCGCCGGCCGGTTTTCCCGACCTGGTGCTGGCCGGCGCGCTCGGCGCCGAGGTCTCCATCGAGGACGCCCGCCTGACCCGCCTGGACCTCGAGGTGGACATGCTCAACGCCGTGGATCCGCGCCAGCGCTTCGTCCTGTCCGGCCTGGACGGCAGCCTGCGCTGGCATGCCGGCGAGGAACCGCTGGCCAGCCGGCTGGCCTGGCGCAGCGCCGCGCTCTACGGCATCGGCCTGGGGCCGGCCGAGTTCGGGCTGAGCAGCCGCGAGCGCATCCTCGGCCTGGTCGAGGCAACCCGCGCCGACACCCTCGGCGGCCACATCACCCTGGAACACCTGCGCTGGCAGCCGCCCGAGGGCGGGCAGGGCACCCGTTTCCAGCTGGGCGTCCGCCTGGACGATCTCGACATGGGCAGCCTGTCGCAGCGCCTGGGCTGGCCGCCCTTCACCGGCAGCCTGGGCGGCAGCATTCCCTCGGCGCGCTACGCCGACGGCGTGCTGACCCTGGATGGCGGCCTGGCCATGCAGGTCTTCCAGGGTCGGCTGGAACTGTCGGACCTGGTGATGGAGCGACCTTTCGGCGTTGCGCCCACGCTCTCGGCCAATGTCGAGATCGAGGACGTGGACATGGAGCCGATGACCGCCGCCTTCGGCTTCGGCGCCATCACCGGCCGCCTGGACGGCTACATCCGCGACCTGCGCATGGTGGACTGGTCGCCGGTGGCCTTCGACGCCTACCTGCGCAGCGACGACGGCTGGAAGGGCAAGCGCCGGATCAGCCAGCGCGCCGTCGAGGACATTTCCAAGGTCGGCGGCACCGGCCTGATGGGCAGCCTGCAGGCCCAGGCCCTGCGCCTGTTCGACGACTTCGGCTATGCCCGCCTGGCCCTGGGCTGCCGGCTGCATGACAACGTCTGCCAGATGTCGGGCGTGGATTCAGCCGGCGATGGCTATACCATCGTCCAGGGCGCGGGGCTGCCGCGCATCCAGGTGGTGGGCTTCCGCCGCCGGGTGGATTGGCCAACCCTGGTGGCCCGCCTGAAGGCGGTCACCGAGGGGCAGGCCCCGGTCATCCAGTAAGGAGAGAACGATGCGCAAGGCCAGTTCGAAATTCCTGCAGGTGTTCCTGGTGGCGGCGGCCGTGCTGGCCCTGGGCGCCTGCGTCACCATCAACGTCTATTTCCCGGCGGCCGAGGCCCAGCAGGCGGCCGAGGAGTTCGTCGAGAAGGTCATCGGCGAGGACGATGCCGGTGTTTCCGGCGGACAGCCGCAGGCCCTGCTGATGCCGGCGGCCCGGCGCGGCTTCGACCCGCTGTCGCTGCTGATCCCGACGGCGCATGCGCAGTCGCAGGAGCAGCTGAACATCCGTACCCCGGCCATCCAGGCGATCCGCGACCGCATGGCGCAGCGCTTCCAGGGCACCCTGCAGCCGCACTTCGACAGCGGCGCCCTCGGCTTCGGCAAGGACGGCCTGGTGGTGGTGCGCGATGCCGGCCTGCTGCCGCTCAAGGACCGGGTGGCGGTGAATGCCGCCGTCGCCGACGACAACCGCGACCGCAAGGCCCTGTACCGCGAGATCGCCGTGGCCAACAACCACCCCGAGTGGGAGGCCCAGATCCGCGAGACCTTCGCCAGGCAGTGGGTGGCCAGCGCCCGCAAGGGCTGG
>DATGPR010000103.1:0-11257 GCA_035304725.1 Arenimonas sp.
GCTCGACCGCGCCCGCCGCCAGACCATGAGCCGGATGAGCCTGATGAGCCAGCTGTTCGGCCAGGCCCAGGACCTGATCACCGTGGTCAGCTTCGCCATCGGCCTGCTGGTCTACGCGCCCTGGCTGATCGCCCTGCTGGCGCTGGCGCTGGTGCCGGCCTTCCTCGGTGAGGCGCATTTCAACGCCCTCGGCTACAGCCTCAACTACAGCTGGACGCCGGAGCGGCGGCAGCTGGAATACGTGCGCCAGACCGGCGCCAGCGTCGAGACCGCCAAGGAAGTGAAGATCTTCGGCCTGCACGCCTTCCTGGTGCGGCGCTTCCGCGAGCTGTCCGAACGCTTCTACGCCGCCAACCGCAAGCTGGCCATCCGCCGCGCGGCCTGGGGCAGCGTGCTGACCGTGCTGGGCACCCTGGGCTACTACGTGGCCTACGGCTACATCGCCTGGCGCACCGTGCGTGGCGATTTCAGCATCGGCGACCTGACCTTCCTGGCCGGCAGCTTCCGCCGCCTGCGCCAGTTGCTGGAAGGGCTGCTGGTCGGCTTCTCGCAGGTGGCGGGGCAGGCGCTGTACCTGGACGACCTGTTCTCCTTCTTCGAGATCCAGCCGGAGATCGTCTCGCCGCCCGACCCGCGGCCCTTCCCGAAGCCGATGCGCGAGGGCGTGGTGTTCGAGAACGTCGGCTTCCGCTATCCGGGCGCGGAACGCTGGGCCGTGCGCGGGCTGAGCTTCCACCTGAGGCCGGGCGAGGTGCTGGCCCTGGTGGGCGAGAACGGCGCCGGCAAGACCACCCTGGTGAAGCTGCTGGCGCGGCTGTACGACCCGGACGAGGGCCGCATCCTGCTCGATGGCCACGACCTGCGTGACTACGACCTGGACGAGCTGCGCAGCCAGGTCGGGGTGATCTTCCAGGACTTCGTCCGCTACCACCTGACCGCCGCCGAGAACATCGCCGTCGGCCGCATCGAGGCCCTGGACGACCACGAACAGATCGAACGCGCCGCGCGCATGGCCATGGCCGACGAGGTGATCCGGCGCCTGCCGGATGGCTACGACCAGGTGCTGGGCCGGCGCTTCGGCAATGGCGTCGACCTTTCCGGCGGCGAATGGCAGAAACTGGCCATCGCCCGCGCCTACGTGCGCGACTCGCAGCTGCTGATCCTGGACGAGCCGACCGCGGCCCTGGACGCGCGTTCGGAGTTCGAGGTCTTCCAGCGCTTCAAGGAGCTCAGCCAGGGCCGCACGGCGGTGCTGATCTCGCATCGCTTCTCCAGCGTGCGCATGGCCGACCGCATCATGGTGCTGGGCGGCGGCCGCATCGAGGCCATCGGCAGCCATGAGGAACTGCTGGCCCAGGGCGGCCGTTACGCCGAACTGTTCGAACTGCAGGCGGCCGGCTACCGCTGAGCGTGGCGGCTCATTCGTATTCGACGGCGACGATGATGTAGCGGGTAGGGCCGACGGGCAGCTGCACCTCGACTTCCTCGTCGATGCGCCGGCGCAGCAGGGCCCGGGCCAGGGGCGAATCCACGCTGATCAGGCCGGCCCTGGCATCGGTTTCGTCGGGGCCGACGATGCGGTAGCGCAGCAGCTCGCCGCTGACGGCATGCTCAAGCTCGACCCAGGCGCCGAAATACACGACGTCCGGATCGGCCGGCCGGCCCTCGGCGACCTTCAGCACCTCCAGGCGCTTGCTCAGGTAGCGGACCCGGCGGTCGATCTCGCCCAGCTGCTTCTTGCGGTAGGTGTATTCGGCGTTCTCGCTGCGGTCGCCCTCGGCCGCGGCGGCGGCCAGGGCCTTGACCACTTCCGGCCGGCGCCGGCGCCAGAGCTCCTCGAGCTCGGCGCGCAGGCGCTCGAAACCGGCGCGGGTGATGATCGCCGTGGACTTTTCTCCGGGCGGTCGCCAGCGGGCCATGGCTCAGCCTCCCGTCGCCACCGCCGGATAGGTGAGAGGCGAATCGGGGCCGATCGGCAGCCCCAGCCAGATCCAGAGGCCGAACATCGCGCTCCAGCCGACCATGAACACCACCGAGTAGGGCAGCATCGTCGCCACCAGGGTGCCGATGCCGGCCCTGGGCTCGTAGCGCTGGAAGAAGGCGATGATCAGGGCGAAGTAACTCATCATCGGCGAAATGATGTTGGTGACGCTGTCGCCAACGCGATAAGCCACCTGGGTCATCTCCGGCGAGTAGCCCAACAGCATGAACATGGGGATGAATACCGGCGCCATCAGCGCCCACTTGGCCGAGGCCGAGCCCATGAACAGGTTGACGACGGCGGTCAGCAGGATGAAGCAGACGAACAGCGGAATGGTCGGCAGGCCGAGGGCGCGCAGGAAGTCGGCGCCCTCGACCGCGAAGATCAGCCCCAGCTGGGTCCAGTTGAAGAAGGCGACGAACTGGGCGGCGAAGAACACCAGCACCAGGTAGCCGCCGAGGGTGCTCATGCTGGCAGCCATGCCCTTGATCACGTCGCCGTCGGATTTGATGGTGCCGGCGCCGACGCCGAAGGCGACACCGGCAATCACGCCGTACAGGAAGATGATCACCACCACACCGCGCAGGAAGGGCGAGCGCAGCAGGTCACCGTCGGCGCCGCGCAGGAAGCCGGCGCCAGGCAGGCTGTCGTGCGGCATCGCCGCCCAGACCAGCAGCAGGGTGAACACGCCGGTCGCAACGACGGCATGGAGCATGCCGCGCTTCTCGGCCGGGCTCAGGCGCTGGTCGTCGGGGCCGGCGTCGGCGGCGGTCGTCAGCGTCTCCACCGGTGCCTCCGGGAAGCGCGGGGCGACGATCTTCTCGGTGACGAGCCAGCCCAGCAGGGTGATCACCGGCGTCGACACGATCATGAAATACCAGTTCGCCAGCGGGCTGACGGTGTAGTCCGGGTCGATGATGCGCGCCGCTTCCTGGGACAGGCCGGCCAACAGCGGATCGATGGTGCCGATCAGCAGGTTGGCCGAGTAGCCGCCGGAGACGCCGGCGAACACCGCCGCCATGCCGACGATGGGATGCCGCCTGGCCGAGAGGAAGATCAGCGCGCCCAGCGGCACCAGCAGCACGTAGCCGATCTCGCTGGCCATGTTCGACATCACGCCGGCGAAGACCAGCACCGGGGTCAGCAGCGCCCGCGGCGCCGACAGCACCAGCAGCCGCAGGGCGGCGCCGATCAGGCCGCTGTGCTCGGCCACGCCGATGCCGATCAACGCCACCAGCACCACGCCCAGTGGCGCGAAGCCGGTGAAGTTGGTGACCGCGCCGGTCAGCATCCGGTGCAGGCCATCGATGCTGAGCAGGTTGACCGGCGTGACCGTCTCGCCCGTGGCCGGGTGGGCGACGCTGAGTCCGGTCAGCGAGGCCAGCCAGGACGCGACCACCACCGCCAGCGCCAGCAGGGCGAACAGGGTGGCCGGATGGGGCAGGGCGTTGCCGCCGCGTTCGATGATGCCCAGGAACCGGTCCATGGCGCTGCGTCGGGTGGGCTTGGTGTCGGTCATGCGGTCGGAACCCCTGCGGATGGCCGGCGTGGCCGGAAGGGGGCGATGATAACCAGAACATCACGGGCGGGGCCGTGGATAATCTCCCCGGGGACCTTTCCGGAGGGGACGCGATGAGCCTGGTGTTGTGGATCCTGCTGGCAGTGGTGCTGGCCTGGGGCGTGTTCGCCTTCAACCGGCTGGTGCGGCTGCGCAACCAGGTGCGGGCCGGCTGGTCCGACATCGACGTACAGCTGATGCGCCGGCACGACCTGGTGCCGCGCCTGGTCGAGGCAGTGCGCGCCTACGCCGGCCACGAGAAGGCCCTGCTGGAGAACGTGGCGGAACTTCGCGGCCGGGCCATGGCCAGCCGTTCGCCGGCCGAGCTGGCGGGCCTGGAAGCCTCGCTGGAGCAGGGCCTGGGCCGGCTGTTCCTGCTGCAGGAGGCCTACCCCGACCTGAAGGCCAGCGAGAACTTCCTGGCCCTGCAGCGCGACCTGGTCGAAGTCGAGGACCACCTGCAATACGCCCGCCGCTTCTACAACGGCGCCGTCCGCGCCCTCAACGACGCCGTCCTCAGCTTCCCCGACCTCCTGATCGCCCGCGCCTTCGGCTTCCAAGAAGCGGAGTACTTCGAAGCCTCGGCCGATGCGTCGGCGGGCGTCAGGATTTCAGCCGCGGATGGACGCGGATGAACGCGGATAAGGCCCTTCCAAGCATGAAGCTCAGTTTCCCCAAGGCACACCGCGACAACGGGTCAGATCCGGCCCCTGCGGGTTGCAGCGGCCTCCCCTTGAATCCAATCGCTTCATCCGCGTTCATCCGCGTCAATCCGCGGCCAATGGTCCTTCTCCTCATCGCGCTGCTGGCGCTGGCGCTGGCGCCGGCGGCGTGGGCGGCGGAGGGGATCCGCGGGTACCACGTGGATATCCAGGTGCTGCCCGATGGGGGCATGGAGGTGGCCGAGCACATCCGGGTGCGGGCGGAGGGCTCGCGGATCCGCCGTGGCATCTACCGTGATTTCCCCACCCGCTACCGTGACCGCTACGGCAACCGGGTGGTGGTGGATTTCGAGGTGCTGGGGGTGGAGCGCGACGGCCGGCCCGAGCCCTTGTTCACCGAGAAGCTGTCCAATGGCGTGCGGGTGAACACCGGCAATGACGACTTCCTGCCGGTGCCGCGCGAGTACACCTTCAGCATCCGCTACCGCACCACGCGCCAGCTCGGTTTCTTCGCCGATCACGACGAGCTGTACTGGAACGTCACCGGCCTGGGCTGGGAGTTCGCCATCGACCAGGCCAGCGCGCGGGTGCGCCTGCCGGCGGCGGTGCCGGCGCAGGACATGGTGCTGGAGGCCTACACCGGCCCGCAGGGCGCGCAGGGCCGCGACTACCTGGCGCGGACGGAGGAGGACGGCGTCGCCTGGTTCGAGACCACCCGGCCGCTGTCGGTGAACGAAGGCCTGACCGTCGTCATCGGCTTTCCCAAGGGCGTGATCGCCGAGCCGACCACGGCGCAGCGCCTGGGCTGGCTGCTGTACGACAACCGCGGCGCCCTGGTAGCCCTGGCTGGCCTGGTGCTGTTGCTGGCCTGGTACCTGCGCAGTTGGCACCGGGTCGGACGCGATCCGGCCGCCGGCCCCATCTTCCCGCGCTACGAGCCGCCGGAAGGCTGGTCGCCGGCCGAGCTGCGCTACCTGTGGAAGATGGGCTACAGCGACCGCTGCTTCGCCGCCGACCTGGTGCAGCTGGCGGTGCAGGGCAGGGTGCTGATCCACCAGGGTGGGCGCAGTGACTGGTGGCTGGAGTGGCTGCCGACGCCCGTGGATGCGGCGCCCGTGCCGCCTCCGCAGAAGGCGCTGCTGGACAGGCTCTTCTCCGCCGGCACGCTCGTCGAACTGGAGAACAGCAATGCCGCCGTCATCGGCGGCGCCCGCACGGCCCATCACAAGTTGCTGGACAAGCGCCTGCACCCGTCCCACTTCAAGCGCAATACCGGGCCGCAGGCGCTGGCCTGGCTGTTCTCGATCGGCTACGGCCTGCTGGCGCTCTGGCTGGGTGACGGCGATGGCCTGCTGCTGACGATCGCGCTGCTGGTGCTGGCGGTGATCGTGCACGCGATCTTCGCCCGGCTGCTGAAGGCGCCGACCACCGAAGGCAGGCGCCTGCTGGATGCCATCGAGGGCCTGCGCCTCTACCTCGGCGTGGCCGAACGCGACGAGCTGGCGCGGCTGAAGGCGCCGGGCGGCGGCGAGGCGCCGGTGCTGGATCCCGAGCGATACCAGGCCTTGCTGCCCTATGCCCTGGCCCTGGACGTGGAAGAAGCCTGGACCCGGCGCTTCACCGCCGCGGTGGGCGCCGCCCAGGCCGAGCAGACGGCGCGTTCGATCGGCTGGTACCGGGGCACCGGCTCCATCGCCAGCCTGGGCGCGATGAGCAGTTCCCTGGGCAGCGCCCTCAGCTCGCAGATCTCGTCTTCCGCCACGCCCCCGGGCTCGAGTTCGGGTGGGGGCGGCGGCGGTTCCTCCGGCGGCGGTGGTGGCGGTGGCGGAGGTGGTGGCCGCTGAGCGGCGGGCTCAGCGCTTGCCGCCCAGGAAGCCGCCGAGGATGCCGCGCAGGATCTGCCGGCCGATGCCATTGGCCACGGTCCGGGTCATGGACTTGGCGGCGGCTTCCACCGCGCCCTGACGGCGCTTGTTGCCCCAGAGGAATTCGTCCAGCTTCGAGCGCGGCTCCTCGGCCTGCTTCGGCGCCGGCGTGCCGGCGCGCGGCGAGGGCGGCGCCTGTTCCGGCGCGGCCGCCTGCTCGGCGCGCTTGGCCAGGACTTCGAAGGCCGACTCGCGGTTCAGCGGCGTGTCGTACTTGCCACCCACCGGCGAGCGCGAGCGCACCCTGGCGCGTTCTTCGTCACTGATCGTGCCCATGCGGCAGCGCGGCGGGCAGATCAGGGTGCGCTGCACCGGCATGGGCACGCCCTTGTCCTGCAGTGTCGACACCAGGGCCTCGCCGACCGCCAGCTCGCCGATCACCCGCGCAACGTCCAGCTTCGGGTTGGGCACGAAGGTTTCCGCGGCCGTGCGCACCGCCTTCTGGTCGCGCGGGGTGAAGGCGCGCAGGGCGTGCTGGACGCGGTTGCCGAGCTGGCCCAGCACCTCGTTCGGCACGTCATCCGGGTTCTGCGAGCAGAAATAGACCCCCACGCCCTTGGAGCGGATCAGCCGCACCACCTGCTCGACCCGCTGCCGCAGCGCCGGCGGGCAGTCGTCGAACAGCAGGTGCGCCTCGTCGAAGAAGAACACCAGCTTCGGTACCTCCAGGTCACCGACCTCGGGCAGGTTCTCGAACAGCTCGCTCAGCAGCCAGAGCAGGAAGCTGGAATACAGCCGCGGCCGCAGGATCAGCTGGTCGGCGGCGATCAGGTTGATGATGCCGCGGCCGGACATGTCCTGGCGCATGAGGTCGTTGAGGTCCAGGGCGGGCTCGCCGAAGAACTGCTTGCCGCCGTCCTGCTCAAGGCGCAGCAGGGCGCGCTGGATGGCGGCCACCGACGGCGCGCTGACCAGGCCATATTCCTGCGAGACCTCCTTGCGCGCCTCGGCGATGAAGCCCAGCAGGGCGCGCAGGTCGTCCAGGTCCAGCAGCAGCAGGCCCTTGTCGTCGGCCAGCTTGAAGGCGATGTCGAGCACGCCGGCCTGGGTGTCGTTGAGCTCGAGCATGCGGCCCATCAGGGTGGGGCCGACTTCCGAGACGGTGGTGCGCAGCGGATGGCCGAGCTTGCCGTACAGGTCCCAGAACACCACCGGGCTGGCCTCGTTGGCGTAGTCGGGGATGCCGATGGCCTGGACCCGCTCCTCCAGCTTGGGGCTGGGCGTGCCCGGCATCGCCAGGCCGGCGATGTCGCCCTTGACGTCGGCCATCACCACCGGCACGCCCAGGCGGGAGAAACCCTCGGCCAGCACCATCAGGGTCACCGACTTGCCGGTGCCGGTGGCGCCGGCGACCAGGCCATGCCGGTTGCCGTAACGGCCGAGCAGGCGGACGGGCTGCTCGCCCTGGCCGATCAGGATGTCGCTCATCGCAGGCGCTCCGGGCTGTGCGGGAATGGAGGGATTCTAGCCTCCGGTCGCGATCGCGCCATGCTTGCGGCGGTGTGCCGGGCGCCGCTAGGCTGCGCGCTGCATCTTTCCGCAAGACCCCGCGCATGACCCTGTCCCGATGGCTGGCCCTGGCGGCCCTGCTGCTGGCCCTGGCCAGCCCCCAGGCGCTGGCGGCCCGCAATGGCCGCGCCGACGCCCTTTACGCCGAACTCGACCTGGCGACCCAGGCCTATCGCCAGGGCCTGGAGCAGGTGGCGGCCGGTGAGTCCGAAACCGGCCGCGAAACCATGCGCCAGGCCGCCGGAAAGCTGCTGGATGCCGCCGGTCGCTGCCAGAAGATCCGTGGCTGCGACGTTGGCCGCTTCGTCGCCGCCTATGACGCGCTGCTGCAGCTGGGCGCCGAGCGCGCCGCCGGCGGCGGCGAGGGTTTCAGCCGCGAGAACGGCGAGAAGCCGGGCGCCGGCGAGGGCGTGCTGGCCTCGATGCCGGCGGCGCAGCGCAGCGTGGCCATGCTCAAGGGTCGCGACCTGCGCGAGCTGATCGAGCTCAACGAGCCGGTGCAGGCGGCGCTGATGGACTGGCTGACCTGGATGCGCCCGGCGCTGATGACCAGCTGGGAGAACTACCAGTACATGCGCTTCCTGATGTGGCCCGAGTACGAGCAGGCGGGCCTGCCGGAAGCGCTGCTGTTCGGCATCCTGGCCAAGGAATCGAACGGCCGCGTGCACGCGGTCTCGCGCGCCGGCGCCGCCGGCCCGCTGCAGTTCATGCCCGCCACCGGCGCCCGCTTCGGCCTGGGCTGGCGCGATGGCTTCGACACCCGCTACGACCCGCAGCTGGCCGCCCGCGCCAGCGTGCTGTACTTCAATGAACGCTTCGCCGAGCTGGGCGACGAGCTGGAGTTCGCCATTGCCGCCTACAACGGCGGCGAGGGCCGGGCCCGGCGGCTGAAGGAGACGGCCGGCGGCAAGTCCTTCTGGGATCCGGCCGTCTACGGCCAGTTGCCGCCGGAAACGCGCGATTACGTGCCCTACGTGCTGGCCGCCGCCTGGCTGTTCCTGCATCCGGAGGACTACGGCCTGGAGTTCCCGCAGGTGCAGGGCGCCGCCACGGTGATCAGGCTGGAGCAGCCGGCGTCGCTCTACCAGCTGGCGATCTGTGTGGGCGGGCCGGGCAACGGCTATTTCCGCGCCCTGCGCAACCTCAATCCGCGGTATGAGCCGCACCAGAGCCTGGCCGCGGGCACCGAGCTGCGCGTGCCGGTGGCGGTGCCGCCGGCCTATCAGGCGCACTGCCTGCAGGGACCGCGCGCGGAGATGGCGGCGCGCCTGGTGGCCGCGCACAAGCCCGGGCAGCTGATGGCTTCGGCCGGCATCGGCACCCATCGGGTCAAGGCCGGCGACACGCTGAGCTCGATCTCGCGCCGCTACCGTTGCCAGGGCGCGGTGGCCCTGGCCAAGGCCAATGGCCTGCGCCAGCCCTACCTGATCAAGCCGGGCCAGCAGCTGCGCCTGGTCGGCTGCCGCGCCTGAGCCTCCCGCGAAAGCAAGACCCCGCCACGAGGGCGTTTGCCAGTGCATGCGGAGTGCGCCGGCCGTCGCCTGAGCGCGGCCGGCGCGGCCTTCCTCAAAGCGAATCCCAGCCCGGCGCCGGGCTGAAGCGGCTGCCGTAGCGGCCGGCCAGCTGCTCCAGACGCGCCTTGAGCTTGTCGGCGCCGACCGCGCGGATGTGCGAGATCGGACCGCCGCGGAAGGGCGCGAAACCGGTGCCGAAGATCACGCCGGCATCCAGCAGGTCGGCATCGGCGACGACCCCGTCGTGCAGGCAGCTGACCGCCTCGTTGAGCAGCGGCAGGATGAGCCGGTCCTCGAGATCTTCCGGCGCCTGGTAGTCCTTGGGCACCTCGGGCTTGACCGGCTTGCCGTTCTCCCAGCGGTACAGGCCCTGGCCGTCCTTGCGGCCGCGCTTGCCTTCCTCGACCTTGAAGGCATCCGGCAGGGCCTGGCCCTTGAAGTCGGCCATGATCTTGCCAACGCTCGCCGCCACGTCCAGGCCGACGGTGTCGACCAGTTCGATCGGGCCCATGGGCATGCCGAACTTCAGCGCCGCCTTGTCGATCACCGGGCCGGGGATGCCCTCGGAGAAGGCGATGATGGCCTCCTGCATGTAGGGCGCCAGGATGCGGTTGACCAGGAAGCCCGGCGTGCCGGCCACCGGCACCGGCAGCTTGTCGATGGCGCGGCAGAAGCCGGCCAGGCGGCGCAGGGTGTCCTCGTCGACGCGGTCGTGCCGGACGATCTCCACCAGCGGCATCATCGCCACCGGGTTGAAGAAGTGCAGGCCGGCGAAGCGGCCCGGATCGCGCCGGCCCTCGCGCAGCTGCTCCAGCGGGATGGAGGAGGTGTTGGAGACCAGCAGCGCGCCCGGCTTCAGCGTCTCCTCGACCTTGGCGAACAGGGCCTGCTTGGCCTCCAGGCTCTCGAAGATGGCCTCGATGACCAGGTCGGCCTCGGCCACGCCGGCGCCTTCGACGTCGGCCTTCAGGCGGGCGGCGGTCTCGGCGCGCTTGCCCTCGTCCTTGACCTTCTTCTCGAACAGTTTGGCGGCGCGGTCCAGGGCCGGCTGCACGTACTGCATCTCCCGGTCCTGCAGGGTGACCTCGAAGCCGCGCAGGGCGCACCAGGCGGCGATGTCGCCACCCATCACGCCGGCGCCGATCACGTGTACCTTGCGGATGCCATGCCCGGCCGGATCCTTGCCGCCCAGGCCCTTGAGCCGGTCCATCAGGAAGAACACCCGCACCAGGTTGTGCGCGGTGGGCGTGCCGGCCAGCTTCACCACCGACTTCGCTTCCGCCTTCAGGGCCGCGTGCACGGGCAGGCCGCCGCTGCGGCGCCAGGTGTCGATCAGGGCGAAGGGTGCCGGGTAGTGCTCGCGCCGGGCCTTGCGCGCGACCTGCCTGGCGATCTGCGGCGCCAGGATGGCGCGGGCCAGGCCGGTATTGGTCGCCCAGGCCATGAACCGCTGCCTGAACGGCCGCTTCGTGCCGCGCTGGGCCAGCTTCACCGCCTCGTCCAGCAGCAGGGCCGCCGGCACCACCTTGTCCACCAGGCCCAGGGCCCGGGCCGACTTCGCCGACAGGGCGCGGCCGGTCAGCATCAGGTCCATGGCCGCCGGCGCGCCGAGCAGGCGCGGCGCGCGCACGCTGCCGCCCCAGCCGGGATAGATGCCCAGCTTGACCTCGGGCAGGCCGATGCGGGTCTTCCCGTCGTCGCTGGCGATGCGGTAGCGGCAGGCCAGGGAAAGCTCGGTGCCGCCGCCCATGCAGTGGCCGTGGATGGCGGCCACGGTCGGGCAGCGCAGCTCGGCAAGGCGCTGGAAGACCCGCTGGCCGTGCCGGATCCAGTCCTCGATCTGGCCCTTGGCGGCGATTTCCTCGAAGCCCTTGATGTCGGCGCCGGGAATGAAGCCGGCCGCCTTGCCGGAGATGATCACGAGGCCCTTGGGCGGCTCCAGGGCGATCCGCTCCAGCATGCCGTCGAGCTCGTCCAGCACCTCCCGGTTCAGGGCGTTGACGGCGCTTCCGGCGCGGTCGAGGCGGAGCAGCAGGATGCCGTCGGCCCGGGCCTCGGGTTTCCAGTGCTGCAGTCGAAGTCCGTCGAACATGGCGGCTCCATACGTA
>DATGPR010000104.1:0-18468 GCA_035304725.1 Arenimonas sp.
CCTGGGGGACAGGTACAGGCTGGGCGCACGCGGGGCGTCCACCACGGCCTGCAGCGCCGCCGATGGCAGCCGGTAACCTTCGCCCTGGGCCGCCTTCTGCGTCGCTGCGGGGGTCAGCGCCAGTGCCGGCGGCACCGCCAACAGCAGGCCGGCACACAGCACCATTACGGCCGAAGCCCGCTTGGCACGACGGACGGGGAACTTGTTCATGGCAATCCTCAGGAACGGGGCAATCAGCCAACTTAACAATCTCTGTCGCCAATCTCCCCTGCCGTTGGTTGGGCAGCCGGTGTTGCGCCGCCGCCGCGATATAATCACCGGCCCGTTCCGAGGGGCGCTGCGACCGTTGGGTAGACTTCCACAACGGCCAGGCTCGGACGGCTTCCATGCAACAACGGCGCCCGGCGAACGCGAGCCTGCTCGCACCACACCGGAGCTATGAATGAACGTTGCTGCCAAGACCTTCTCGCAGGAAGGCGATTACAAGGTTGCTGATATCTCGCTGGCCGATTGGGGCCGCAAGGAACTGGACATCGCCGAGCACGAGATGCCGGGCCTGATGTCGATCCGCCGCAAGCACGCCGCCACCCTGCCGCTGAAGGGCGTGCGCGTGACCGGTTCGCTGCACATGACCATCCAGACCGCCGTGCTGATCGAGACGCTGAAGGACATCGGCGCCGACGTGCGCTGGGCCTCGTGCAACATCTTCTCCACCCAGGACCATGCAGCGGCTGCGATCGCCGCCACCGGCACCCCGGTATTCGCCTGGAAGGGCGAAACCCTGGAGGAATACTGGGACTGCACCCTGGACGCGCTGAGCTTCCCGGACGGCAAGGGCGGCTTCCTCGGTCCGCAGCTGGTCGTGGACGACGGCGGCGACGTCACCCTGCTGATCCACAAGGGCTACGAGCTCGAGCAGGGCGACGAGAGCTGGGTCAACTCGCCCTCGGGCAGCCATGAGGAGCAGGTGATCAAGAACCTGCTCAAGCGCGTGGCCAAGGAGCGCCCGGGCTTCTGGAGCACCGTCGTGCGCGACTGGAAGGGTGTCTCCGAGGAGACCACCACCGGCGTGCACCGCCTCTACCAGCTGGCCCAGGCCGGCAAGCTGCTGGTCCCGGCGATCAACGTCAACGACTCGGTCACCAAGAGCAAGTTCGACAACCTGTATGGCTGCCGCGAGTCGCTGGCCGACGGCCTCAAGCGCGCCATGGACGTGATGCTGGCCGGCAAGGTCGCGGTGGTCTGCGGCTACGGCGATGTCGGCAAGGGCTCGGCGCACTCGCTGCGCGCCTACGGCGCCCGCGTCATCGTCACCGAGATCGACCCGATCTGCGCCCTGCAGGCGGCGATGGAGGGTTACGAGGTCAAGACCGTCGAGGACACCCTCGGCACGGCCGACATCTACGTCACCACCACCGGCAACAAGGACATCATCCGCCTCGAGCACATGGTGGCGATGAAGGACCAGGCCATCGTCTGCAACATCGGCCACTTCGACAACGAGATCCAGGTGGAGAAGCTCAACAGCCTGGAGGGTGTGAAGAAGGTCAACATCAAGCCGCAGGTGGACCGCTACGACCTGCCCAACGGCCGCTCGATCTTCCTGCTGGCCGAGGGCCGCCTGGTCAACCTCGGCTGCGCCACCGGCCATCCGAGCTTCGTGATGTCCAACTCCTTCTCCAACCAGACCCTGGCGCAGATCGACCTGTGGGCCAACAAGGACGTGTACGAGCGCAAGGTCTACATGCTGCCCAAGAAGCTGGACGAGGAAGTGGCGCGCCTGCACCTGGAGAAGATTGGCGTGAAGCTGACCAAGCTGACCCAGGAGCAGGCCGATTACATCGGCGTGCCGGTGGAAGGCCCGTACAAGCCGGAGCACTACCGCTACTGATGCCGCCGGCGCCATCAGGCGCCGTGCCGGAAACGACGACGGGCGCCTTCGGGCGCCCGTCTTTGCCTCTTGTCCGGCAATATGCCGCGACATATTTGCGCGCCTATGGTGAGAAGCGCTTGGCGAAGCGCGCCACCACCATCAGGTTCTCCTCCGCTACGCGACGGATCTCGTCCGACCCGATGGCTTCGCTTGTTGAAACCATCTCCCAGAACGTCTTCGCGATCGTCGCAGCTCGAGCAATATGCTCCAGCTGGCCGGTTCGTGTTGGAGCAGACAATGCAACAGGAGTAGCTGGCCGCAGCAGGCCCGTCCGTGAAGGCGCCAGGTACATCGGCAGCATGTCATAGACTGGCGCCAGCTGCAGAGGTCCGGAGTCTGTCAGGTGGAACGCCAGGTTTCCACCATGCATGTCGTTGTTGCCAATGAATTGGCCAAACCAGTGAAGCGTCTTCATCCGACTCGCAGCTTCGCTGTCTATCCACCGCTGGCTCAGCAGATTGTCCGAGGATAGGCTCCAATCACGACCATCCCCGCCAACAAAGGCGGAATACAGCGCTTGCAGTGATACGAAGCCCAATCGCCCCAAACAGTCAGGGCTGCGATCGAATCTCCGCACCTCCAGACAGAGGAAGGCGCCGCCCCGCACAAGCTCGGCTTTGGCAGCGGGCAGGCCCGCTTCGCGCAAGCAGGAAAGGGCCAGCGCCTCGCAAACGAGCAGATCGGCCCACCTGCCGACGGTTTTGTCTTGCCCGGACGATGCGAACTTGACCAACGTCGCATAACGTCCGTCTTCATTGATCACCGTGCTGGTGAACTTGGGTTGTTCGCCGCCGGGTGACGAGCCCACCTCTTCACCCGCCAACACCTCTTCTGCCCACTGCGGATAGCGCACCGCCCGCTCCTCGGCGGAGACGAGATCCGAAGGCGAATCCAGTTCCTGCAGGGCCTGTTCCAGTGCTTCGCTTCCCAGCAGCAGATCCCCGAAACCCGTGCCTCCTGTTCGGGTGATCGCCAGCAGGGTATCCCGCAAGCGCCAGGCATTGAGGTCCATGGGAACGCCGAGGGACGGGCCTCGCCGGTGCGCCAGGCTTCGGCCCAGAAAGCCTTGGGGACGCAGGTCGTCGAGGAACCACGGCAGGCCCGGGAAATGTCCGGGGACCTCTTCCACGGGCGCAAGCAGATTCGGGCGCTCCCCCACCGGCTCAAACTGGAAACGTTCCCCGCGCAGCAAGTACAGCGTGCCGAGTTCTTCGATGCTGGCATCCGCTCGCATTCGCCACAGGGGCCAGGACGTGCCGGCGTCGTTGGACGCGCGGGCTGCATAGGCAGTTCCCCGGGCCCGGCCAATCCTGAGAACTTGATCGCCCGCCTCGCGGTAAAGCCGGCCCAGGACCGGGCGCGACACACCCAGCTCCTTCAGCAGCGCAGAAGCCGGCACCGGCCGCCCCTCGGCCAGCAGCGCCAGGAAATCTTGGACGGTCACGGAGGGGGGGCGCGGCATTTGATTTACTATTTATTTACGATTTCAAGACGATATGTTCATCTAGTATGCCTGTCAAGCACCGTCTTACCAACAGTTATCCCGGGATAACCCTATAGTTCCTTTACGATTTAAATTACTAAGAATCAGCGCCAGTTGGCATGCTTCTCCCAGAACGCCACCGAACGCAGGTAGGCCTCGCGATCCAGCGGCACGCCGCTGCCGCCCTCCTCCACGCCCAGGGCGTTGCGCATCATGGTGATGGGCGCCATCGGGATCTCCGCCGGCTCCATCGTGTACAGGCAGCCGACGATGCCCCAGTCGGCGCTGATCGGCGTGTTCTCCTTCGCCAGTTGCTCGCGGCTGTAGAGGATGGGCACCAGATAGTTGGCGACCGGCGGCTCGACGCCCTCGAACCAGCGCACCAGCACCGGCAGCTCGGCCGGGGTACGGGCCTCGTAGGCGGTGCGCAGCTGGAGCCGGTTCGCCTCGGTGATCGGCACCACCGAGCAGCGGGTCGAGGTCCAGTTGCGGTGCACGTGCAGCCGGCAGAAGGGCGCGTAGCCAGGCAGCACGGCCACCGGCGCCTCGGCGTTCAGGCGCTCGACGAACTGCTCGGCGCTGATGTCCTGGATGGCGGTGCGGCGGCCGTCTCCGGGGAAGAGGCGGCGGCGGGCGAAGTCGGTCATTTCGATGCTCATGCCCGGATTCTTAACGGGGTCAGGTTCACTTCGGAAGTAAACCTGACCCCATTTTGGTGTTCACATCCATCCGGATGAAGGGATATAGTCGCCCGGTCACCGCCGCCGGACCGCCCATGCCCCGCATCAGCCTCGAGTTCTATCCGCCCAAGGATGAGGACCAGCGCGCCCAGCTGGACCGCACCGTGACGCGGCTGAAGGCGCATGCGCCGGCCTTCGTCTCGGTGACCTTCGGCGCCGGCGGTTCGACCCTGAGCTACACCCCCGAGACCGTGCGCCGGCTGCGCCAGGAACACGGCCTGGACGCCGTGCCGCACCTGAGCTGCATGGGCGGCACCCGCACCGAGCTGCGCGAACTGCTGAAGCTCTACCGCGCCCTCGGCTGCCGCCGCATCGTCGCCCTGCGCGGCGACCTGCCCTCGGGCATGGCCCGCACCGGCGAGTTCCGCCATGCCGCCGATCTGGTCGCCTTCATCCGCGAGGAACACGGCGAGCATTTCCGCATCGAGGTGGCCTGCTATCCGGAGACGCATCCGCAGGCCGAGGACGCCCTGGCCGACCTGCGCCACTTCAAGGCCAAGGTGGACGCCGGCGCCGACGGTGCCATCACCCAGTACTTCTTCAACGCCGACGCCTATTTCCGCTTCGTCGACGAGGCACGCCGGGCCGGCGTCAGCGTACCGATCGTGCCGGGCATCATGCCGATCGCCAATTTCGCCCAGTTGCGGCGTTTCTCCGAGGCCTGCGGCGCCGAGATCCCGCGCTGGATCGCCAAGCGCATGCAGGCCTACGGCGACGACGCGAAGGCCGTGCGCGAGTTCGGTGCCGACGTGGTGGCGGCGATGTGCCGGCGTCTGCTCGAGGGCGGCGCGCCGGAGCTGCACTTCTACACCCTGAACCTCGCCAGGCCGACCGAGGCCGTGCTGTCGCGGCTGGCCTGAGCCCGCGCTAGGCTGGCGGCATGCGCGCCGCCCTGCCCTGCGTGTTCCTGGCCTCGCTGGCCCTGGCCGGCCCGCTGCCGACGCGGGCGCAGGCGGGCGTGTACCGCTGCCTGGGCCCGCAGGGCCAGCCCATCTACAGCGACCAGCCCTGCGAATACCAGGGCGCCACCGCCCGCGGCGATCCCGGAGCCCGGGCCGCGGAAGGCACCGACACCGGCTTCACCCCTGTCGACTGCGCGCGCAAGCCCGAAGCGCTGTTCGAGGGTGTGCGCGCCGCCCTGGAAACCCGCGACGTCAACCGCTTGGCCAGCTACTACCACTGGGCCGGCACCAGCGCCGGCGGCGCCCGTTTCCTGATGGACGAACTGGAACGGGTGGTGGGCCGCCCCGTGCAGGCGCTGGAATGGCTCACGCCGGCTGCCGAGCCTGCGCCCGACCCCGTCTTCGCCGACCTCGCCGCGCCTGCCGTCGAGCCACCGCCAGAGGGCCCGCCCACCGGCCTGCGCGTGCACCAGGCCAGCGGCCCGGCCGATGCCGGCTCGGTGGTGGTGGATTTCCGCCTGCGCCGGCATGCCGGTTGCTGGTGGATCGAATTCTGAGCAGGCGGCGAATGGGCGGCAGCGGCTAGAATCGGCCGGTCACGCTTGCCGTCGGAGCCCGTCATGACCCAGTCCTATCCCAGCCACATCTGGCACAACGGCCGCATCAAGCCCTGGGCCGAGGCGACCGTGCATGTGATGGCGCATGGCCTGCACTATGGCTCCTCGGTGTTCGAGGGCATCCGCAGCTATCCGACCCCGAACGGCCAGGCCATCTTCCGCCTCGGCGACCACCTGCGCCGCCTGTACCAGTCGGCGAAGATCTACGACATGGTGATTCCCTACGACCAGGCCACCCTGACCGGGGCCTGCCGCGAGGTGATCCGCGCCAACGGCCTGGAACGCGCCTACCTGCGGCCGATCGCCTACCGCGGCCTGGGCGGCTTCGGGCTGTCGGCGGATACGCCGATCGATGTCGCCGTCGCCGCCTGGCACATGGGCCCCTACCTCGGCCCGGGCGTACTCGAGGCAGGCATCGATGCCTGCGTCTCAAGCTGGCAGCGCTTCGCGCCCAACACCATCCCGGCCGGCGCCAAGGCCGGCGGCAACTACCTCAGCGGCCAGCTGGTGGCGCGCGAGGCGCGGCGCCTCGGTTTCGGCGAAGGCATTGCCCTGGCCAGCACCGGCCTGCTCAGCGAGGGTGCCGGCGAGAACCTGTTCCTGGTCTTCAACGGCGCCCTGCACACCACCCCGGTCAGCGCCGCCCTGCTCAACGGCATCACCCGCGACACCATCATCCGCCTGGCCCGCGCCAACGGCATCGAGGTGGTCGAGCGCGACCTGCCGCGCGAATACCTCTACCTCTGCGACGAGCTGTTCATGTGCGGCACCGCCGCCGAGATCACCCCGATCCGCAGCGTCGACGGCCGCCCGGTCGGCGACGGCAAGCCCGGCAAGCTCACCCGCCAGCTGCAGGATCTCTTCTTCGGCATCTTCAACGGCCAGACGCCGGTTCCGGAAGACTGGCTGGATTACGTGTGAAGGGTTCCTGACGCGGACTTGCCGCGTCAGTCCGGGTCAAAGGACTTCTTCTTCCGGCGCGAAGCGGAGGGTGGCGACGGCGCCGCGTTCGGGGCGGGGCATGATGCTGACGCGCCAACCGTAGAGTTCGCAGAGGCGGCGAACGATGGAGAGGCCGATGCCGCCGCCGACGGTGCCGGCGGCGCCCGAGCCGCGGTAGCCGCGTTCGAACAGGCGCAGCGCGTCCTCCTCGCTCAGGCCCGGGCCGGTGTCCTCGATGCGCACCAGGCCGGGCTCGACGGTGATCACCACCTCGCCCTCGGCGGTGTACTTGCAGGCATTGCCGACCAGGTTGCCCAGGGCCACCGACAGCACCGCCTCGGGCGCGTCCACGTGCACACCCTCGCCGCCCTCGACGCGGATCTGCACCGGCTTGTTGCCCAGCTGGGCGCGGCTGGCCTCGGCCAGCTGCAGGGCCAGCCGGCGCAGCGGCGTGTGGCCGGTGCCGCGCTCGTTGCGCGAGAGCATCAGCAGGGCCGTGGTCAGGTCGGCGCACTGCTGGGCGGCGCGGTCGATGCGGAACAGGCGCTGGCGCATCTTCTCCGGCAGGTCCGGGTTGGCCAGCATCAGCTCGGCGGCGCCGCGGATCACCGCCAGCGGCGTGCGCAGCTCGTGGCTGACGTCGGAGTTGAACTCGCGGTCGCGCTTGACCAGCGAGGTCATGCGTTCGGCGTAATCGTCCAGGGCCGCCGCCAGCTGGCCGACCTCGTCGTCGGCGAAGTGCGGCGCAAGCTTCTCCGGCCGCTCGCGCCCGGACATGGTCTCCAGCCGGCGCGCCAGCTCGGTCACCGGGCTGATCACCCGCTTGGACGACCACCAGCCCACCAGCAGCGACAGCAGCGAGAACAGCACCACCGCGCCGGCCAGGGCATAGCTCAGCTGCTGCTGGCTGGCCCGTTCCTGGGCGATGTCGTAGCTGAGGAAGAACCAGTAGTCCTCATCCTTGCGCACCGCCAGCTTGTAGATCCGGACCCGGCCGTCGGCCTGCTGCTCGGTGATCTCGTGCACGCCGTCGGGCAGATCGCGCCAGGCGAAAGGCACGTTGCCGAAGCGGCGCTTGCTGAAGACGCCGCCGCGGATCTTCTCGAAGGCGATCAGGTCGGCGTTCTCCGGGTCCCGGTAGAACTGTTCGGCGTAGTCGGCGACGTTGTCCAGCAGGGCCTCGCCGATCAGCTGGTCCTCCAGGCGCTCGCGCAGCAGCACGGTGGCAGCCGCGAACAGGCCGGTCAGGCCGAAGCCCAACAGGAAGAAGGACAGGATGATTCGGCTGCGGAGCCGGTGCCGATAGCGCATGGGCGCCTCAGCCGGCGTCGGGATCCGCGATCCGGTAACCGATGCCGTGGCGGGTCTGGATCAGGGCCTTGTCGAAAGGCTTGTCCACCGCGGCGCGCAGGCCATGGATGTGCACGCGCAGGGAATCGCTGTCGGGCAGCTCCTCGCCCCAGACCCGGGTCTCCAGCTCCTGGCGGGTGACCACGGAAGGCGAGGCCTCCATCAGCGCCTGCAGGATCTTCAGCGCGGTGGGATTAAGCTGCAGCAGCTTGCCGCCGCGGCGGACCTCGAGGGTGTCGAGGTTGAACTCGAGGTCGGCCACGTTCAGCACCCGGGGCTGGGCCGCCTTGCCGCGGCGGGCCAGCACCGAGAGCCTTGCCTCCACCTCCTGCAGGGCGAAGGGCTTGACCAGGTAGTCGTCGGCCCCGGACTCGAAGCCTTCCAGCTTGTTGTCCAGGGAATCCCGGGCCGTGAGCATCAGCACCGGCGTCTGCTTGCGGCCTTCCTGCCGCAGCTTCCTGCATACCTCCAGGCCATCCATGCCCGGCAGGTTCAGGTCCAGGACGATCGCGTCGAACTCGTTGACCACGGCCAGGTGCAGGCCGGTCACGCCGTCGGCGGCGTAATCGACCGTGTGGCCGCGGTCCTCGAGGTAGTCGCCGAGGTTGGCGGCGATGTCGCGATTGTCTTCGACGACCAGGATGCGCATGTCGACTCAGTTGTTCGGCGGGCCGATGCCGCGCTGGGCACGCTGCAGGTTCTGCTGGTCGTTCTCACGACGGCGGCGCCGCTCGGCCACCGTCTCGCAACGGGTGACCGGACGATTGCTGCCGGTGGGACGGGTGCGCTCGCAGACCAGCTGGCTGTCCTCGGCGGCCTGGGTCAGGATGGTGTTGACCACTTCCTGATCATTGAAGACGAGGACCTTCTGATCTTCGCTCAGCTGGTCCACGGATTCCACGCCCTGGAGCGTGCTCGACATGCGATTGAGCGACTCCATCACCTTGGCACGATCGGCGCTGCTGAGTTCGACGTACGTCTTGCCGTCATTCAGATCCTGCTCGATCTTGGCGCGCTGGGCGGCAAACTCACCTTCGGCCAGCGACAACTGCTGCGGTTGCGCAAGGGCGACCGGGGCCAGCGCGGCCAGCAGCAGGATTAGGAACTTCCTCGGCATACAACCCTCTCTCTCTTGGTGGTCGCCCGATGATGCCTCAACCGCGGCCTTTGCGGACATGCGACATCGGTCATGCCCGGGGCATATCGGGCACCCCACCCCGGGCAAGAAAACGGCCCGGGGACGGTTTCGCCGCCTCGCCGGGCCGAAAGGTTGCTACTGCCCCGATTGCCGTAAATCCGTGGGAACCACCTGACGAGGAGGCCATGGGCTTTACTGGCCCGGCAAGCCTAGGCCGCGAGGTATTAAGGAGCCGTTAAATCGGCTTCACCCTTTGGTTAAGCCACGCCGCCTCCTGGCCGGCCGGGCGGGCCGGGCCCGGGCGGCCTCCCGGGCCCCGGTTTCGGCCAGGGAGACGATGGCCGAGGCCACGTCCACCCCGGAGGCCGCTTCTATGCCTTCCAGGCCCGGACTTGAGTTCACTTCGAGCACCAATGGGCCCCGGTTCGACCGCAGCATATCCACGCCCGCAACGCCCAGGCCCATGATCCGGGCGGCGCGGACGGCCGTCTCCGTCTCGGCCTCACTGAGACGGACCGGACTGGCCTGCCCGCCCCGGTGCAGGTTGGAACGGAACTCGCCCTCCCCCGCCTGCCGCTTCATCGCCGCCACCACCCGGTCGCCGACCACGAAGGCACGCAGGTCGGCCCCCTTGGCCTCGGCGATGAACTCCTGCACGACGAAGTTGGCGTACAGGCCACGGAAGGCCTCGATGAGGCTGCGCGAGGCGCCGGCGGTGTCCGCCAGCACCACGCCGGTACCCTGCGCGCCCTCGTTGAGCTTGACCACGTGCGGCGGCTTGCCGAGCAGGCCGAGCAGATCCTCGGTGTCGTCCGGGTTGTCGCCGAACACGGTCAGCGGCAGGCCCAGGCCCTCGCCGGCCAGCATCTGGTGGCAGCGCAGCTTGTCGCGGGCGCGCAGGATGGCGTCGGAGGGATTGGGCGTGTAGGCGCCCATCAGTTCGAACTGCCGCAGCACCGCCGTCGCGTAGAAGGTCACCGAGGCGCCGATGCGCGGGATCACCGCGTCGATGCCGCTGAGCTCGCGGCCCTTGTAGCGCAGGCGGAAGCCGCCGGGGGCGATGGCCATGTAGCAGCGCAGCGGATCCAGCACGCGCACGGTGTGGCCGCGGGCGCGCGCCGCCTCGACCAGGCGCTGGGTGGAATACAGGCGTGGATTGCGCGAGAGGATGGCGATCTTCATGGCAGCGGCGGCTCCTCGCCATGCAGGAAGGATGCGGCCGGATCCACCAGGAAGCGCCCGGCCAGGGCGGTACGTCCCAGCAGCATGGGAAAGAGCATGTTCCGCCGCTGCGTCAGGTTGACCTCGGCCTCCCAGGCCAGGCCGGCCAGCCGCAGCGTGGTACGGATGAAGACCCGCTCGCTGCTGTGGCCGCCCGAATCGGTGACCCGGCGCCGGTCCAGCACCGGTGCCTCGGCCAGGCTCTGGCCAACGCCGTGCACGCCGGTGGCAATTGCGAAGCGCACCCACTCCGCGCCCTCGCGCCGGAAGCTTTCCTGGAATTCGACGTGCAGGGCCGAGGAACGCGCGCCGGTGTCGATCTTGGCGCGCATGGCGAGGATGCCCAGCGCGGGCAGGGCCACCCATTCGCGCCAGCCCAGTCTGACGGGCTGAGGCATGCGTACCTCCACGGCACGGGCCGGAGATGGCGACGGCGGCCCCGGAGGGCCGCCGTCAGGATCATGGAGCGGGTGATGGGAATCGAACCCACGTCATCAGCTTGGGAAGCTGAGGTTCTACCATTGAACTACACCCGCGGTCGGCACCGATTATGCGGAGCCCGACGGCGGCGCCGCAATCTCCCGCCGGCCGATCCCGGCTACCATTGCCGGCATGGAAATCCTGCTCAATGGCGAACCCCGCGAGGTGCCTGCCGGCACCACGGTGGCCGGGCTGCTGGACCTGGCCGGATACGGCGGCCGCAAGGTCGCGGTCGAGCTGAACCTGGAAGTGGTGCCGCGCAGCCGGCATGCCGACCAGGTCCTGGCCGAGGGCGATCGGGTCGAAGTCATCCACGCCATCGGCGGCGGCTGAACGCTGCCCTTAAGAAAGGGTTAACTCGGACGCCCTGACGGGCCATAATCCGGGCCATGGAACCCGCCGCAGCCGCCCCGCCCGCCGATCCCCTGGTGATCGCCGGCAAGACCTACCGTTCCCGCCTGCTGACCGGCACCGGCAAGTTCAAGGATCTCGAGGAAACCCGCCGCGCCACCGAGGCCGCCGGCGCCGAGATCGTCACGGTCGCCATCCGCCGCAGCAACATCGGCCAGAACCCCGGCGAGCCCAACCTGCTGGATGTGCTGCCGCCGGACCGCTACACCATCCTGCCCAACACCGCCGGCTGCTACACCGCCGAGGACGCGGTGCGCACCTGCCGGCTGGCGCGCGAGCTGCTGGACGGCCACTCGCTGGTGAAGCTCGAGGTGCTGGGCGACCAGAAGACCCTCTACCCCGACGTCGTGCAGACGCTGAAGGCAGCCGAGATCCTGGTCGCCGAAGGCTTCCAGGTGATGGTCTACACCAGCGACGACCCCATCCTGGCCAAGCGCCTGGAGGAGATCGGCTGCGTGGCGGTGATGCCGCTGGCGGCGCCGATCGGCTCGGGCCTGGGCATCCAGAACCGCTGGTCCATCCTGGAGATCGTCGAGAACGCCAAGGTGCCGATCCTGGTGGACGCCGGCGTCGGCACCGCCTCCGACGCCGCCATCGCCATGGAGCTGGGCTGCGACGGCGTGCTGATGAACACCGCCATCGCCGGCGCGAAGGACCCGGTGCTGATGGCCAGCGCCATGCGCAAGGCCGTCGAGGCCGGGCGCGAGGCCTACCTGGCCGGCCGCATCCCGAAGAAACGGCACGCCAACGCCTCCTCGCCCGTGGACGGGCACTTCCTGTGAGCGCGGCCGCGGCCATGTCCGACGCCCGCGACCAGGACTCCCGCCAGGAAAGCCTCCGGCACCGCCCGATCCGCAGCTTCGTGCTCCGCCAGGGCCGGCAGACCGAGGCGCAGAAGCGCGCCTTCGAGCTGCACTGGCCCATCTACGGCCTGGACTACCGGGGCCAGCCGCGCGACTTCGATGCCGTGTTCGGCCGCCAGGCCCCGCGCGTGGTCGAGATCGGCTTCGGCAATGGCGAGCAACTGCTGTTCTCCTGCGAACGCGAGCCGGATCGCGATTTCATCGGCATCGAAGTGCACGGCCCTGGCGTCGGCCGCCTGCTCAACGCCGCCGCGGCCGCAGGCCTGCGCAACCTGCGTGTCTACCAGCATGACGCGGTCGAGGTGCTGCGCGAGGAGCTCGCGCCCGGCTCGCTGGACGAGGTGCGCATCTACTTCCCGGACCCCTGGCACAAGAAGCGGCACCACAAGCGGCGGCTGATCCAGCCGCCCTTCGTGGACCTGCTGTGCCAGCGCCTGCGTCCGGGCGGGCTGCTGCACCTGGCCACCGACTGGCAGCCCTACGCCGAACACATGTGGGACGTGCTCGACGCCGAACCGCGCCTGCGCAACCGGGCCGGCCCGCGCCGCAGCCTGCCGCGGCCGGAATGGCGCCGCCAGACCCACTTCGAGGCCCGTGGCCTGAAACTCGGCCACGGTGTCTGGGACCTGTTGTACGACCGCATCCAGGAGTAAGCCCCGCCCATGGAGACCGGCCTGGCCCTGACCCGCGACATGGTGATCGTGCTGGGGCTGGTCGGCTTCACCATCGGCATGTTCATGTTCGAGCGCATCCGCGCCGACGCCACGGCGCTGGTGGTGCTGGTGGTGCTGGGCCTGACCGGGCTGGTGCCGGCGAGCCAGATCTTCGACGGCTTCTCCGGCAATGCCGTCATCAGCGTGATGGCCACCATGATCCTCGGCGCCGGCCTGGACCGCACCGGCGCCCTGCACCGGGTGGCGAACTGGCTGCTGCGGGTATCCAAGGGCATGGAGGAGCGGCTGATCCTGCTGACCTCGGCCCTGGCCGGATTCTCCTCCGGCTTCATGCAGAACCCGTCGGTGATGGCCCTGTTCCTGCCGGTGGCCTCGCGCCTGTCCGGCCGCACCGGCATCGGCCTGGGCCGGCTGCTGATGCCGGTGGCGGCGGCCATCGTGCTGGGCGGCAGCCTGACCATGATCGGCAACTCGCCGCTGATCATGCTCAACGACCTGCTGGTGGCCGCCAACCGCAACCTGCCCTCGGGCGCGGCCACCCTTGAGCCGCTGGAGATGTTCGCGCCGCTGCCGATCGGCGTGCTGCTGCTGGTGGCCGGCGCCGCCTACTTCCGCGGCTTCGGCCGCCGCCTGCTCGGCAAGGAAGTGGGCGAGGAAAAGGGCGTGGCCCCCGGCCGCACCCAGAGCTACTTCGCCCAGGCCTACGGCATCGAGGGCGAAGTCTTCGAACTGACCGTCACCTCGGAAAGCCCGCTGGTGGGCATGAGCGTCGGCGAGGCCGAGGCGCAGAAGGACGCGCCGCTGCTGCTGGCCCTGCTCAGCGGCAACGAGGCCCGGCTGGCGCCGCCGGCCGACCAGATGATCTGGGTGGGCAGCGTGCTGGGCGTGATGGGCCCGCGCGAGGAGGTGCAGGATTACGCGCAGAAGAACCTGCTGCGCATGTCGGCGCGGCTGCGCAACTTCGCCGACCTGTTCAATCCCAGCCGCTCGGGCATTTCCGAGGCGGTGATCCCGCCGACCTCGTCCTTCATCGGCAAGACCCAGGCGCAGCTGCAGCTGCGCAAGCGCTTCGGCATCAGCCTGCTGGCGATCAACCGCGAGGGCCAGGTCTGGCGCGAGAACATCCGCAACATGCCGATGAAGGCCGGCGACATGCTGGTCTTCCACAGCATCTGGACCGACCTGGCCCAGGCCAGCGGCAGCCGCGACTTCGTCGTGGTCACCGACTATCCCAAGGGCGAGCAGCGGCCGCACAAGCTGTGGTGGGCCCTGGGCGTGTTCATCGGCGCCATGGCCCTGGCCCTGACCACCCTGGTGCCGGTGCCGATCGCGCTGATGTCCGGCGCCGCCGCCATGATGCTGACCGGCGTGCTGAACATGGATGAGGCCTATGCCGCGGTCAGCTGGAAGACCGTGTTCCTGATGGCCTGCCTGATCCCGCTGGGCTGGGCCATGGATTCCACCGGCACCGCCGCCTGGCTGGCGCAGCAACTGCTCGAGCGGATCGGCGACGACGTGCCGGTCTGGGTCCTGCAGGTGGCGGTCTGTGTGCTGTCGACGGGCTTCGCCCTGGTCATCGGCAACGTCGGCGCGACCGTGGTCATGGTGCCGATGGCGATCAACCTGGCCCTGGCCTCCGGCGGCAGCCCGCTGGCCTTTGCCGTGCTGGTGGCGCTGTCGGCCTCGGCCAATTTCCTGAGCGTGTCCAACCCGGTGCTGGCGATGGTGACCGGCCCGGCCGGCTACGGCCCGCGCGATTTCTGGCGGGTCGGCGGGCCGCTGACCCTGGTCTACCTGCTGATCATCCTGCTGGTGGTGAACCTGATGTTCTGAGCCTCGGGCTCAGCCCAGGCTGACCGGCACCGGCACCAGCGAAGAGCCCTTGCAGGGCCCGGCCACGCACTCGCCCTGGCCCATCTCGAACACGGCGCCGTGAGCCGCACAGACCAGGCGGCCTTCCTTGTCCACCAGGAACTTGCCCGGCGCCCAGTCCAGCCGGCGGCCGGCATGCGGGCAGACATTGAGCCAGGCGCGCACCCGGGCGCCCTGGCGCAGCACGATCAGCGACTGCCGTTCGCCCTCATGTTCCACTTCGCATTCGGACAGCCCCTCCGGGGGTTCGCCGTCCAGGCGGATTAACGATCCACTTACACTTTCCACGGGCGGGCTCGCCATACTGCGACCCCCGTAGTCTGCCACGCCCGCGATGACCTTCGTCTTCCACCGCCTCTTCGCCTACCGGCCCTGCAAGCCGCGCAACCCGTTGCTGCGGGTACTGCTGGGCCTGCTCGGCGTGCTGCTGCTGGCGGTGCTGGTGGTGTTCGGCGTGGTGATCGGCCTGGGCATGCTGCTGTTCACGGCCCTGCGCCGGCTGTGGCGCAACCACCGCGAGGACGGCGCCCGCCCGGCCCAGGCCAGCGACGTCATCGAGGGCGAGTACACCCTGGTGCGCAAGCCCGACAGCCGGCTCGGCCTGCATTGAGGCCCCACCGGCCGCGCGCCGGATCCCGCTCCAGGTACTGATGGACCAGACCGTCTTTCCCGCCCCTGCCCCGACCCGCCTGCCGGTGCGCGGCAGCGCGGCCCGCTTCCCGGTGCATCGCATCTACTGCATCGGCCGCAACTACGCCGACCACGCCAAGGAGATGGGCGCGGCGGTGGACCGCGGCAATCCCGTCTTCTTCATGAAGCCCGCCGACGCGGCCGTGCCCGGCGGCGGCCTGCTGCCCTACCCGCGCGGCACTTCCGACCTGCACCACGAAGTCGAGCTGGTGGTGGCCCTGGGCCGCGACGCCGACGGCGTGGTGCCGGTGGACGGCGCGCCGGCCCTGGTGTTCGGCTACGCGGTCGGCCTGGACCTGACCCGGCGCGACCTGCAGGCCCGGGCCAAGGCCGGCGGCCTGCCCTGGGACACCGGCAAGGGCTTCGACCGCTCGGCACCGGTCAGCGAGGTGGTGCCGGCCGACATGGCCGGCGCGCTCGGCCCGCGCCGGCTCTGGCTCGAGGTCAATGGCGAGCTTCGCCAGCAGGCGACGCTGGACCAGATGGTGTTCACCGTCGCCGAGATCATCCACGAGCTGTCCAAACTCTACGACCTGCGCGCCGGCGACCTGATCTTCACCGGCACGCCGGCCGGCGTGGCGGCCCTGCAGCCGGGCGACCGCTTCCGTGCCGGCCTCGACGACCTGATCGAACTGCAGGGCGGCATCGCCTGAGCCTTCTGGTGTAGATTTCCCGGGACGGCGGATATCGCCGAAGCACGGGGACGCACCATGGGCATGATCTCGGAATTCAGGGAATTCGCGATGCGCGGCAACGTCGTGGACCTCGCCGTCGGCGTGGTCATCGGCGCGGCCTTCGGCAAGATCGTCTCCTCGCTGGTGGATGGCGTCATCATGCCGCTGGTCGGCCTGCTGGTCGGTGGCGTCGATTTCAGCGACTTGGCCATCGAGCTGCGCGCCGCCAGCGTCGACGCCGCCGGCAACGCCGTGCCGGCGCTGATGCTCAACTACGGCGCCTTCATCCAGACCATCGTCGACTTCCTCATCATCGCCTTCGCCATCTTCCTGTTCATCAAGGCGATGAACTCGCTCAAGCGCAAGCAGGAGGCCGCCGAGGCGCCGCCGCCGGGCCCGAGCGAGGAAGTGAAGCTGCTCACCGAGATCCGCGACGCGCTCAAGTCGCGCTGACCGCTCCGCTCGCCAACCGCGCCGGCCTCCGGGCCGGCGCCTTCATTCCAGGACAAGAAGGGATGCGCGTTTACAGCTGTCTGCTTGCTGGTTTCCTTGCTTTCTCCACCCTCTCCTCGCCTGCCGTGCGGGCCGCCGATGCCGGCCTGGACGCCCAGGCCATCGCCACCGCCGAGCGCCTGCGCGAGCAGGCCCTGGCCGGCAACCTCGCCTGGGACTTCGTCGAAGGCCTGACCACCGAGATCGGCCCGCGCCTGGCCGGCACCGAGGCCGATGCCCGTGCCGTGGCCTGGACCAAGGCCCGCTTCGAGCAGATGGGCTTCGACCGGGTCTGGCTGGAGCCGGTGACCTTCCCCGTCTGGCTGCGCCAGCACGAGCGCGCGGAAGTCGTCTCGCCCTTTCCGCAGCCGCTGGTGATCACCGCCCTGGGTGGCAGCATCGGCACCGAGGGCGCGCTCGAGGCAGAGGTGGTCGAGTTCGCCACCCTGGACGCACTCAAGGCCGCGCCCGAGGGCAGCCTTGAAGGCAAGATCGCCTTCATCAGCAACCGCATGGAGCGCTTCCGCGACGGCCGCGGCTACGGCCCCGCCGTCGGGGCCCGCAGCCAGGGCGCCGTCGAGGCCGCACGCAAGGGCGCCGTGGCGGTGGTCATCCGCTCCATCGGCACCAGCAACGACCGCTTCGCCCACACCGGCGTCATGCGCTACGCCGATGACGTGCCGCGCATTCCCGCCGCCGCCCTGTCCAATCCCGACGCCGACCAGCTGGCGCGCATGCTCGCCGCGGGCCACGCCGTGAAGCTGCGCCTGGACATCGGCGCCGAGCTGCCCGGCGAATACACCTCCCACAACGTCATCGCCGAGGTCACCGGGCGCGAGCTGCCCGAGGAAGTGGTGACCATCGGCGGCCACCTGGATTCCTGGGACCAGGGCACCGGCGCCATCGACGACGGCGCCGGCGTGGCCATCACCGCTGCCGCCGGCGCGCTGATCGCCAGCCTGGACGGGCGGCCGCGACGCAGCGTGCGGGTGATCGCCTACGCCAACGAGGAACAGGGCCTGTACGGCGGCAAGGCCTATGCCGACGCCCGCGCCGCCGAAGGCACGGTGCCCCTGCACCAGCTGGGCGCGGAAAGCGACTTCGGCGCCGGCCGTGTCTATGCCCTGCATGCCGGCGTGGACGAGGCGGCCTGGCCGGTGATCGAGCGCATCGGCGAGGTATTGGCGCCACTGGGCGTGAGGGTCGAGCGCGAGGGCGGCGGCCCGGGCCCGGATGTCATCCCGATCGCGGCCCTGGGCGCGCCGTGGGCACAGCTGGCCCAGGACGGCACCGACTATTTCGACTACCACCACACCGCCAACGACACGCTCGACAAGATCGAGCCGGCGGCGCTGGACCAGCAGGTCGCGGCCTATGCCGTGCTGGCCTGGCTGGCGGCGGAAACCACGGTGGACTTCGGCAGCGCGCCGAAGAAGCCGTAGGGCCGGACGCGCCGCTCAGCGCAGCAGCGGCGTGTCCAGCACCTTCGAGGCGCTGCCGGTCAGCGCCTCGAACTCGCGGGCCAGGTCCTCGCGCGAGATCTCGCGCAGGGGCAGCAGGCGTTTCACCAGGTCGTCCAGGTCCTTCCTGCCGCCGCTGGCCTTGCCGATCTCCGCGTCCAGCTCCTGGAACAGCTGCACGGCCCGGGCGGTGACCGGCCCGGCCGAACGGTCGGTGTCCAGGGATTTCACCTCGCGCCCGTGCCGGCGCATCCAGGCGAAGGCGCGCTCGGCCCGGTCGGGGCTGACGAGGCCGGCCCGGCGCAGCAGTTCGATCGAGTAGTACTCGGCCAGGCCTTCGGCGATCCAGTCGTCGCCATCGGCGCCGCGGATGCGGGTGATGACGTGGAACAGCTCGTGGGTGAGCGTGCTGGTGCCGTTCTCGCTGATCAGCGGCCGGTCGGCATGCATCCACAGCGAGCGCGGCCCGGACAGGCCTCCGCGCCACATCGGATCTCCGGCGCTGACGATCAGCAGCTTGCGCGGC